>NZ_CP136522.1:641923-962884 GCF_033180165.1 Shewanella youngdeokensis
GACCTTAGGTAAGATATGGCCATGGAAAGAAACCTTAAGCTTTCGTGAAAACTCTAAAGGTGAGTTAGTACCGCTTGATGAGCGAGTATTATCTCCTTTTAATTATGAACATGTTACTGGTGAGCCATCATTGCTGAGCGCTGCGGTTGTCGCAATGCTTGCCGGTATTTTATTAGTGTGGGGCTTGGAAAGGTTTGCGCATAAAGGGCGTTAACGCTTGAATTACACCTTATTTGCCCATTGAAACGTCAGCTAACCGTTGGCGTTTTTTTATGCCTTAAATTCGATTTAGACAGACGGAGAATTAAGCAGGTGCCATACTAAGTTACATACTTGTACAAAAATGTGATCTTTGTATAGGTGCCTGCCGTAATGACTTGTAAATTAAGGGAGTAACATCATGAGCCATTTTAATCCAGACAAAATTCAAATCGGGATCAGCGCCTGCCTACTGGGGGAGAAAGTCCGCTACGACGGTGGCCATAAATCCTCTAGTTACTGCCGTAAAGAGATAGCTCCTCACTTTGATTATGTGCCCGTTTGCCCTGAAATGGCGATTGGCATGGGCGCGCCAAGAAAGACGATTCGCCTTGAAAAAGACGGCGATGTTATTTTGGTGAAAAGTGCCGATGGTTCGATTGATGTTACTGATAAATTGAATGAATTTAGCAGCAATAAAGTTGAGCAGCTTGATTTTCTAGGTGGCTACATCCTTTGTGCAAAATCGCCAACATGTGGCATGGAACGCGTGATCGAATACAAAGTCGGTACCAACAATGGCTGGAAATCTGGTGTGGGCGTGTACGCACGAAAATTAATGGAGCGCTACCCTCTATTACCCGTTGAAGAGGAGGGACGTTTACACGACTTACCCATACGTGAAAACTTTTTCACTCGTGTTTATGCTTATCACGATTGGCACTGTTTAAAAGCGTCAGGCTTTACCAAGAGCAACATCTTAAATTTTCATGCCCGCTATAAATACATGTTGATGGCGCATTGCCCTAAATTGTACCGTGAATTAGGCCCATTACTGGCAGACATGAGTGGTGATTTAGACCAAATTGCCGCCGAGTATTTTAATGGGTTTATGACGATTTTAAAAATCAAAGCCACCCGCAAAAACCACACAAGTGCGCTGCAGCACATGCAAGGCTATTTCAAAAAGCAATTGTCGAGTACCCAAAAAGAAGAGTTAACAGAAACCATATTGAAGTATAACGAAGGCTTATTGCCGATCTTGGTTCCTATTACGCTGATTAACCATTATGTGCGTGAATATCCAAAGCCTTACATTGAAAATCAAGTCTACTTAAACCCGCATCCGCAAGAACTAAAGCTACGTTACGCATACTAAAAGGCGGGCAAAAATGCCATTAAACAAGCTCGCTGAACCACCGGTTAGCAATAATGCTAAGTGGTTTAGCATTGGTGAAGCTGCAGAGGTTACCGGCGTTAATCCTGTCACGTTAAGAGCGTGGCAGCGACGCTTTGGCTTGGTCATACCTAAGCGAACTGACAAGGGGCATCGGCTTTATAGTTCGCAGCATCTGTCGCAAATAAAAGAGATCCTATATTGGCTTAATAAGGGTGTTGCGATCAGTAAAGTCAAACCGCTGCTCAACAGCTCTGTGAGACAAGTTGCGGCTAATTCGTTACTGCAAAACGCGCAATTAAAGCCTGAAGAAGTCAGTTATTGGCAAGCAAATATCTTGTTTTTAAATCAATGTTGTATTGCTCTTGACGCCAGTGCGCTACACAAAAAGTTAACCGAGCTGAGCGCGATGTATCCATTTGCGATTCTGAAAAATTGTCTTTATTGGCCTTGGTTAGGTGAGTATGACAACACAATGGCTGAGCGGGTAGACGCCGCGATAGTTCGAGCTTGGGTACGCAGTGAGTTAGCCGCGTATTTTTCTGCACCGCGACTAACGCTATTGCAATGCAGTATGCCAGCCACATTGTTAGTCAGCATTGCTTCTGAAGCACATTGGAGTCCGCTACTGCTATCTGCTGAGTTAAGTGCTTATAACATCAAGCATCAACCATTGCAGGTTAGCCGCCTCAGTGAGTTAGATTTGCTTACTCAAAGAATGGCATATTATCGAATACTGGTGATTGCCCACCCACAATTTAGTAAGCACGATACACGCGCACTTAAATTGCTGATGCAAACTCACCCAGACAGGGTTCATCTTGTGGGGATATACGCTAAAGGTATTAACCAAGATCTGCAGTTAAGTCATTTAAGCGTGAGTGACATAGTGCAACATGACCCTCAATGAGCAGTGAATTAAGTTGGAACGGTGGGATATAATATGAATGATTTAGTAAGCAAACAGGCACACACTCTGATGTGGTTTCGCAGCGATCTTCGATTGCAAGACAACCAAACCTTAGTCGCTGCCTGCGAACATGCCGCGCGTGAAGGTCGCTCCGTGCGTGCCATTTATATTGCCACTCCAACGCAGTGGTTAATACATGATGTTGCCGCCATTCAATTAGACTTTATTGAGCGCCAGCTTAATCAGCTAGCTGTGCAGCTTGCCGCGCTGGGGATCCCACTGGAGGTTAGGCACCTCGATACGTTTTCCCTCATTCCTGCTTTTTTAGCTCAGTACATACAGCAATGGCAGGTAGACCGGGTTTTTGCCAGCAGTGAGCCTGAATTTAATGAGTGTCAGCGTGATCAAGCGGTCGCAGCAAAGGTAAGCTTAGTTCTCCATCAGCAGCACTGTTTATTAGCGCCGTTAAGTGTGCTTAATTTATCGGGGCAAATGTATAAAGTGTTTACCCCTTTTGCTAAAAAATGGCGTGAAATGGCCAGAGCTAAGCCTATACAAACGCTTAACGCTCCTAATGCAATGACTAAGCCGATTGCCACGCCTGAGCCGATAGTGCTTGATGTTCCTAAAGTCAGCAGTAAGGCATGGGCCATTGGCGAAGAGGCCGCGCTGGCACAATTGCGATTATTTGCGATGACCAAAGCGGCTGAGTATAAAGCCAGCCGAGATTTCCCTGCCATTGATGGAACCAGCCATATTTCGGCTTACTTAGCCGTTGGAATACTGAGTCCACGCCAATGTGTGGTGGCGTTATTGAGTCACTACCCCGATGCTCTAGTTCATGATGAAAGCCCTGGACGCAGTTGGTTAAACGAAATTATTTGGAGAGAATTTTACCGCCATTTGTTGGTTGCTTTTCCTCGGCTTTCTAAAGCGCAAAACTTTAATCAATTTGCTGACAATGTGCATTGGCGTAACAATGAAACAGAGTTTAAAGCTTGGTGTGATGGCTTAACTGGGTACCCGTTAGTTGATGCCGCAATGCGCCAGTTGAACCAGACTGGTTGGATGCACAATCGACTGCGAATGGTCGTTGCCAGCTTTTTGACCAAGCACTTGCTCATTGATTGGCGCTGGGGCGAGCGATACTTTAGACAACAACTCATTGATGGTGATCTGGCTGCTAACAATGGCGGCTGGCAATGGTCTGCAGGCACAGGTTGTGATGCCCAGCCTTATTTTAGGGTGTTCAACCCAATTACTCAGTGCGAAAAGTTTGATCCTACAGGTGAGTTTATCCGTAGTTATCTGCCAGAGCTGGCGAGCGTTGATTTAAAGTTAATTCATAAACTTAAAATACCGACTCAAGAGCAACGGTTTACAGATAATCACTATATTGCCCCTATCGTTGAGCATAAGTTTGCTCGGGTACGTGCGCTAACAGAGTTAGCTGCAATGAAGCGTGGCGGTAGTGCTAAGGCAGTCGATTTAGATAAGGAGATCTTCGGATGACAAGCTCTACAGGTTCAACAATGGCTGCTTCATCAGCTGACCTAGCAACCCCTGCTCAGGCGGTTGATAACATGCCAGACGACATAATCGACCGTTTTGTCTATATTTACCAAAAACTTAATAAAGATAATTTGCAGCTGCTACCGCACATATACAGCGAACAGGTTCGCTTTAGTGATCCGTTGCATAAAATAGCGGGTTTAAGCTCTCTTTCTGAATATTTTCACTCCCTGTATCAAAATGTTGAATCTATTGATTTTGTTATTCATGATGTTGTGCGTGACTCGAATCGTGCTGCGCTAAAGTGGACCATGAATTTGGTTCACCCCAAGTTGAACTCAGGTAATGTTTTCAGTGTAGAGGGGGTAAGCCTGTTAACTTACTCCGACAAAGTGAGTTTGCACCAAGACTACTTTGACCTCGGAGCCATGCTGTATGAGCAGTTGCCTTTTGTCGGCGGTTTAATCGGCTTTGTTAAATCGAGGGTCGGGAAATGAATGCTGTGGGTTCAACATCAAAAACTCAGCAGTGCGTGCTGATCACAGGGGCAAGTTCAGGTATTGGATTGCAATTATCCCTCGACTATCTGCAGCAGGGCTGGAAGGTTTATGCTTGTGGTCGAGATGAGCAAAGGCTGAGTCAGCTCACCGGAGCGCATCAACGGGTGTTTGATGTTAATGATGCCGAAGCCATTGCTGCGCAAGCCACCGCTTTAAAAGAGGTTGAACAAGTTACGTTTGATCTCGTTATTCTCAATGCCGGAACCTGTGAATACATAAATGACCCATTACATTTTGATGGGCAGCTCTTTGAGCGAGTGATACAAACCAATGTGATTTCAATGGGGCATTGTTTAGCAGCATTTTTACCATTAATTAAGGCTGGTGGGCGGGTTGCGCTAATGAGCTCAAGTGCCGTTTATTTACCGTTTCCTCGTGCAGAAGCTTATGGCGCTTCGAAGGCGGCGATTCAATATTTGGCGAGCAGTTTACTTATTGATCTTAAACCGCATGGTATTGATGTAAGCGTAATTTGCCCAGGTTTTGTAAAAACCCCGTTGACCGACAAAAATGACTTTGCGATGCCAATGCAGCAAACACCTGAGCAAGCATCAATCGCTATCAGGCAGGGCTTAGCAAAGGGGGAGCAAGAAATACATTTCCCACGCCGTTTTACCCTTATTTTAAAGTTATTTTCATTGTTACCAAGGGGTGTTTGGCAGAAAATAATGCTACGGCGCAAAGCTGCTGACAATCGCTAATGAGTAAAGGCTCTATTACTTAAAAAATACTGAGATGTTTTTCACTAAAAAAGTATGAAATCCTTGGAAAATATCAGAGGTTTAGCTATGGTGGCTATAGCTGTAGGGATGCGGTGTTTTTACCTCTGTGACAGTGACTGATGCGTTATAACTGCGCCATGGGCGTACTTTTATAGCTGCAGCGAGACTTGAATTACGTCGGGCACATTAAGGGAACTAGTATGCTGCTGGCCGCAATAAATAAAATTAGATTGCAATATGTCAATATACAAAACTTGGTTTTGTATATTGTGGCGTGGTGGACGTCGGTTTTGTTTATGAACGAAGCTTTAGCCTACAGTTTTAGCTTGCTGATGTTTCATTTTTTGCTATCAAACCAAATGTTGTCAGACTTTATTTTTATGCTAAAAGTGGCCATGATTGGCATTGCGGTTGATGGCTTGCTGATAAATTCTGGTGTGTTTCATTTTAGTGAGGCGCCATATTGGCTTATGTTACTTTGGTGCCACTTTGCGATTGCGTTACGCTACAGTTTTTCATTTGCCCAAAAGCAGCCGGTGTATCTTAATGCTGTACTCGGTGGTATTGCAGGTTGTGTGAGTTATTTAGTCGGGGCTTATTGCGAAGCTACCAGGATACCACTGGGCTATTGGATCACTGGGGTGATTTCATTTTGTACTTGGTTCGTATTGTTTCCTATTTTTGTGCACGCGAGTAAGCGAACTGTTGAATAGCGCGCATGGGTTTTAATATTCCAAGACGACTCTACGGCTTAACCATTTATAACTAAAATCGCGATGCGGTTCATGTTCAAACCGTTAAATCTTGAAGAGAGTAAAGAAGACATAACCTATTTCATGCCTTCAATCTAATACACTGCTATGAAGCCTTACGGCTGTTATCTATTTGTTTTTTATCGTAGTACTCAAATGGGAACATATTACGAATGTTTTGAGTTATTTTGTCGCACACATTTGCAGATATATGTAATCGTACACCATTTAGCTTTTCCGCTCTTACTGTGCAAGTCAGCTTGTTTGCTTTGGCTATTGCACGGCAGTCTTTAGCAAATTTTTCAGGAATTTTGCCTTTATGAGAGTTGAGCCGGCCATCTTTAAAATGCATTTCAAAAATGGTTAAGCCTTTTTTGCCGCTGAAAATTAATTTGTAGACAATAAAAATACCGACAGCAATAAAAGCAATTTTTAGTAGCGTTGGGGTCATATTTATTCCTTTGGCTTTTTAGCCTGAACATCCATTCTTTAGCTTAAGATACTCTTGCTTAGCGCTTTTTTAAAGCGGGTTGGTGCACAGATTATAAGATTTTCAAATTGTTATTAACAAATGAGACTTTAAAGCTGTGCTATAACAGCACTATGTTCGCGCTAATATTCTTGGTGGATGTACTAGGATTTGCTACCGTATTTAAAAACTGCGTAATGTTTAGTTAATTATCAAATAAGGATAGGCAATATGTTGCTCGAAGATCTGCAAGTTGTACTCAAAGTGGCGGAGTTTCGTAGTATTACCGGGGCGGCCACCGAACTTGATATGTTAACCGCTACCGCCAGTGCCGCAGTTAAAAGGGTTGAGGCTGCGCTAGGGGTGGAGCTCTTTGTGCGCACGACTAGAAGTTTGCGTTTATCGAGTGCGGGTGAGCGATATATGCCGCAGTGTGAAAAGGCGCTCGAAATGCTAGCGTTGGCTAAACAAAACATGCGTGATGACCTAGACATCATTGACGGCGAGATAAGAATTGCACTGCCTTCAGACCTGGGTCGTAACTTGGTCACCCCCTGGCTTGATGAGTTTATGGATACCTACCCCAACATTAGTTTACGCAGTAATCTGAGTGACAGTCATATCGACTTTTATCGCGACTCGGTGGATATGGCCTTGCGTTACGGCGAGCCTGCAGACGCAAGTGTTTATGGCTTTAAAATATGCAATGTCCCTCGGCTGCTATGCGCCAGTCCGAGCTACCTTAAACGGCATAAAGCCCCAACTGAGCCGCAAGAGCTGTTGCTGCATAACACATTGCAATACCAGCTAAATGACATGCTGCAAAATGTGTGGGTTTTTAATGATGGCGACCAGACACACAAAATTAAACTCAAAGCAAAACGTACCGCTAACGATGGTGATCAAGTTCGCCGCTGGTGCGTTAATGGCAAAGGCTTGGCTTTAAAATCTTGTCTTGATATCACCGGTGACTTACTCGCAGGAGATTTAGTGAATGTGATGCCACAATTTAAACCTAACATCACCGAGCTATGGCTGATTTGCCCTAGCCGACAATCAATTACTCCAACTGTACGCTTACTACGGGATCTGTTTAGGGCTAAAACCAAGACAATGTTGCAGCAATTGATTGCTAAAGGAATACTCGATAAGAGCGTGTTGAAGTAGTGTGGTGAGCTTGAAAGCTTGGCCAACACAATGCCCCTACTGTTAAGCGGGGGCATGAAAAGTATTTAAAAGTCATTGACTGAATATTGGGTTAAACCGCTTAAGCTATTTGTGTCATTTCATTTACGGTAAAGCTTTCTACTGCACCGTCGGTAGCGGCCATGTAGTCAGCTAAATGTTGATTAGCCATATGAGCTTGCCAAAGCTCACGAGATGTCCAGTTTTCATAAAACATAAAGTGAGTCGGGTTGTTGTTATCTTGGTGTAGATCGTAGTTAATGCAGCCATCTTCAGCACGTGTAATGTCAATCAACTTTAATAGTTCGGCTTTTACCAATTCAACTTTGTCAGCTTTAGTGATGATGTTGGCTACGATTGTTAATTTAGTCATGAGATTATGTTCCTATTAGTAAAGTGACACTTGTGGCTGCTATTTAGCCATTTGACTCGCTAGCAATATGTAAGTGCTGGGTTGTTGTCTACGGCAAACATAATAAAGTTATTACTGTCACCTGAGAACAGTGTTAAATTTGATTCATTGTCAAAAATTGATTGGTAATTCAATCTTTTTTACTAGGTATGGGGCTAGAAACGCATAATTAATGACGCTGGGCAATGGGTTTGTTTAATTTTTTTTGGCAAAAAGATTAATTTTGCGGTTAAGTTATTTAACTGTTGTATTACTTACTCTTAACATTTAGATTCTATTGATTATAGAAGGGTTTCTGTTCGTGCACTGGATGAATAGATTATTAGGCCTTTCTGAATACCTGATCTCGTTCTAAAAACTAACCTTAACTTGGTTTCATGTTCTTAGATAAAGGTTATCAATACTTACCAACTTGGTGAAAAAGGATTTTAAAGTGAAAATAAAAATGTTTTTTGCTTTGCCGTTATTACTTTTGACTTCGGCGACTGCAGCAACGGATAAAGCAGACTTTTTAGGCTTTTTTGAGAGCTATCAGAGTCTTCAAAAAAATTATGATACTTCAATTACGAAACTTTACTCAGATAGTGCTGATATAACTGGTATTCGCCTAATGCCTGATGGTACACGTAAAGAAGTTAACCTTGCTGGGAGTCAATGGAAAGAAGTTATTATAAATGTTATGCCTGTTGCACAGAAACGAGGCGATATAAGTGAATTTTCTCAAGTAGAGATTGAAGTAACAGGTCAGCAGGCCCGAGTTAGTGCTAATAGATACGCAACAATTAAGTGTTTTGAAGACACGGATTATTTCATGATCATTGAGAAAAATGATCATGAACTTAAAATTATCAAAGAGTATATGACATCACCAGTGGTGTCGGGCTGTGAGGTGGATGAGAACCCCCAATTATCTCGATCACTTAGTTATGCTGCACAAGAACTCAATAAAGTATTGCCAGTAATGGCTGATCAAGATTCTAAACTTGTCAAAGCCTCCTCTGAAGGCACGACTTTTATATACCATTACGTTTTAGTTGATTATTTAGCAGAAGAAATACTTATTGATGATATGAAGGAAGCTTTAACACCGCTGCTTGTTGAGCAAACTTGTACCATACCAAGTATTCGACCAATAGTTGAACAAGGTGGAAAAGTAAGATATGAGTACTCGAGTAAAAATAATGTTTATTTGCTGGGTATAACAGTAGATGGCAGTTTCTGCGCATAGTGAGCGGCTGGCCTCTGTTTTTATTCAGTCATCCGCTTAGGTTTTGCTGGTACTAATTCGTAAACAGTTTTTTACCCATAATAAATGGCTGTAATGGCAGAGCGTTAGCACCATTACAGCCATTAAAAGTTGTTATAGCACGACAAAAATCTCGTCCATTGGTAAGCGAGCTTTAGGTAGGCCATTATTGTAATCTTCACCATCGAGATGGTAGCCCATCGCGAGCGCAGCTTCACACACATAGCCGTCTAGTTCTTCGTTAAATTCATCACCAATCAATTTGCTGTCTACACCTTCCATTGGGGTTGAACCAATCCCTAGGCGAGCTAATGTGTGCAATGCATTACCTAAGGCTAAGTAAGTTTGAGCCTTGGTCCAGTGACCGTTAAAGCCATTGTCATCGGTATTGGACTCAGCAAAGGTGTAACCCCCATTAAGCATGTTGTCGTACATATCGGCAGGTAAATGCCCGGATGACACTTCTACATCGACTACGTTTTTATACTGTTCTTTAGTAAACCTTGGGTTGTAGGCCATTAAAATTATGTGTGACGCTTCTAGGGCATGGTGCTGATTAAACTGGTATTTAATGGCGAAAGTATCATGAAAGCGCTGCTTGGCCTGTTTACTTTCAAGCAAAATGAACTTCCAAGGTTGTGAGTTAATAGAGGAGGCTGACAATCGAATGGCTTCTTTAATTATCTCAATGTTGTCGGCTGAAATTTTTTTGCTGGCGTCGTATTTTTTTACTGTATATCGATTGTGCAGATCTTTAATAATATCGTGCATATCAAACTCCGTCTTTATCACTGGGGATGACTAATGCTGGTTTTTAAGCATCAGATATTTGAGTCGAGCATATCGTTGCTGTGAGTATAGTTGGCTGCAGCTATATCGATAGAATTCATCGGTGCATAAATTTTGCGGTTTGGTCTTGCTGGTGCTATTTATCGCTTAGCGATAGTAACTAAATTTTTGGTAAGTCATAAGCAAAAGTGATATTCGTAACCGTGGTCAAATAGGGCGGCTATAGCTTATTGTTAACAATACTTTATTGTGTGCAAAGTCATCGCCTAGCATTTGTCGAATATCCCAGAGAATCACCCTAGGACCACTAATGGATCGGCAGCAGTTGCTGAGGGCGTTGCTGCTATCCATCCGCTTTATGTTCAGCGTGCTGAAAACGCTACTTTTTGGGATATTGAAGGTCGTGAGTATATTGATTTTACTGGCGAAATAGCAGTACTTAATACTGGGCGTTAAAGCGGCAGTAGCGGAGCCGTTAGAGTTGTTTTCGCATACCTGTTTTATGGTTATGGGCGATGAAAAATACATTCCAGTTTGTGAAAAGCTTAACCATTTAGTGCCCGGCGACTTTGCCAAAAAAACGGCCTTATTTACTCGTGGCTCGGAAGCGATAGAAAATGCGGTTAAAGTCGGCCGCGCCCATACAGCGTAGCGGCGTGATTGCTTTTAGCTCTGCTTATTATGGCCGCGCTATGTCGGCACTGGGCCATACAGGTAAAGTGGCTCCCTACTGCAAGGGGGTGGGTTTAATGTCGGCAAATGTATTTCGCGGAGTTTCCCTGTGCATTTTGCTGCCGCAACGGCAGCTGATATTGTGATTAATAACGGTCTTGCTATTTTACAGCAATGTTTTGAGCAAGTATTTAAAGGCGATTGATGCTGTTGGTCGTTGTAAGTTATTTATCAAATCAAGTTGCAAAGTGTTAAGGCTTAAATTTTTATCTTTAACGCTTAAAATAAATTCGCTAATTCAATTTCTATGAACCTCGTTATTATCCAATGCTATTGGTGCCATTTGTTTTACGATAAGACTGTAAAGTAAATAGCTGCTCACAGTTTACGACTGTAAATTAATTTGTTACCGGTTGGTGTTTTAGTTGGGAATGTTGCTGACGTGCTGCTTTTTATGCTCCCCTGGTCACACTTTATTTCATTTCGCTACATCTGATCACGCTTTTGCTTGTTTTGCTATATTCGATCACAACTATTAACGCTTAATACTATTTTTAAACTAGTTGGGTGTTATATTTTAACAATGCGTGTAAGGCCTCCACTCGGATCAGTTAATTATATGGAGTGGCGTTTATGGTCAATATTATTAGGAGTGCTAGTCGTTTTAGTGACTGTTGATTACCACGTTACGTAAACCCACTTAATTAAAATCACTACTTTAAACTTAGCTATATCGGACAATTTTAATACGGTTGTTAATTAAGTTTTAACACGTTAGTACGCCATATTGATATTGCCGGCAGTATTAGTAAAAAAGGATCGAAATGAATTATTTAAAAAAGGTCGCAATACTATTTTGTGTTGCTTTTTCAGCCATGTCTGTCGCCGGCGATCATCACGAGGGGCCGTCTAGTGGCGCTAAAGATATGCCAGGTGCTAAAGGGGTATTTACTTTCCAACCTAATGATTGGCTTGAAGGTCAGCGATCTTTTTGGAAAGACAGTGACGGTATAGCCCCTGGTGTAGCGGGTTGTCATATTGGCACTGACGCTAATGGTGTTGCGAATGGCAGAATGTTTGGTGAAGCTTGTTTACCAAATGGATTATTGGTGGAGTCTAATCCTGGTAAAGATATTTTGCATTCTCATAGTAATGACACGGGTCACCCTGATACATTTGATTGTAAAGCTTGGTGTACCGATGCCGGAAATACTGGTGGCATGTGCGTCATTGCAGCAGCGCCACCTTGTGAGCAGTCTGCAAAATGCGTATGCAGCTAGATCAGCATAGTTAATTCTTACATAAGTAAATAAAGCGAGCCTCTTACGGTTCGCTTTTTATTTTGTGTCAAATATACACCTAATTCTAAACGGAATTAGTGACGTATGAGTTTGAGTTAAATCAGACAATAAATAACCAATCACTTATCGCCTATTAATAAATGCTACCCATTCAATACAATGAAATAAAATGTGCTTATTATTTAATCTATGCTAGCGATATTATATAAGCTCATAATCGCTATCAATGAATTTGTTCTGTAGTCAGTGTTTAGATATTGACCTGTGAGTTATTATCTATTTTATTTTTTACATTGAAGTTGACCGATTAACAATCGTTCGAGGCACGTGAACAATCTCAATAATATGTTAGTTTTCATAGCGTGATTGCGATCATCAATTAGTTCGATTAATTCGAGGATAATCTGTCGCTAAATTATTAGTTGCTATTATTATCTTTTTTGTTCGCCCCATAGTTGGTAGGTGACATTCATCGGTAATAAGAAAAGGATCGACATGAACTCTTATTATTTACTGCCTGTTTTTTTAACTCCCCTAATGTGTGGGTGTGGCAGCGACAGCGACAATTCCACGCCTACGCCAAATCCCGATGATTCCGTCCCTATGCTCCCTATTACTCCAGCAGATCCGATCATTAAAGAGTGTGCTTTTCAAGATACCAGTGCTGGTTACTTGGTCAGCTCAGTAAGTGAACTGGAGTCAGTGTTACATACAACAGCCAATAATGGTGAAGATGACATTATCTATATTGCAGCGGGGACTTATTCGGTAACGGAGCCTCTAACTTATGATTTTAGTACTCTCAACGGTGAAGCAATGGAAAAATTGTCACTGTATGGTTGCGGCGCTGATCAAACCATTTTTGATGGTGGCGATATAACCAGAGTGTTCAATTTTTATAAAAATGGACCCGAAATCGACGCCGTGAGTGTGCATGTCGGTCCCCATCCTCAACTGCATATACAAGACCTCACCATTCAAAATGGCAATAGCCTTATTAGCGGTTCAGACAAGTATGGCAATAGTGGTGCTGCATTGCATGTGCAGCGTTATGAAACCGATTTAGTGCGGGTACACTTACTTAATAATCTTGATATTTATGAAGGTAGCGCAATGAATGGCAGCGGCCATACTACGTTGACCGAAGTCGTTGTAACCAATAACAGTGGTGGCACCGCTATTAGTGTCTGTGGGCAGTTGACGGTTACCGATTCAGTGATTTCAGACAATGATGGTGGGGGCGTTTATCGTGGTATTTGTCTCGACGGAAACTACGCTGAGTATGACGTTGATATTGTTAGATCTAATTTCGACAGTAACGGCACGCTCGGCGCACTTTACGTACTGGGTAGTACCACACCAGGCCGAATGACAATAACCGATTCTGTTTTCAGTCATAATAGTAGTCGTAGTTATGGTGCCGCCGTTGGAACACGTCATGGAAACCTAACGATAAAAGGGAGTCAGTTTATTGCAAATGAAGTCATTGACGATCAAATGCAGTGTACGGATTACACCATGGATTGCCAAAGTGGGGCGGCATTATTTGTTGATAATTGGTACCCCGGTGGAGGCCTAATAAATATTGAAAACACAATATTTAAAGACAATGTGGCTACGGATAATGGCGCAGCCATTGATCTTGGTTTTTATGATTGTGAGTCTGATATTATTCGAGGGTATAGCGACTACTGCGTGCCTACAGATTACTCTACAGCATTACAAAATGCGATTACCTTGACCATTGCAGATAGCATTTTTTCAGGTAACCGCTCTGCCAATGGTGCCAACCTTAGTGTGAGCAAAACGCGCCTCTCTAGTGGTTTTCAGTCAGCTAATGTGAGTATTAGTCACTCAACGTTTACTGAGGATACAGGTGCGAGTAGTGTGATAGTTAGAGGCGATCTTGTGCTGACTGCTAGCCACATTGAAAATACCGCTATCGTTAATGGTGAGCTCACGCAAGATAACACCTCAAGTATTGGTGAGTTAGTGCAACCTTAGCTTGTAGCTATTCATTATTCTTCCTCTTTAAAACACAAGACATATTGCGCTATAGCTATGTAACCAACTGGCTATCGCGCAACATGTCGGCTGCTCAATCAGTACCGCTATGCCTCTATATGGTAGAGCTCGAATACCGAAGTGTTACGCCTTATTCAGACGGGATTACCTCATAGTCATATGTCATACATATGACTGAGGAATCTGTTTTTATGGCTACTTTTTAGCTCTATTTTTGGCTTTACTGATCCTCTTCTGCCCTGTAAACGCACTCATAACCGTATTTAACTGCACATATAGTCGATGGTTATGCTTCGTGTGGCGATTTTTATTTTGATCGGCGTTATCAATGCTTTTGCTACCACCTTCTTTTGTTACTTAACGCTTATACATTAAGTGCTAATAGTTGTGGCCGTAAAACCTGTAGGGGATCCCAGGATTAGGTGGCCTAATTGCTGGCGTGCACTTCATCAACGGTGAGCGGGTATTTACTGTTAACGTTTGCGATTTTGACATTGGTCTGGATTGCGGCGTTGTTGACGCAAAGTGCCGTTATCATCGCATTTTCGGCTAATAGTCGCCGTAACGTGGTTAAGCGTTTTTTAGTGACTTGTTGGGATTTGCAGTGAAATCGATAATGCTAAGTTGCGGGAGTTGCTGGGTCCAAGTTTCAACTTTTTATTACGGTTAATCGCTATCGTATATTAGCAAGTGCTACACATAAATCATTGCTAAATATAATTTATATCCCAAAAGCTGCACACACTTCTTAGGTCTTGGTTGAGAGATCGATCCCGATAATGAATATTAGTAAAACACATTTTATTCACTTAAGGGGTCACGAAATAAACTTTTTTGAGACCTACCGCAAAGATGTCGTACGTACTCCTTTGGTAGTAACGTTATATGTCATACATTTCAAGGTATCGAGAGAGGGTTAAGGTTTAGTTCTTATCCACGCTAAGACTCTCCCCCACTTTTGAAACAAGCTCGCTACCGCGAATCCTACTTTCTGATGCAAGTAGAACACAGTAGCCCGATGCGTTATGACCGGAACCAGTGTCGCTGTTAATGATGTTGTCTCCGTGGTGAACCGTGAGGGCAAAAGGAGTATAAAAATGAGTAATGACAATTCACAAAAACCGAAAGTAACTGACCAATACACGGCCAATGTCCTTCAAAATGGTATTTCACGTCGTAGTTTTCTTACCCGTGCGGCAATGGGTACCGGTGCTGTAGCATTTACAGGTCTTACAGGTTCTACAGCTGCTGAAGCAGCGACCAATGCTGATTGCTGCGATGCAGCTAAAAGCTCTGATGGCGGCGCAACTCTTGACTTCATGCCAAGACCTAAAAAAGTTTTAGACAAAGACATTGTGTCGACTAAAACATTTGACGTAGTTGTTGTTGGTGCTGGTGCTTCTGGTGTTCCTGCGGCTCTTTCTGCTGCTGAGAACGGCGCTAAAGTAGCTGTATTGCAAAAGCAAGCCATTGTTGTTTCTCAAGGTAACACAGGTTCAGGCCTTGATTTACCAAACTGTGACAAAGCAGGCGTTGAAGCAATGGTAGCTCGTTTGATGGCTGACAGTGCGCATCGTTGTCACCCAGAGCTAGTTAGACAGTGGGCTTATAACTCAGGTGAAGCAGTAAAATGGGTTATCGATCGCGCTAAGCAAAGCGGCGGTTCAGTTGTTGACCAAGGTACTGGTCCACAACACGGTATTCATGGTGTGACTGAGCATAAGCTTAACTTTATCACTTCTTTCTTTGGTCCTAAGCCATACACTGCTGGTGACGGCATGCGCGATTTGGCTAAAACTGCAGTTAAAGCCGGTGTTGAATTCTTCTTTAACATGCCAGCTGAGCAGTTGATCCAAGATGCAACAGGTAAAGTTATTGGTGTTATCGCTAAAGACCGTGATGGCCAATACCACAAGTACATGGCTAAGAAAGGCGTGATCTTGTCTTCTGGTGATTACCAGAACAATAAAGCTATGTGTGACTTCTTTATTCCTGACTTGAAAAACTTTGAACGTAAGCAAATGGATCGCACCGGTGACGGTTTCTCTATGGCTTACTGGGCTGGCGGCGTAATTGAGCCTGTTGGTCACACTAAGATGCTACATGACTTCGATGCAGGCCCTGCTTCAATGTGTGATATGCCTTTCCTAGCGGTTAACCGTAAGGGTGAGCGTTTCGTTAACGAAACTGTTGCAATGTCACTGATGAACAACTACTTGCGCGATGAAGAGAATGCGGGTCACTACTCACAAATCTTCGATTCAAACTACATGACCGACGCAGCTGACTGGCCAGGCAAGCTTTACTCTCCAGAAGAGATGAAGAAGTACATGCCAGAAGATCCAACGCCGAAAAAAGGCGTGTATGCATCTCTGACTAACACTTACGTTGCTAACACCATTGAAGAACTTGCAGTCAAGCTAGAGTGTGATCCTAAGACTCTTGCTGCCAACGTTAAGCGTTACAACGAGCTTTGCGCAACCGGTATGGATGACGACTACGGCAAACCTTCAAGCAAAATGCTGCCAGTAATCAAAGCACCTTTCTACGGTATTCACCGTCGTATGCGTGTATCAACCCTTTGTTCAGGCATGTTGGTTGATAAAAACCACCAAGCACTTGATGCAGACGGTAACAAAATTGGTGGCCTATTCGTCATCGGTAACTTAGGTGGTGGTTTCTACGGTGGTGTTGATTACCCACTAACAGTATTCGGTCTATCTCTAGGTCGTTGTTACACCTTCGGTTACCTAGCTGGTAAGCACGTAGCAAGCCTTTAAGGCATAACGCTATCGATAAGGGTTACCCGATGTGTGGGTAACCTTTGAAATGAATATTGGAATAATGGAATAAAAACAATGAAGAAATTAAGACTGCACAACATCATTCTTTCTCTTGCATTGAGTGCCTTCGCAAGCGGTGTTATGGCTGATGACAGCCCGTTACTTGATGAAACTCATGCTGCTATGGGCATGACGTGTAACGATTGTCACGTAAGTGAAAAACGTGAGCCTGTAAAAATGAGTGTATGTACTGAATGTCACGACACTCAAGAATTGGCAGATAGCACCAAAGACTTTAAGCCAACAAACCCACATGATAACCGTCATTTCAGCACTGAAACTGATTGTATGAAGTGTCACAAACAACATACTAAATCTGTAAACTACTGTAGTGGTTGTCATAAACGTTTTGATTTTGTTACTCCATAAGTTTACTCGTTAACGCGTGAATACCTTAAAGAAACAAATTAAAAGTTTTAAAGGATGACAACGATGAAAACAAAATTATTACCACTAGTCGTCGCATTAGCAGCGGCGCCAGCATTTGCAGCAGACCCAATTGAAAACCTATTCAATGACGGTAGCTTCAAAGGTCAGTTCCAAATGTTTGACTTCCAACGTGAGTTTGATGGCGACACGACTGATCGTGGCGACACTACATTTGGTGGTCTGTTCTACTTACGTTCTGGTGAAGCAAACGGTATAAGCTTCGGTGCGTCAGTCGCTTCAGCTAACTCTATCTGGGAATCAGACAGCGATGGCATTTACGGTGCAGTCGGTGGCGGAGCGCCAGGTTCAATGAACGAGCGTACATCAGTTAACCGTTTACAAGAGTACTTTGTAAAAGGCGATTGGTACGACACTGAAATCACAGTGGGTGCACAAGAATTACGTACCCCTATGATGAACCCGTTCCCGTTACGTTCTATTCCGTTTACGTATCGTGGTGCGAGTGTTAAAAACACGTCAGTTAAAAACTTGGCGGTAACGGCACTTTACATCACCGATTACATGGGCTGGACAGAAGAAAGCTTCCAAAATGCATCTCAAGGGATCCAAAGCGAGCTAGCGCGTAGTGGTGTTATCGTTGATCTTGAAGATAGTCCAATGTTAGCGCTAGGTATGGATTACACGCTACCAATGAGTGCCGTTACAGCCAAAACAAGTGTTTGGTACTACGGTATGGAAGATGTGTACAACCAGTACCGCGTTAAGCTAGAGCTTAGCGGTGACGTTGGTGCGGCTAATGTTTACTTCAAGCCGTCTTACTGGAAACAGGATTCGACTGGTAAGTTAGATCAAGAAGCTGCATTTGACACTTACCAAGCGGGCTTCCACTTGGGTATGAAGTGGAGCGGATTCGACGCGACGTTCAAATACGGTAAGACTGGTGATGACAACATTATCTCACCATTTGGCGATGATAAAATTATCATTCAACAAGTTAACCAGTCTGCGCGTGCTAATGAAGAAGCTATCGGTGGCCAATTGGCATACCGCTTCGCACCAAGCTCTGCTTTAAACGGTGTTAGCGCTTACATCAATTACGCTAAATACACCATTGATGGCGATTCAAGCCAAGACATTACCGAAACTGATTTCTCAATCAGCTACGACATGTCTGAGTTTGTTGAAGGTCTAAGTGTTCGTGCTCGTCACGCTATTGTTGACAACACATCGACTGATGACCTAGGTGATACACGCTTCTACGTTTACTACAAATTTGCTTTGAAGTAAGCACTCCTAAAAGCCTATTTTACCCTATGATAGGTTGAAGGAAATTTTGGCCAGTTGGTGTTTCCAACTGGCTTTTTTTTGCGTGTAATTTAGACCATTTATGCTTGGCCTCCGGGTTAAATTTCTGCGAGCCAACATCAATTTGTAGGCGTAAAAAAGCCCTTGTCTCCACAAAAAAACAAGGGCGTATTTATAGGTCAGCTATAAATGCTCAAGCACTTAGGTTCTATACAATACTTTAATCACATGCCAGCCGAATTTGGTTTTAACTAAATGCGGGGTAATTAACTCAGCACTAAAGCAAACTTTATCAAACTGCGGCACCATTTGACCGCGTTTAAACTCGCCTAAATGACCGCCTTTTTTTCCTGACGGACAGCTCGAGTGTTTCTTGGCAAGCACATCAAATTTAGCTCCCTTGTTAAGTTGCTTAATGATATCTTCGCCAAGCTCTTTGTGCTTAACCAAAATGTGCAGTGCTGCTGCGGTTTTTGCCATGATAAAGCCTATATAAAATGATCGGGTTTATGGATGTGGATTATAACCGTTATGTAAGCGTTGACGCTAATTTTCTCTAATACGACTAGCAAACACTGTAGCCATACTAGGCGTACAAACTTTGCAATGCAGCGTGTATGCTTAGCTTAATTGCTATGCGATACATGTCGATTAGTTGAGGTTTAATACCTCCAAACTGCATATTTGTTTAGCATTATCTTAATCTTACCTGTGTCACTGTTTTGAATGATAAATCGCTTTCTGCTTGATTTAGCCATTCAATCGACCTATTGTTACAAGTGTTCTTAAACAAAAGTTTGCCTTGCAAACATATGTTTGCTGGCAGTGTTAACTGGATAATAATAATGACAGAACGCGAACTTGAAATTTTGGCGCTACTAAAGCGCAATCCGTTGATTGCGCAGCAAAGTATTGCCGAAAAATTGGGGATAAGCCGCTCGGCCGTGGCGGGACATATCATGAACCTAACCCATAAAGGCGTGATTAAAGGTAAAGGCTACATTCTTGCTGAAGCACGTTATACCGTGGTGATTGGTGGGGCAAACATGGACATACTAGGTTGCCCAGTTGGCCCTTTGCAGATAGGTGATTCAAACCCTGGTAGCGTGACTTGCTCACCCGGTGGCGTGGGGCGAAACATCGCAGAAAATCTTGCTCGTTTAGGCTCAGACACGCACTTAATTAGCGCGTTAGGTAAAGATACCTACGGGCAGATGATTATGGAGCAGTGCCAGCAAGCAGGTATTGACATGAAAGCCTGTATCGAGCTGAACGATTACAGCACTTCAACCTACTTGTCAGTGTTAGATAGCGACAGCGATATGCACGTGGCGATTAACGATATGGCGATACTTGAGCGATTAAGTGTCGCAGTCCTTAAGTCACAAGAAGAGATCATTAGACGAGCAGACCTTATTGTTGTTGACGCCAATCTATCGGCTGAGTCGCTGGAGTATATTCTAAGTAATTTCTCTGACCGGCCTATTTTTGTCGATACAGTCTCTTGTGCCAAAGCTAAAAAATTGGCGCCATTTTTAAGTTCCATCCATACCCTGAAACCCAATTTAAAAGAAGCTGAGCAGCTGTCAGGCATGACGATTACCGATGCCTGCGAGTTACCGGCTTTAGCTAATTGGTTCCATAGCCAAGGTGTAAAACGCATTTTCTTGAGCATGGGCAGTGATGGAGTATTTTACAGTGATGAAGGTGTGCAAGCACTCGTACCTGCAATTGCAACCCAAATGGTTAATGCTAATGGTGCCGGTGATGCGTTTCTTGCCGGTTTAGCCCATGGTTGGATCCAAGGGTGGACCACCGAAGAATCAACCAAATTTGCTATGGGAGCAGCGGTTGTCGCCCTGTCTCACATAGCCACAATTAATCCGAATATGTCAGAAATTAGCGTTAAGCGAGTTATCAAGGAGTCGTTATGTTAGAGCAGTACCTAGATATTAACCCTGAAGTTGCAGCTGCATTAGCTGCTGGCAAGCCAGTTGTTGCACTTGAGTCTACTATCATTTCACACGGCATGCCGTACCCGCAAAACGTGGAAACAGCCTTAAAAGTTGAACAAATTATTCGTGATAATGGTGCCGTACCGGCAACGATTGCAATCTTGAAGGGCCGCCTTAAAGTCGGTATGACCCATGATGAGATTGAATATTTAGGTAAAGCGGGTCTTGATGTCATCAAAACCAGTCGCCGTGATATTCCTTTTATTGTTGCAAAACAAACTGATGGTGCAACAACGGTTGCCTCTACAATGATTTTGGCACAGATGGCTGGCATTAAGGTGTTTGCAACTGGCGGTATTGGCGGTGTTCATCGCGGCGCGTCACAAACATTTGATATTTCAGCTGACTTGCAAGAGCTAGCCAACACTGACGTTGCAGTGGTTTGTGCAGGTGTAAAGTCAATCTTAGATATCGGTTTAACCCTAGAATATTTAGAAACTCAGGGCGTACCTGTTATTGGTTACGAGACCAGTACACTACCGGCGTTTTACACCCGTGAAAGTGAATTTGGTGTTGATTACCAATTGGACAGTGCCACGCAAATTGCAACGGCGCTTAAAGCCAAGTGGGACATGGGATTAAAAGGTGGTGTCGTTGTAGCGAACCCAATTCCTGAGGCTCATCAGCTTGACCGCGCCATGATTGACCAAGTGATAATCGATGCGCTAGCAGAAATGGACAGCAAAGGGATTTTCGGTAAAGACTCAACGCCGTTCTTACTGGCTAAAGTAGCTGAAAAAACACAAGGTGTGAGCTTGAAAGCGAATATCGAATTAGTGTTTAACAACGCTAAACTGGCGGCAAACATTGCGGTTGAATACGCAAAATAATACCGGCTCCAGCGGTAAAAATGCCAGTCAGTTAAACTGACTGGCATTTTTTTTAACGGCGTTCTGGCTCAGTTTGATTGTGGTTTGTGGCAGGTATTTAGATTAGCAGCCTGAATTGTTGGTGCAGCTATTTAATAAAGCTTGCCACCTCTTGTGCGGTAAGGTTGCGCCACTGCCCCAGCTCTACATCAAGTTGTAGGTTGCCAATTTGTTCACGGTGTAAGCCATTGACGCGGTTTCCAACCGCAGCAAACATGCGCTTAACTTGGTGGTAGCGCCCCTCTGTAATGGTCAGTAGTACCTCTTTAGGGCTTACAATAGTCAAGGTTGCTGGGGCGGTTAGCTGTGATTCATTTTGAAGTTCTATCCCGGCTAAAAACCGCGGAGCAACATCATCAGCAATGGGATCACGCAAAGTGACTCGATACGTTTTCGGGCATAGCTTATCGGGGCGAATAATCTCAAACGACCAGCGCCCATCATCTGTTAGCAATACTAACCCTGACGTATCGGCATCTAAGCGGCCTACAATATGCAAATCTTCAACTCTATCGATATGTATGCAATGCAATAAGCTAGGGTAGGCGCCATCAACATTAGAGCTCAATGTATTGAGCGGCTTATGCAACATTATATAGCGAGATGCTCGTGCGACTAGCCGCTCACCACGCCAGATTATGTGGTTATTTTCGTGCACCTGAAATTTAGGGTCAGTAATCAGCTGGCCGTTAACACTGACTTCGGCTAACTCAATACATTGCGTGGCAGCGGTACGGGTCAGTGCGGTGCTTTTGCACATAAACTTATCAAGGCGCATAGGGACTAATCGTGTAATTTAATATAGATATAGAGACTAGCAGCCCGTGGCAAGAAGATAAAATTGCGTTGGCAATTAATTGAGTCACAGTGGTGAGATACGCCATTTGAGACACTAAGGTTATGTTTAAGGGCGCTATGGTTTAGCTGCGTCACCTGTAGCAGTGCTAAACCTTGCAGTATTGTTCAACACTTCAGCTATTAAGGGGCTGTAATTTCAGGCACAATATAGCGAGTAAAACTCGTATTTAACAGCATCATCTACTTTGTCGTAAACGTTTAGGAACTCCACATGACGCAGCTTACTTTACTGACCCCTGACGATTGGCACCTTCATTTTCGTGATGGAGACATGTTGCAAGAAACCGTACCGGCAACGGCAAGATTATTTAATCGCGCGATCGTCATGCCAAACCTATTACCACCGATCACGGACGCCAAACTAGCTGTTGCATATCGTGAGCGCATTTTGGCAGCTCGCCCAGCAGGTTCTAATTTTGAACCATTAATGACTATTTTTCTAACCAATAATACAACAGAGCAAGATATTATTGACGCCAAAGCGGCGGGCGTTGTTGCGGCTAAGCTATACCCTGCTGGTGCTACAACTAATTCGGACGCGGCAGTTAAAGCATTAGATGCGCTGTTTCCAATATTTGAGGCCATGGAAAAACAGGGTTTACTGTTATTGGTACACGGTGAAGTGACCGAATCGCACATTGATATTTTTGATCGCGAAGCGCTCTTTATTGAGCGTTACCTTGCCCGTATCGTTAATGCTTTTCCAGGCTTAAAAGTGGTGTTTGAACACATTACCACTAAAGAGGCGGCCGACTTTGTCTTGTCTGCACCTGACAATGTTGCAGCAACTATTACCCCACAACACTTATTACTAAATCGTAATGACTTGTTAGTGGGCGGCGTACGCCCGCATAACTTTTGCTTGCCGGTATTAAAACGTAGCACGCACCAAGAGGCTCTTCGTGCAGTTGTTGCAACAGGGTCAAGTAAGTTCTTTTTAGGCACGGATTCAGCCCCTCACGAAAAGCACCGTAAAGAATCTGCTTGTGGTTGTGCTGGTTGCTATAGCGCATGGAGTGCACTTGAGTTATATGCGCAAGTGTTCGACGACCTCAATGCGCTAGATAAACTAGAAGGGTTTGCAAGTACGCACGGCCCTGATTTTTACGGCCTCGCGCGTAATACCAGTACCGTTACTCTAGTCAAAGAAGCCTGGACAGTTCCGTCACAGATTATATTGCCAAACGGCAATCCTATTGTGCCGTTTTTTGCCGGCGAAGAAATTAACTGGAAAGTTAAAAGCGTATAGCCTGCAGCCCCTAAACGTTAAAGCCCGCAATTTGCGGGCTTTTTTATGTGGTGATGCCCATAATGATGAAGGGATTAAGCGCATAGCGCTTAGCTGAATATATTTGGGTGAGCTAAGTTTACCTTGCTTATTAAGGCTCTTTTGCCAATGCTTTTCCTAACGGTTCAAAGTAGTCGATAAGCGCCTTAAAAATTATTTGTCGGTGCTCAATACTTGGGTATCCGCCGGCCTCAAATAACGACGATGCTAAGGTTTCATTGACCAAATAGGGATTGCTGATCTCGGTGTAAGATTCGATACACGACTCAAATGCCCGAGCCATCAATTCGGTTGGTTTAGAAAAATATTGCGAGCCAAATTGTTTATCAAGCGCAATTGCACGGCTTACAAACTCATGTTCATCTGCGCCATTTTCGCTCAACATGCTGACTTCCAATACTCTTTCTAAGCGCTGATTGAGTGGGTGTGAAATCGGCTTTAAATCGTTAACCCAACAGTGGCTAGCAAAAGCTGTCCCTAGGTTTGTGGTATGAAACGCTTTGGGCGCAATGTAGTGGTCAAATGCATGCCAAAATTCATGGGCTAATGCCCCCGCGCCAGCATTTTTAGCTAATGCTAACTCACGTCGCTGAGGTGCATAATGCGCTTGTACACCTTGTTGGCCACCGGTGCCAAAGGCTAAATTGAGAGTTTGTCTTAGTCCTAGTGCTTTAGGTGGAAGCTTTAAAATAAATGCGAGGTCAGCTAATGAGTCAAAAATGAGGTTAGCGGCTTTATCGCGCTCAGCGTTTTCTACCCACTTACCTAAGCGGATATGCCCTAAACCAAACACTTCTTTGATATCAACAAAGCTAACTTGCTCGTCAAAACGGTAGTCTGGCCCGACACGGTGATACGCCTTAGACTTTAACACTGACAGTTCTTGCTCCTGCTCACTATTCTCGCCGACATCTAAACACATTTAGATGAGACGATGATAGCTAAACCATGTAAATATTCATGATTGCGCATATTGGTAAGTTTGCCTACTGACAACAATGTTTTATCAGTGAAAAATAAGCATGACAAATAGTAGTATTTCCTTAAGGATATTTAGTGGCTGATTTTATTGGTTTTTAATGTTTGTTTGCATTGTTGTATCAAGCAAAATTTATCTGTAATTTTTGGCATGCTGAATGGTTACGCGTCTCATTTAGAATAGTGGTTAGAAAATGAGTGAAAATGCATCTAATTTAGATGTATTTACGCGATTGTTATTGATGTTAAGCTGCTGATTATATTTGCTAAAGTTGAATTTTTCTTGGTTGATTTACTTAGGGCGGCAAAGTATTATTTACTAAAGGCTGAAATGACACTTTGAGTAAAAAATTACAGGGTGGAACCTTAGGGGAAGCGCGGAATTCTCGAAGGAAATAGCACTTATTTTATTACTAATTTTGCAAAAGGGACGGTGCTAATGTTGAAGCAAATCAGCCGACTGGATTATTTTACTTTACAAGTTTTCATCGGATTAATTGAATTAAAAAATGGTGGTGCCGTTGCAGACAAGCTGCGTACCACGCAATCGAAAGTCAGTCGTGCGTTAACGACTATGCGCGAAGTGTTAGGAGACGAGTTATTTTTAAGGCATAAAAGTGGTTTTGAGCCCAATCCTGTGGCGTTAAAAATCAGCCCGATGGTGCAAGATATTGTGCAGCAGTTTGATAATATCATTGAAGCCACATCAGATAAGCAAAGCGCGGCCTACGAGCTTTCTGTTGCCGCTAATGAATACTGGTCATTAATGGTGCTCAACTGTATTCAGCAGTCTTGTCAGTGCTACGATAATGGTGTGCATGTTAACGTGCAGCCCTACTCTGATACAGTTAGTCAGCGATTGTGCCAGGGGAAAATTGACTGCAGTATCTCGACTAGTCCAATTAATCATTCGATGGTGAGTGATGTCAAAATTGGTGATGCAACTCATTGCTTTATTGTGGCTAAGCAAGGTCACCCTATATTGAGCTCTTCGCAGCCGTTAGAGGACATTTTTAAATATAAAATTGCGCTCGATAATGTCAACTTGCAGGGGCATCAAATGCACTGCATTGAAAAATATGCACAATCAAAACATATCGATATTAGAGTTGCACTTAAAAGCCCTAATTTGGATATGCTAATTGATCATGTCAGCGAGACCAATGACGTTAGCATTATGACTTCGGTGATGGCTTATAATGTGTTTAAAAACCGTCAAGACGTTAGCTTTGTTGATATATCAGATCAATGCCGCAAAGCCGGATTTTCATGTAATAGCTATTACTTGCATTGCCATCAAACTGTAGCCCCTAAATTGGCGGACTGTTTAAGCCGATTGCTAAGTGAGAAATTGCTCCAGCTACAAGATGATTACAATAGCACTTATGCATTAGCAGCACCGATAAAACGTGTGGTGCCATGTTGTGCTAAAAGTCGTTGTAGCGCACCAGAGTGTGACGCTGCTATTGATGGGAATTGCCGTTTTCGGCAGGGTTTTAGTGACAGCGTTGTCGAAGGAGTGTTATAGCCAACCAAGTTAGCCGTCAAAGTGGAAAGCAACCTAGTGTGTTAGCCAATGCGATAATTGCTTTTTAGCACTAGTAGCCCATGCGGTTATGCATGATTTATATTTTAAATATAAATTATGGTGTATTTGGTGGGTTAAAAACCAGTTAGTCGCTTAGCCTTCCAACTTAAGCGACTGACTAAAAAACTGTGATTATTGAGTTTTTTGGGCCAACAAATATTCATTAGCCTTAGCCAAGCTACCAAACGAGGCGATAAGGTTGCTCTGGCCTTTCGCTTGGATCTCTGGTGTTTCAGACTGGGTCATCATCCATACCCAAGTTTGGATTAGGGGTAACGGTGGATATTTTGCCGTGGATGAATCCTGCATATAAGCAATCCTATTATCGTTGACTTGAACCTGAACATGCCAATGTTTGTTGGTTCTAAATACGCTCAAAATTATTGCGGCTAGGGTAGCAAATTCTTTGTGTTTGGTTAACGTTAAATGCACAAATTTGTTATGAAATATGAGAAAATAATAGTTAAATTAGGTATTAGACTAAAGTTTTGATTAATGTCAGGCCGAAGTCGTACTTTTTGTCTGCGTTATTGAATTTGCTTTTAACTTAATGGTTACAGTCTCGCTGGCTAGAAAGTAGGCTCATATTCGTTAGGCTAATTGAGCCCTCCCTTATCACTATTTTATCTTGGAAGTAATCATGCGTCCCTCTTTATATTTTGACGGCCCCGTTGGTAAGTTAAATTTGCATGTCATCAAACTCCTCTGGCCATATTTGATTGAATTTAAACAAAGAGTTGGCCTGGCAATGTTGTGTCTGGTGGTCGCTAAAGCGGCGAGCGTAGGTTTGCCCTTTGTACTTAAAGCGATGGTTGATGCATTGGCGAGCTCTAACACTGGGCAAATAATGGCGGTGCCAATTGGGCTGGTGGTCGCTTATGGCGGGATTCGGTTACTCAACACCATTATTGCAGAGGTCCGTGACACCCTTTTTGGCCGAGTCACAGAGCGGGCTATTCGACGCTTGGGGATTGCAGTATTTGAACATTTACATCGGCTAGATATGGCGTTTCACCTTGAAAGACGCACTGGTGGTTTGTCTCGCGACATTGAGCGAGGCACTAGTGGCGTGAGTTTTCTGATGCGTTTCATGGTGTTCAATATTGTGCCAACACTATTAGAAATCGTGTTGGTTGTTGGAATTTTATTTTATAACTACGGAGTCGGCTATGCCGCTATCACACTGCTGTCTGTAGTGGCCTATGGTGGTTTTTCAATAGTCGCGACTGAATGGCGCACTGGCTATGTTAGGGATGCCGCTAAGGCTGACTCAGTGTCTAATACGCGCGCTGTTGACAGCTTATTGAACTATGAAACGGTTAAGTATTTTAATAATGAGCGCTATGAGGCGAATCGGTACGACAGTGCACTATCAGACTGGGAAAACGCAAAACGAAAAAATCGTTTGTCACTATTTGCGTTAAACGCAGGTCAAGCTTGTATCATTTCTGTCGCCATGACCATTATGTTAGCCATGGCTGCCAGCGACGTGACACAAGGGGTGATGAGCGTGGGTGATTTTGTACTGGTTAACGCTTTTATGATGCAGCTGTTTATTCCGCTTAATTTTCTAGGTTTTGTTTATCGTGAAATTCGTGGTGCCTTTGCCAATATCGAACGCATGTTTACCTTATTGGACAAACAGCCATTAATTGAAAACAGCCCCAATGCCACTACTGCGCCGTTAACATTAGGAAAGGTCTCCTTTGAACAGGTTTGCTTTAGTTACGATAGCCGCGGCATTCTTGATGATGTTAGTTTTACGATTGAACCGGGCCAGAAAGTTGCAATAGTCGGTGACAGTGGCGCAGGTAAATCAACCATCGTTAAGTTACTCTTTAGGTTTTACGATGTGGTGTCGGGCGCCATTCGAATTGATGGGCAAGATATTCGTCAACTGAGCCAGGATACCTTGCGCCAAGCTATCGCCATTGTGCCGCAAGATACGGTGCTATTTAATGATACTTTAGTTGAAAACATCCGTTACGGCCGCCCCTCTGCCACCGATGCTGAAATCGATGCTGCGATAAACATGGCGCATTTAGGCGAATTTATACAAAGCTTGCCGGAAGGGCGAGATACTCGCGTTGGCGAGCGTGGCTTAAAATTATCGGGTGGAGAAAAACAGCGGGTTGCGATTGCGCGCGCCATTTTAAAGCGTTCACCTATTTTGGTGTTTGATGAAGCAACCTCTTCGCTCGATAGCCATTCAGAGCAAGCCATTTTAACGGCATTAAAAGAGGTGGCGAAAGACCATACGAGTTTGGTTATTGCCCATCGACTATCGACCGTTATCGATGCCGACCAAATTTTAGTGCTAAGTAAAGGGCGTGTAGTAGAGGTTGGCACTCATTATGATTTGCTCAAAAAAGCTGGGCTGTATGCCAAGTTATGGCGTATTCAGCAAGAGTAGTCGTTGCTGCGAGCCAATACTGCAAAATACTTTAGCACCGGCTTTGTAAGTAAAGCCTGAATGCTATTAGTGTAATCTGTTGTGAGCAGCTGAGGTTAACTCGGAGTGAGAGTCAGCTGCTATTCAGGCTTATGTGTTTATAATTAATACACTAAATTTCGGTAAGCTTGGACGGTCATAATGGAAAATATATCGCTACGGGTTAATATTGAGGGGCAAGATAATCAGGTCGACACCGACTGGTTTGCTATTATGACTAAGCTAAAATTGCGTGGCGTCGATAAAGAACAGCTTGAAGTGTTGTATTTTCAATTGCGTGCAGGTATTCGCGTTACCACACGTGGGCTAAGTTTAGAAAAAACAACGGCTAGTGCGATGGGAGCAGGTTTGTTGCATGAGCCTAAGTTCTCGGCACATGATTATGCCGGAATGTTAATCATTTAAATGCTTTGAAGTTCACTTAGTAACCAATTTTTACATAACTTATCAACCGGAGGATTAACGGTTTGCAAGCTGGTGGCTTTACCTGCTCTGAAACATACATACTCACCTTCAATAATCGTCATTCTTGAGCAGGTTCTACAGCATGTTGATAAGTTTTTACATTGGATCACAGCTTCCATTCTACCTCTCTTAAAGTATCCCGTTCTATCCCGTTATACCCCGATATTTGATGCGGCGATATTATACATCATTTAACCCAAATTTTAACTATAAGCTTATTCTTGTTTACATTTAAAATGCTAGTTTATATACCAAAGTGCTCTTTAGTGAATGAGACTTTACCTGCGTTACCAATAGTGAGTTGGTAATAATCACCAAAATCAGTTTCAGCTATCGGGGCGACTTCTGGGCCACCTAGAGCCGTTATTATCATCGGTACAGTATTGGAATGTCCGGCAATAACGCTGTTGCCGTTATGACGATTAACTAGCGCGGCAATCTGGGTAATGTGTTGTTCAATACCCTCAGTGGTACTGACTATCGACACCGCGATGTTATTGCGCTTGGCCAGAGGTTGTAGTGTGAGCTGTGTTCTTTGGTAGTTACTGGCAATGGCTTGTGTTACAGCTAGGGCTGTTAACTTGGTGGCCAGTGCTTGAGCGCGTAGGTGTCCGGCCTGGCTTAATAGTGGGTCGCGAGTGCCATCAGGCAGTTTTTCGGCATGCCTAACTATAATGACTGTTTTATTGGTAGCCGCTGTTAATTTGTTATCAAAACCAGCCAGTTCTTGCGCCAACGCACTATGATTAAGGGGCAGCGCGAATAACATAAAGGCGACGACTGTACGAAAAATGATAGGCATAAGATTATCCTTGGGCTGGCCATTTAACCTTAATTTAAATTAGGTTTAGTGACGGTATTGTGAGTGATATAGGAGCATGCTGCGCTAATTATCATCTCACAAGCGGGTTTAATTAGATTAATCTTTCTGTCTGTAAAATTAAAGTTTACGCCGAAATGACAATAGACTTTGGGAGCAAATCACATGTGGATTGAAGGTAAGGTCATTGAACGGATTGATTGGAGCAAAAAACTATTCTCGTTAAAGATTAAGGTTGATATTGGTTCATTTACAGCGGGGCAATTTATAAAATTGAGCCAAGTGGTCGAGGATAAACGTATTGGCCGTGCTTACTCTTTAGTTAACCCGCCGGGCACTGACTACATTGAGGTGTTAGCGGTGGCCGTAGATGACGGCGAGTTGTCGCCTAATCTCCAAGCGTTGGCTACTGGAGATGTCATTGATGTATCAACCAAAGCCGCTGGGTTTATGACGCTCGATGAGTTGCCTAAAGCTGAAATGAAAGGCTGCCATCTTTGGTTTCTGGCAACGGGCACTGCGGTGGGGCCGTTTATCTCGATGATGGCCACTGATGAACCGTGGGAAAACTATCAAAAAGTGGTGTTAGTTTATGGGGTAAGAGAAGCGCAAGATCTAGCTTATTTAGAGCAACTTAAAGCGCTTGAAAGTAAATACCCAACCCAGTTCAAATTAATTTTGTCGGTGACGCGCGAGCCCGTAACTGGAGCGTTAACTTGCCGGATCCCAGACGGTATCAGTAATGGTGAAATTGAAACATTAGCCGGTATAAAGCTTAGCGCTGAGCAGTCTCAAGTTATGATCTGTGGTAACCCAGGAATGATCACTGAAGCGCAACTGGTACTTAAAAACAAAGGGCTCGCCAAGAACCTGCGTCGAGCTCCTGGGCAGATCACCGTCGAAAAATATTGGTAAGGAAACCACGATGAAACTCTACTATAGCGATGCATCCCCCTATGCTAGGTGCGTGAGGGTGTTTATCCGTTATCACCATATTTCCGATGTTGAAGAGATCCTCACCGATCCTTTTGACAACTCACCTGAACTACTGCGAGCAAACCCGTTAGCCAAGGTGCCGTGTTTGTTGCTTAATGATGGTTTAGCCTTGTTTGATAGCGATGTCATTATGCGCTACCTCGACAGTGAATTTGGTCAATCGAGCCTGCTGGGTGCGGTTGCGGACAATTGGGCGCAACAATGTCACCTGTCACTGCTAAAAGGCATTATTGATAGCGCTGTGTCGCTGCGGCAGGAGCAATGCCGAGAAGATGCATTACGGTCAACATTTTGGATGTCACGTTACGAGCAAGCATTGCTAAGAGGTCTAAAGGAAGTTGAAACGCTCGGCATGATTAATACGCAAGAGCTAACGGCTGCACAAGTGATGTTAATTTGCTTATTGGAGTATATCGATTTTCGACACCCAGATTTGCCTTGGCGTAAGCTGACTCCGGCGCTTAGCGTATGGCTGAGCGGCGTGCAAAAAGCTGAGCCATTTATGGCTACTCGGCCGGCGACTTAATACTGCAATTAACATCTAAAATCGTTGATAGGTAAGGGATTGCTAAAGTTGTTGTGAGGGCGAATTGTGTTTGTTTTGTTATAAGAAAGTGTCATTAGTGCTTGTCGTTTTTAACTTGATTGATTACTCTGTTTGCAATTGATAATTATTATCACCAGCAGCGCTGGTATAACGTAAATTGCAAAGGAGTGAGGTAATGAAAATCGTTAATTGGCTGGTATCAGTTGGACTTTTATGTAGCGCAACCATGGTTAATGCCGCCGAAAAATTAACTGTATATTCATACCGTCAGGCTTTTTTGATTGATCCAATATTGGCTGATTTTACTCAGAAAACTGGGATTGAAGTCGATGTTGTTTTTTCAAAAAAAGGTATCGCTGAGCGTATGGTGCGTGAAGGACGTTTGTCTAAGGCTGATATTGTGCTGACATCTGACTTTTATCGCTTAATGGAACTCGTTGAAAAAGATTTAGTAAGCCCTGCTACTAGCGACAAACTACAACAGAATATTCCACCACAATACCGCTCACCGGATGACATGTGGTACGCACTCACCATGCGAGTTCGCAATGTATACAGCTCAAAAGAGCGACTCGGTAAGCTTGATATCAACTATGAAGATCTGGCCGATCCTAAATACAGCGGTAAAATCTGTACCCGTAGCGGTAAGCATCCTTATAACGTGTCATTAGTTGCATCAATGATTGCGCACCATGGTGAGCTAGAGACTAAAACTTGGTTACAAGGGGTTAAAGCCAACCTAGCACGTAAACCACAGGGTAATGACAGAGCTCAAGTTAAAGCGGTTAGTGAAGGTTTATGTGATATAGCCATCGGTAATAGTTACTACCTAGGTAAAATGCTGCAAGACCCAAAGCAAAAGCCGTGGGCTGATGCATCTGAAATTAATTTTCCAAACCAAGCCAATCGCGGTTCACATATTAATGTGTCGGGAATGGCTTTGGCTAAACACAGCAAAAATACCGCAGCAGCGTTACAGCTAATGGAGTTTTTGTCGAGTGATGCGGCGCAGCAAAGCTACGCTGATGTAAACATGGAATACCCAGTAAAAGCAGATGTGGCTCCGTCTAAGTTAGTGGCGTCTTGGGGGCAATTTAAAGCTGACAACCTGCCTATCTATAAGTTGGCCGAACACCACAGCGCAGCGATTAAATTGTTGGATCAAGTCCAGTTTGATCTTTAACTTGTAATCGTATTTAGTGACCACAGACAATATGATTGCTGTGGCCATAAAAAGGCTCGCAAACCTATCTTTAGTGATAGGTTTGTTGTTAATGCAGCACTGTTTTTATGACGAATTAGGTATTTTACTTCATGATATTAGGCTTAGCGCGACGCTGGTCTGTTGCAAGTTACACCTTAGCCTTGTTATTGGTTATGCCGTTAATCGCACTGATTATTCAAGCGTTTATGCCTGGCCAGGCCGTGTTTGCTCATCTACTCGATACGGTGCTACCAACTTACATTCACAATAGCTTATTGCTGATGCTGCTGGTGGTCGTTGGCGCGGTGATGTTGGCGATTCCTGCTGCTTGGTTGGTGGCTAAATGTCGTTTCCCTGGGCGTAAAATGTTCCAGTGGGCATTGTTATTGCCTTTAGCGATGCCGGCTTATGTTGTGGCCTATGTGTATACCGAGCTTCTTGATTACGCCGGCCCACTGCAACGCGGGTTAAGGACGATATTTGATTGGCACACGCCACGTGATTATTATTTTCCTGAAGTTCGTTCTATTGGTGGCGCTGCACTGATGCTGGCTTTGGTGTTATTCCCCTATATTTACCTGCTAGCTCGCACAGCCTTTATGGAACAATCCGTTAGTTTAAGCCACGCAGCCCGCGTGATGGGCTGTAGCCCTTGGAAGAGTTTTTGGCGACTAAGCTTGCCGATGGCTAGACCTGCATTGGCGGTGGGCGCGGCACTCGTTGCAATGGAAACCGCCGCCGATTTTGCCACTGTGAGTTATTTTGCTGTGCCAACGTTGACTACGGCGGTTTACGATACTTGGTTTGAATATGGCAGCTTAACCGCCGCGGCAAAGCTATCAACCATTATGTTGCTGGTGGTGTTTTTGATGGTGGGATGTGAGCGCTTTGCGCGGCGAAAGCAAAAGTTATTTCAAAAACAAGCGGCCACACTTGAGCTTGATAGTTACTCGCTTAAAGGCGTAAAAGCATTGATGGCAACAGGTTACTGTTTATGCCTGTTGGTGGTCGCTTTTTTATTGCCATTCATGATTTTAGTGCAATATGCTTGGGACTATTTTGCTTTGAGCTGGAACGCAAAGTTTTTTGAATATAGCGCTAACAGTTTGTGGATCTCGTTAGTGGTGAGCGTGATTTGTGTGTGTATTGGCCTTGCTTTAATGTTTGTTAGGCGAGTGAGCCCATATTCTGCAGACATGTTGCCCTCAAGGCTGGCTTCTACTGGTTATGCGCTACCGGGTACTGTGTTAGCCATTGGGGTGTTAGTGCCGTTTACCCAGCTTGATTTTGCAATTAATGACTTGGCCAGCTACTTCGGTTTATCGGAGCCAGGTCTTGTTCTGTCTGGCAGTGCGTTTATTTTGATTGCCGCTTTTAGTATTCGCTTTGCTGCCATTGCGATTGGCAGTATTGAAAATAGCTACAAACGCATTTCCCCATCGCTCGATATGGCCAGTGTTACCCTCGGGCTATCGCCTCAATCATTACTGACTAAAGTGCATATTCCATTGTTGCGTAAGGGGATTTTTGCTGGGCTATTATTGGTATTTATTGAGTGTATGAAAGAGCTGCCAGCGGCATTGTTACTTAGGCCCATAGGTTTTGAAAATTTAGCAACGTATGTGTTTCAGTTCGTTTCTGATGAACAACTTGAACACGGGGCGTTAGCCGCAATCGTGATTGTATTGGTGGGGTTGGTCCCACTGATATATCTCAACCGTTCTTTGGAGCAAGCATAATCATATGGCAACATTAAAAGTGACCGGTGTTCATAGTCAGTATCAAACACAGCAGGTGCTTAAAGGGCTCGACTTAACCGTTGAAAAGGGTGAAATTGTAGCTTTGTTAGGCCCCAGTGGTTGTGGTAAAACCACCTTGTTACGCGCTATTGCGGGTTTGCAACACATTACGCAGGGCGTGATGTGTATTAATGGTAAAACGGTTGCAGCAGACAAGCTGTTTGTTGCTAGCGAGCAACGTGGAGTAGGCATGATCTTTCAAGACTACGCCTTGTTCCCCCATTTGACGGTTGCTGAGAATGTACTTTTTGGGCTCAAAAATACCGATAAAGCGCAGAAAGTTAAACGATTAGAACAGATGCTAACGCTGGTTAAGCTTGAAGGGTTAGGTGACCGGTATCCGCATGAGTTATCGGGTGGTCAGCAGCAACGGGTATCAATTGCGCGGTCTTTGGCTTACGAGCCAGAGGTATTGTTGCTGGATGAGCCGTTTTCAAATATCGATGCTAAGGTCCGTCGTGAAATGATGCTTGAGATCCGCCAAATTTTAAAGAAACATAGTGTTAGCGCGGTTTTTGTGACGCACAGTAAAGACGAAGCCTTTGTCTTTGCTGATAAGCTGGCATTGTTTAGCGATGGAAAAATAGTGCAGTGTGGCGACCCAGAGCAACTGTATTTATGCCCCAAAGACAAATATGTGGCAGATTTTTTAGGGGCGAGTAACTATCTCGCCGCCAGTGTGACGGGCAATCATACCGTATCGACGCTAATAGGCTCTATCGCTAGCACAGTTCCGTTAGGTTTAGCGCACAACGAGCTTGCCCAATTGCTACTCAGGCCGCAGCAGTTACGCATTGAAAAAGATGATGATGGTCACGCAGTGGTGATTGAGCGGCGGTTTTTAGGCAATGTATGCCAATATTTGGTGGCAATTGCTGAGCAGATATTAGATGTTCATTGTGAGCCGCTAGCCATAAATGTTGGCGACAAGGTCACTGTAAGTGCCATTAAGCATAACCTTATTTTACTCAAGCAAGATTGAGCTATGTTGGTGAATTCTATCATTCACCTTAGTCGCTAATCGGTAAATCGCGATAATTGAACCTGTTAATTAAATGACAGGTTCAATAGTGCTTATATGGTCTAGAGGTAATGCTGTATCTATTTTATAAACAGATACTTAAAGCTTTAATACGATCTTACCCACATGTTTTTTTTCTAAAAAACAGTCTTGAGCTTTACCAATGTCGGCTAATGAAAATATTTCTGCCACCAGTGGCTTAATTTGGTTGCTTTCTATCTTACGGACTAAGTTTTTAAACACTTGTTCACCCAGTACCGTGCAACCAAAAAAGCTAAGATCTTTTAGGTATAGCGTTCGAATATCTAACTCCACTATAGGGCCAGCTATGGCGCCAGAAACGGCGTAACGTCCTTGTGGCTTCAATACATTAAGCAATTTCGGCCACTTAGGCCCAGCGACTAAATCGACCACTACATCGATACTGTTTTTACCAAAGGTATCGATTAAATCATCATTTCTTGATATCACTTCATCGGCGCCGAGTGTTAGAAGCAATGGCATTTTTTCGGTACTTGTCACTGCTATAACATAAGCTCCACTCGCTTTAGCTAACTGTACAGCAGCAGAGCCCACGCCTCCAGAAGCGCCAGTGATAAGGACTTTATCTTTTGAGGTAACATTCGCACGTGTCAGCATGTTCTCTGCCGTTGAATAAGAGCAGGGAAAACTGGCAAGTTCAACGTCAGATAAACCACTTTTAATATGATAAGCATGACGAGAAGCAACAACTGTGTACTGCGCAAATCCACCATCGCATTCTGAACCAAAGTACCAAGGTGTATCTAGTTTGACACCGTGAGCCTCTTGAATACATGGCTCAATTATTACTCTTTCGCCAATCCTTGTTGCACTAACACCTTCTCCAACAGCAACAATAACACCACAAACATCTGCGCCTTGAATACGCGGAAATTGTAAGGCATTACCAGACCAACTAGCGTCAGTTACACCATTGTCACTTTTTGAATACCAAGCTGTTCTAGTATTTATATCGGTATTATTAACGCCTGCAGCCAAAACGCGTATTAGCACGTCATTTTTTTGGGGCTTAGGTACAATAAGGTTGGCACTGTATTTAAGAACCTCGGTACCACCGTGACCGGTTAAGGTAACGCCTTGCATATTTTTGGGAATTGTCATCATTGGTGATTGCCCATCAGTTTGCTAACCATAGTTTGTGCTATTTCTACAGACTCTTTGCCCAAAATTGGCCATGTACTAGAAACACTTTCGTGCAAAATAAATAGCTCTTTTTCAAGATCTGCTCTACCACTTTGACGACCTAGTAACTGACAAACTTCATGCTTATGTCGAGCGACGGCATCCCTTATTTCATTATTTTCAGGAAACGCGGCAATCGCATTTAAAGACATACAACCATGTGCCGCAAAAGATCCCATCCAATGCTCCAACTTGGCAAATATCTGCAGCACCTTACTGGCATTTGAGCCCTGAAGATCTTTAACAAGAAAGGCTAAATATCGTTGATGTCGATAATCTAGCGCCGCGATAATCATCTTTTCTTTTGATGGAAAATACTTATATAGAGTTCTAAGACTTACATTACAAGCGTCTTTAAGCTTAGATACACTGGGTTCTGCAAAGCCATATTGACTGAATGCGATTTCCAAACTTTCTGCTATTTGAGTTTTGAGCATAGGAAAACCTAGTAGAGCGTTTATTCTACCTTAATGGTAGAGCGTTCATTCTACTTCGTCAAGGAGTAATAAAATAGTGATAGTTAGAGGGCTATTAGCCGGTTCCTGGTAATTACACATTGCTAATGTACTCACCGTTTTTATTATTCGCCAGCATGTTGGTAAGGCACTGGCACGCTTTTGCTAGATATTGGTTATTTTTATCGCTGTTTATTGTGTATTTTAGTAAACTAAGTGTTGGGACGTTTAACATGTTATTCATTAAGCGTTATAACGACTTACTTGTGCTCATTTTTAGCATTGTTAGTCACAATTGAGCTTTACAAGTAGACCTACACATCACTTTTTATTTTGCTTAATGTGCGTCAGGTTAATATCTTAACTGCTAAAGTTGTAGATAATATGGCGAAAATTAATATCAAAAAAAAGGTTCGAGATAAATGGATAGTCAGATTATGCCGCGTGAGCAAATAGGAGTGTGTGCAGAAGGAAACTTGCACAGTGTCTATTTAATGTTTAATGCTAATGAAGGTATTGATGAGCAGATGCGTCCATGTGTGGCAAATGTCGCGCAGTATGTTCACGACCTTGCTGACCAATTTTCAGATAGCGCTTTTAATGGCTTTGTAGCGATTGGAGCCAACTACTGGGACACGCTTTACCCGCAAGCACGTCCGCAGCAATTAAAGCCATTTCCAGCTATGAATGAAGACAATCGTGATGCACCAGCAATAGAATACGATTTGTTTGTGCAAATACGTTGTGACCGTTTCGATATATTGCACCTAGTTGCCAATGAAGTGTGCCAAATGTTCGATGGGTTAGTGGAACTCGTTGACGAAGAACGTGGCTTCCGTTTTATGGACAACCGCGATCTCACAGGTTTTGTTGATGGCACCGAAAACCCGAAAGGGCGTAGTCGCCAACAGGTTGCCTTAATCGGTGATGAAGACCGTACATTTACTGGCGGAAGCTATGTGCACGTGCAAAAATTTGCGCACAACTTGAGTAAATGGAACCGCCTACCAGAGAAAAATCAAGAAGATATTATTGGCCGAACTAAAGCCGATAATATTGAATATGCTTCTGCCGATAAGCCATTAACCAGCCATATTAAGCGAGTTAACCTTAAAGATAGCGATGGTAACTCCATGGAGATTTTACGCCAAAGCATGCCTTACGGCTCAGTTAAAGAGCAAGGTTTAATGTTTGTCTCTACCTGTCGAAACTCTGTCAATTTTGAACAGATGCTTGCCAGTATGATTCATGGTGACGGTCACGGTAATCACGACCACCTAATGCACTATACTCAAGCGCTAACAGGCTCAGCCTTTTTTGTACCCTCTCTTGATTTTCTAGAGCAGTCGGCTTAAGCCTACTAGACAGCAAATTGGCTCCATCACTAAGCCGTTTACGTAGTTATCACTACGTTGTACGGCTTTTTTTGTGGCTGTTTATGAAGTTACACTCATTGAGCCCCGTACGGTTGTTAGCTTGTACAAAAAGCCTAAAAGCGGCTGCCGCTGTTGCAGGTTTTTATTCAAAAAAAGACCGCAAATGCGGTCTTTTATTATCAGCAACAATGGCTAATCAGCTTCTTTAAGGCTTTGAGTTAACTCAACTATAGCTTTCTTACCATCCCCAAACAACATCACTGAGTTATCTAAAGCAAACAATGGGTTAGGTAACCCTGCAAACCCAGGGCTAAGCGAACGCTTAACTACGACAACGGTTTTAGCCTTGTCGACGTTAAGAATTGGCATACCGTAAATTGGGCTGCCTTTGTCTTCTCGTGCCATTGGGTTGGTTACATCGTTAGCACCAATAACAATAGCGACATCGGTTTGCTCAAACTGCGGATTAATCTCATCCATTTCGATTAGCTGCTCGTAAGGCACTTCTGCTTCAGCGAGTAGTACGTTCATATGGCCCGGCATACGACCCGCAACTGGGTGAATAGCGTAAAGCACTTGTGTACCACGCGCTTCCATCACAGAGGCAAGCTCGCGCACTGCATGTTGCGCTTGCGCCATCGCCAGTCCGTAACCAGGAACAATAACCACGCGTTCAGCAGTTTCGAGTAGCATTGCTACCTCTTCAGGTGACGACGAGGTGACTTTTCCGGCATAAACTTCATCGGCATCAACGGTTTCTCCGCCTTCAGCCATCACACCAAACAACACGTTAAACAGTGAACGGTTCATCGCTTTACACATGATTTGCGTCAGAATAATACCAGATGCGCCGACTAACGAGCCCGATACAATCAAAACGGTATTACCGGTAATAAAGCCGGTGGTTGCCGCTGCAATGCCTGAATATGAGTTCAGTAGGGCAATAACCACTGGCATATCTGCGCCACCAATAGGCACAACCAACAGTAAACCCAACACTAAAGACACAGCCACTAAAGCGTACATGAGTGCCACGTTACTCGGGTTTATCACAATCGCAATCGCCAAAATGATGGCACTGACGAGCAATATTGCATTGATTATTTTGTTGCCAGGAACCTTAATCGGGTTGCCTGAAATCAGTTCTTGTAACTTAGCAAAAGCCACAAATGAACCCGACAGAGTCACCGCGCCAATAATGACTGTTGCCGCAATTGAAATCACCGCCACAGTTTGAGTGGTTGATTGTGGGTCAATGAAGTTTGCTAGCGCAATAAACAGCGATGCTCCGCCACCAAAACCGTTTAGCATGGCTACCATTTGCGGCATTGATGTTACTTGGATTTTTGTCGCCATAATGGCACCAATCGTGCCACCAAGAAGTACGCCTGCAATAATCCATTCGTAACTTAAAATACTTTGATCTAGTAGTGTTACTACCACCGCAATAAACATACCCAGTGCAGAAAGTTGATTACCTCTAACTGCAGTTCGTGGCTTAGTAAGGCCTTTAATCCCGAGGATAAATAAGGCTGCAGCCACTAAATAGGCGAGATAAATAATCGTCATAGTGGCTTATTTCCTTTTAAACATGGCGAGCATGCGGTTGGTGACCATGTAGCCACCAACAACATTAATGGTAGCAAGAACCACCGCGATAAAGCCGAACACGTTAACCCAAACGCCCGCGCCTGAACCGGCTGATAATAGTGCACCAACCAGAGAGATCCCTGAAATAGCGTTTGAACCAGACATCAGTGGAGTGTGCAGGGTTGGCGGTACTTTGGTGATCATCTCTACACCAAGAAAAACCGCGACCATAAATAAGGTCAGTAAGATGAAAATTTCCATTTATTTTTCCTCCGGTGATTCAGCCGTAGCAACCGGCTCAAGTGAGGGCAGACCTAGCAGATCTCGTAGGCGTGCACTGGCAACCTCGCCTTGATGTGCAACAACCGTGTCTTTCACAATTTCGTCTTCAAAATCAAGGTTTACCACCCCTTCTTTGTCGACAAGCAGTTTTAATAGGTTTTCAATATTAGTGCCATACATTTGGCTTGCATGGTTGGCTGCTGTACCAGGGATATTCGACGGGCCAAGAATGGTTACTCCGTTGTAAACCACCTCTTTATCGACTTCTGTTAGCTCACAGTTACCGCCAGTTTCAGCGGCGAGATCAACAATAATAGTGCCTTTCTTCATGCCATCAAGCATAGCTTTTGTAATTAAAACAGGGGCTTTTCGACCTGGGATCGCAGCTGTTGTAATCACGATATCTTGTTGGGCCAGAACATTGGTCATTGCTTGCTGTTGACGCTTCAAAAAATCATCAGACTGCTCTGCAGCGTAACCGCCTTTGGTTTCAGTGTTTTCTGTCTCTAAATCCAGTTCAACCGGTTTGGCACCTACTGAGATAATTTGCTCACGAGCTGCTGGCCGAATATCGTAAGCTTCAACAACCGCACCAAGCCGCTTGGCGGTTGCACAGGCTTGTAAGCCTGCAACACCCACCCCCATAATGAACGCGCGAGACGGTTTAAGTGTTCCGGCGGCAGTCATCATCATCGGGAATAATCGCGGTGCTTTATGCGCGGCAAGCAATACTGCTTTATAGCCGGCAATTGTCGCCATCGAAGATAAAATATCCATGCTCTGCGCCCGTGTAATACGCGGCACTAATTCCAGTGCAATCGCGGTAGCACCGGCATCAGCTATAGCTTGGGCATTTTCAGGGTGCGCAAGTGGATCCATCATGCCGATCAGAATTTGATTCGGCTTAATAACCGCTTTAAGTTCTGCAAGTTGTTCATCTTTAGCGTTAACGACAGTAATTACATCTGCATCACTTAAGACTTGTTCACGAGACACAATAGTTGCGCCGGCGGTAACGTAGTCTGTATCAGTAAAGCCTGCGTTATTACCCGCATTGCTTTCAACAAGTACCTGCACGTTTTTCTTTAGCAGTCGTGCCACATTGGCAGGAATAAGCGCAACTCGGCTTTCTCCTGTGTGACTTTCCTTGGGGAGACCTAGCTTCACAAAGGTAAACCTCTTGGTTGAGGACATTCGTAGGGACAGATGTCATTTTTATTGTTTGATTGCATTATTGTGGCGGTTCAGAATTTAGACACAAGTGCATATTTTTCATTATAAGTATAAGCATACCAGTCTCAACTGGAATGTTGCACTATGTCACACTTTTTAATAGGTAATTGCTGTCATCAAGCCTATTAAATATGGGTTCATTCATTGCCTTTTACTTTTTAGCTTAATTTAGACCATTTGTATATTCCAAAATGGAATTAAAAATCAGCTTTTATTCTTTTTTACTTTTATGGTCTAGGGCTAAGCTTGCCTACATTAAATTGATACAGGGCCGTCATCATGTTGTTAAAAGAGCTTTCATCACTCGCCTCTCCGCTGTCTTCAGGGCAAGTGGATAAGCTAAAGCAGCTTACCGCTGAATTGAGTGCCGTTCAACTTGCGTGGGTCAGCGGCTACCTTGCTGCCACATCTGAGCAGGGTGGTGCAGCAGTGCCGCAAGCGAGCGCAATGCCAACGATTACGATTTTATACGGTAGTCAAACCGGTAATGGGCGTGGGGTTGCGGCACAATTAGCTGAAAAAGCGCAGGCGCAAGGATATGCGGTTAACTTAACTTCAATGGGTGAATATAAAGTACGGCAGCTCAAGCAAGAAACCTTATTACTGCTAGTGGTAAGTACCCATGGTGAAGGTGATGCACCTGATGACGCCATTGAACTGCACAAGTTTTTAGCCTCTAAGCGAGCCCCTAGGTTAGAGCAGCTTAATTATTCTGTTTTAGCGCTTGGTGACTCAAGCTATGAGTATTTCTGCCAAACAGGTAAAGACTTTGACGCGCGCTTGGCGGCGCTTGGCGCAACATCACTTTCGCCAATCGTCGAATGTGACGTAGATTACGAATCGCAAGCCGAAACTTGGCAAAATAGTGTACTGGAAGCTGTAAAACCGTTAGTTCAAAGCGCTGGCGCAACGGTGGTGCCGATTGCTAATACTACTGCAGCTCTAACTAGCTTTACTAAGCAAAAACCTTATACCGCTGAACTGCTCGTTAGCCAAAAGCTAACGGGGCGGGATTCTGACCGAGATGTGCGCCATGTTGAAATCGAGCTTGGTGAGTCAGGTATTAATTATCAAGTAGGTGATGCATTAGGTATTTGGTTCTCGAACAGCGGCGCTTTGGTAGCTGAACTTCTTAGTAACTTAAAGCTAGATGGTGAAGCGCTAGTCAGTATTGGTGAAAACAGTTTGAGTTTGCGCGAGGCGTTAACTCATAAAAAAGAGCTAACCCAACTGCACCCTGGATTCATTACAGGTTGGGCTGAGCTAACTCAAAACCCAACACTATTAGCTTTAACGCAAGATAAAGCGCAGCTGCGTCAGTTTGTGACTCATCATCAAGTTGCCGATGTTGTTAACCAATATCCAGCCAGTATAACGGCTGAGCAGCTAGTTAGTTTGCTGCGTAATATCACGCCAAGGCTGTACTCCATAGCCTCTAGCCAAGCTGAAGTTGAATCTGAGGTGCACTTAACTGTGGCACTGGTTGAGGACCAGCGTGACGGAATTGCACGATTTGGTGGGGCTTCACAATTCTTAGCCAATGCCGAAGAAGGGCAAGAGGTACAGGTTTATGTTGAGCCTAATAAGCATTTTCGCTTACCTGATAACCCTGAAACACCGGTGATCATGGTGGGCCCAGGTACTGGTGTAGCGCCGTTTAGAGCTTTCATGCAGGATCGTTCGGCGCAAGGTATAGCCGGTAATGCGTGGTTAATTTTTGGCAATCCACACTTTGAGCAAGATTTTCTCTATCAAACCGAGTGGCAGCAGTACTTACAAAGTGGCGAGCTGTCACGTATCGATTTAGCGTTTTCACGCGATCAAGACCACAAGGTGTATGTACAGCATAAAATCATTGAGCAGGGTGAAACGCTGTGGCAATGGCTTGAGTCTGGGGCCCACTTTTACATTTGTGGTGATGCAGAGCGCATGGCTAAAGATGTTCACCAAGCCTTATTAGATGTAGTGGTTAAGTTTGGCGGCAAAACAATAGAGCAAGCCGCAGATTACCTTGAAGCATTGCGAGTGGCAAAACGTTATCAAAAAGACGTTTACTAATTTTTGCTTGAGCAAACAGAGCGCATTGATGAGTTGCTGGCACGAACAAAGTCAGCACTAACTATAAAAGAATAATAGAGAGTATCTTGCTATGAGTGAGAAAACGTTAGCAGTAAACGAATATTTAAAGACTGACAGTGATTACCTACGTGGCACCATTCAAGAAGGGTTAGACACTGCAGTAACGGGTGCCTTTAGCGAGGGTGATCAGCAGCTTATTAAGTTTCATGGCTTTTACCAACAAGATGACCGTGACTTACGTAATGAACGTAAAGAGCAAAAGTTAGAGCCACTTTATAGCTTTATGTTACGTGCTCGAGTTGCCGGTGGCGTGTGTACTCCGCAGCAATGGTTGGCGGTTGATAGCATTGCATCGAACTTAACCAGCTCTAACAGTATTCGTTTAACCACGCGCCAAACGTTTCAATACCATGGTATTCCTAAGCGTAACTTAAAAACGATTATTCAAGATCTCGACCGTGAAGCGCTGGACTCAATTGCCGCTTGTGGTGACGTAAATCGTAACGTGATGTGTAACCCTAATCCGGTTGAATCAAAGCTGCACCAACAGGCTTATGCCTATGCTAAGCAGTTGTCAGACAACATGCTGCCGCACACTAAAGCTTATGCTGAAATCTGGTTAGACGATGAGAAGTTAGTCACCACAGAAGGTGAAGAAGTTGAGCCTGTTTACGGTAAAACTTACCTGCCACGTAAATTTAAGATGGCTGTTGCGGTGCCGCCCGATAATGACGTTGACGTTTACACCAATGACTTAGGTTTTATTGCTGTTGCCGAAAAAGGCGAGTTAGTTGGCTTTAATTTAGTCGCTGGTGGCGGAATGGGCTCGACCCATGGTGAAGTTGCTACCTTTCCACGGTTAGCTGATGATTTTGGCTTTATTAAAGCACAAGACACGCTGAAATTTGCTGAAGCGGTGATGACGATACAGCGAGATTGGGGCAACCGCGAAAATCGAAAATTGTCGCGTCTAAAATACACCATCGTTAAGTATGGTTTCGATGTATTTAAAGCTGAAGTCGAAAAGCGTACTGGAATTAAATTTGAGCCAAAACGTGATGTTGTCATTGGCGATCGTGGTGACCGGTACGGGTGGAAGCAAGGGGTCGATAACAACTGGCACCTAACCTTGTTTATTGAAGGTGGCCGCGTTAAAGATTTACCCGGGCAATCACTGCAAACAGGGCTTAGAGAAATAGCGAAAATTCACCAAGGTGACTTCCGTATGACCTCTAACCAAAACATCATTATTGCAAGTGTTGCCGCTGCTGATAAAGATAAAATTGAAGCGCTAGCAAGGCAGCATGGGTTAATGGGGAAGCTGATCACCGAAACGCGTGGTCGCTCTATTGCGTGTGTTGCATTGCCAACGTGTGCATTAGCTATGGCAGAAGCCGAGCGCTATTTCCCCGACTTTTTAACACATGTTGAGACTTTACAAGATAAGCATGGTTTTTTGGACCAAGGCATTGTGATTAGAATGACGGGTTGCCCTAATGGTTGCGCGCGCCCTTTTGCAGCTGAAATTGGTTTAGTCGGTAAGGCGCCAGGTCGTTACAACTTATACCTAGGTGCCAGCTATGAAGGTACGCGATTAAATAAACTGTACCGTGAGAATATTCAGGAAGCTGAAATTCTTGCTGAACTAGATGACTTGTTTGCACGTTATGTATCAGAGCGGGAAACAGGCGAAACGTTTGGTAATTACACCGTTCGTAGTGGTGTAATCCCCGCCGTTATCGACGCGGCTAAGGAATTTCATGCCTGATCTGCAGATAGAATCTGTTATTGCTAAAGAGGCGCTGGTGGCTTTGCTCACTGCGCCTGAAGTTGAGCAGCAAGCTGAACTAAAAAAGGTTAACCTTTTTTTAGATCAATTGTCGCCGCAACAACGCGTACGCTGGGCATTGCAATACCTGCCAGGCAAAGCCGCGGTGTCGTCAAGTTTTGGCATTCAAGCTGCAGTGATGCTGCACCTACTTAACGCTGAGCAGCCTAACGTGCCCGTTATTTTGACCGATACCGGTTATCTGTTTCCGCAAACCTATAAATTTATCGATCAACTAACCGAGCAGTTGCAATTAAACCTAAAAGTGTATGCTTCGCCTCTTAGCGCGGCTTGGCAAGAAGCTAAGTATGGTTTCTTGTGGTTACAAGGGATTGATGGTCTAGATCGCTACAACCAGATCAATAAAGTTGAGCCAATGCAGCGTGCATTAAATGAGCTTGAGGTAGGAACCTGGTTTGCCGGGCTTAGGCGTTCACAGTCGAGTACTCGTGAGGCACTTCCTGTGCTTGCTATTCATGGAAATCGCTACAAAATGCTACCTATAATTGATTGGAGCAACCAGCAGGTACATGAATATTTGACTCAATTTGAGTTGCCGTACCATCCATTATGGGAACAAGGGTATGTTTCGGTAGGTGATATACATTCGAGTAAGCCACTTGAAGCAGGAATGACCGAAGAGGAAACCCGTTTCAATGGTATTAAGCGCGAGTGCGGGTTGCATTACGATATATAATAAGTATGCATAAATCTCGAATTTATATATCAATAAAGCTAATTGACATGGTAGATGTTACCTATTGGTGGAAAAGTTGTGCAATTGTTACCAACAAGGTTATACACAGGCTAATTTTTGGGCTATAGTTCAAAGTTCCCGTAGATGGTTTTAGGGAGCTGTTCTGTTTCAAGCCTACTTAGGTTTAGTTGTATTTAGTCTTCCGTTATCAAGCTTTGCTGAGAATGCGATTAATTGTTCTGCAAGATCCGATAATCTAAATGCGACAGGTAGAGTGGTCAGTACTCAATAAACCAAACTCAATTTAGCGCATTGTTTGCGCTAAATTGAGTGCTTAGATTGGCTTGCTAGCGCCTGCTTATCAAAGCTAATTGTCCCCAGGTAGCCTGATTAGGCTACCTGGGGTTTATATTAATTTGTGATGTTTTTCATAAATTGATGTGTAGCAAGTTTAAGTTTAATCGATTGTTTTAATTTGAGTTTTAATTTGAGTTTTAATGGTTTTAGGTGGTTGATGCCAGTCTTTCTCTAGAGCATTTTACAATGCTTAGGAGTTTGAAACCTATAATCACTGTAGGCACTGGTTAAAAAATTTAAATATTAAATTATCAAAATTATTCAAAGCAGCCCCCAACAATACCATCTGGGTTATGCAAGGAGTAATCCTGAGAATAATAGTTAAATTTTTTAGTTGCATTTGTTTTTTGTTTTGATTTTATTGGATCAGAAGAACAGCCGACTAAAAATGCAGTTATGATAATTGTTGCTAATACCACTCTATTCATGAAATCCTTTTTTAAAATTTAATCGTTGAGTAATGTTCAAGATAATTGCGTAACTATCTGGGCATAATGGCTCACTCAGATGCCAACTGCCAACTGCCAACTGCCAACTGCCAACTGCCAACCGCCAACATCTTGGGTTTGTTTTAGATGCCAGATTCATAATATATTCACCATAAAATATAAAGTGAAGACTAGCATGGGTAAATATAACATCATATTTATTGTAATCTGCACGCATAAATCTTTAATTGAAGTTGCTTACATTGAAGATGTTAGTGTTTTTTTTGCTTCCTTCCCGTTCTAGCTTTTACTTGTAACGATAACTAATGTTGCAAACATCTACTGCTTTTACCTCAGCCTGTACGCCAGCCATTATTTTTTATAAATACTATGCAAATGACCAACCTCGCTATAGGGTAAAATTGCCTATTGATAATGGGATGAAGCGCTGCACGTAGGAAGGTCCACCGGCATTATAAATGGCGATAAAAAAAGCGATAGTGCTTGTTCATTACGGCGGGTGTTAATCATTTTAGCGTATATGACTATTTATAAATTACTGTATTATAGTTAGATTAGCTATTTGTCGTGTTAGTTACTTCAATCGTTAACTTGTTAGCATGGTAGAGCGCTTGTAAAGCTTAATAAATGGAGATAACAATGAATAAAATGTTAGTCGCAGCTGCCTTTTTTGCCGCCGGAGCTGGTGGTTACTGGTACCTTCAGCAAGGCACTGAAACCGTCTCTGTTTCACATGCAGTTATGGATTATATTCCTGCCGATACCCCATTGTTTTATGGGCAATTACAACCCTTTCCAATTAAGCCTTACATCAATTCACTCTCTGATGCCTATAAACAGTCTGCGGTTAACTCGCAGCGTCAAGCTGAAGAAACAGATGAACCGCTGGTACAATTTATTATCAGCTTAACAGACGCGTATTTAGCTGCAATGAAAGACGGCGACACATTTACTCAAACATTTGGTCTTGCCGATAATATTCGTAGCTATTTTTATACCTTAGGCGTGATGCCGGTATTTAAGCTTGAAGTGGCTAACGCTGATGCTATTTGGGCATTATTAGATAAAGCAGAAGCTGACAGTAACTTTACTCATGTCGCTTCTCAGTATGAAGGAGTTAACTACCGCAGCTATCCATTAATGGATGCCAGTGAAGATGAGCAAATTAACTTAGTCTTGGCGGTGCATGAGGGCATATTAACCCTAACCTTGACCAGCTCGTTTAGTGATCCTGCCTTATTGGCCACCGCGCTTGCTATTACTCCTGTTGAGGAGTCGCTTGTCGATGCCAAAATCATTGATGACATTATTAGTCAGCATGGGTTTACTGATGATGGGATCAGCTATATCAACCATCAAGAAATTGTCACGGCATTAACCAGTACCGACGGTAATCAATTGGCTCGTCAGTTGAGTAAGCTATTTGCTATGGCAGAGCAAGATCCATTTGCCGAACTTAGATCGCCAACCTGTCAGCAAGAGTTATCAGCCATTGCGGCTAATTGGCCACGAACGGTCGCTGGCTATGATCATGTTGATATTAGCAATGCTGCAAGCTCACTCAGTTATAGAGTGGTTTTTGAGAGTAAAAATCATGTGATGCTAGATGCTTACCAACAGTTAAGAGGCTTTATTCCCTCTTATGTGCAAGATATCGACAACAGTGTGTTTAACTTTGGGCTTGGTATCGACGTTGCTCAAATGGCTCCGGCATTACAGACCGTGTGGGACGACATGCTCACACCTGAATATCAGTGTGGACCTTTACAGGTAATACAGCAGCAGATTGGTAGCCAAAACCCGCTGATGCTTGGCATGCTAACCTCAATGGCTCAGGGTGTTAAAGGCGTTGGCGTGTCAGTGATAGATTATGAGATTAATGATGATATCGACGCGCCTGAAATCAAAAGCCTAGACGCACTATTTAGTTTGTCTGCAGACGACCCCGCTATGCTGTTCAATATGCTTAAACCGTTAATCCCTGAGTTGGCGAGCATACAACTACCCACCGACGGCACGGCGGTGGTTTTAAATGATGTGTTACCGATTGCGTCTCAAATGAAGCTAACCGCTAAACTTGCCGTAAAGGGGCAGCATTTGGTGCTGTATTACGGCGATAAGGGCGAGGTTGCCGTTAACGCTTTGGGGGCCGAGGCGCTGTCGCGCAATGGTCTGATTGCAATGTCAGTTGATTATTTAAAAATATTTGCGCCACTGTTTACTTTTATTGAGCTGACTGGAGAGCCGATCCCAGAAGAGCTTGAAGCGATGAAAGATTATAATATGCGCGTTAAGTTGGCGGTCGATGTTAATAACAAAGGTATTGAGATTGACTCTGTGCTGAACTCGCGCGCGACTCAGTAACGGCTAAAAGTAGCCTATCTAACGCCAGTGCTACGCTGGCGTTTTTTATTTCTGCGCTAGTAGTACTGTTGCTTTAGTTAGCTCATTAGTGCGCCTTAACGCGTTGAACTTAGTGGTTTTAATATTTTTTAGGAGAATAAAAATGATTATTTCAGGGCTGTTTTTAAAGGCCAACGAGATTCGAGTGGTAACCCTAGAGGGCGAGCGGGCCAGTCATTTGTTAATTGCACCAAAAGTGACCAAATTTAGCTTGCTTAAAAACCCGACTCAGGCCGAGGTTGTAGTATTTCACACTAACCTTAACGCATATCTACAACACCATAGAGTGGATAAGGTCGTTATTAATCGGCGGGCAACCACGGGGCAAGGTGCGGGAGGCGCCGGTACATTTTTAATGGAAGGTGTCATTTTAGCGACTTGTCCGTGCGAGGTGGAGTTTGTTCACCCGGCGACTATGCGCGCTACAGATAAACGACACAGCGAACTTAAAAACGGCCGTCCAGCGACAGTTGATTTAGGCAAGGCTTACGATTTAGCATTTGAATGCCTGAGTTAACGATGATCTTTATCGAGATATAGACGTATAAGTGTTATACCTAGATGGCGTCAACAAGCTTAATGCCGGTTTCATCGATTAAGTTGTTATAAGCAGGGGCTGGGCAAATATTTATACCGATTAGGGCGCTGCACACTACGCCGCCAATGTATGGTTTGAACTGAGCAGATCTTAGACAAGGGCAACTAAATGAGAAATATAATGCTAAATTATTTGTTTAAAAGCACATTTAAAACAATAGCTAAATCTTTATCTATAACGCTGCTTTTGCTACCGCTGTCAGCAATGGCAACAGATTTAAAGGTCGGTGATATCGCGCCAAATTTTAATTTGCAAGCCACTGATGGTCATTTCTACCAATTAAGCGATTACCATGGTAAGCAGGCGTTAGTGCTGGCATGGTATCCAAAGGCAAACACTTATGGTTGTACGTTGGAATGTAAGTCTCTTGTACAAAAAGGGCACCTTATCCGCGAATACAATGCAGTGTATATGATGGCTAGTGTCGATGACTTAGAAGACAACCAAGCTTTTGCCCAAGAGCAAAAAGCTGATTTTCCAATGCTCAGTGATCCAACAAAAGCAACCGCAAAAGCTTACGATGTACTCAATCTTTTACGCATCGCTAGCCGAGTCACCTTTTATATTGGTGAAGATGGAAAAATCTTAAAAATTGATGAAGAGATCAACGCTGAATCTGCTGCTGAAGATATCGCTGCCACGTTAAAAGCGTTGAATATCAAAAAAGTTAACTAGAATCGTTAGCTGTTTTTACGCTGTTGTAACTAGCGCCGACCTTTGAAGCAGCCTTACCAATAACGCGTACATAACCCAAAAAGCCCAAGGCAATAACTGCGTTGGGCTTTTTAGTGTTTATGCATTTAATACTAGCGAGGTTAGAATTCGTCTTCTTCGCAGGCGTCTCTCATACGCTCTTTACGGGCTTGCTCTTCTTCAAATGCAGCTTGGATCTCTTCAAGTACCGCACTAATGTCGGCGGTATGTTCGCTTTCAACAAACTCACCGGTTAATTCAGTCTCTGGGGTTAAGTCACCTGACTCAAATTTCAACCACATCTCTTGCGCATATTTAGAGCCTAATACCGACGGTGCATATTGACCATAATATTGGGTCATGTTGTTCACATCGCGTAATAACATGCGTTTGGCATTGTTGTTTGCTGCAGCATCAACGGCCTGTGGTAAATCGATAATCACCGGACCTTTGTCATCGAGTAATACATTAAACTCTGACAAATCGCCGTGAATAAGGCCGGCACACAACATGCGTTGAACATCTTTCATAATTTGAGCATGGTGCGCGATTGCCATGTCTTCGGTCAGGGTTATGTCGTTAAGGCGAGGCGCAACATAGCCGGCATCATCAGTGACCAGCTCCATTAGCAATACGCCGTCAAAACAGCCGTAAGGTTGCGGCACTCTGACTCCGGCATAAGCGAGTCGATAAAGGGCGTCGACCTCAGCATTTTGCCAAGCTTGTTCTTGTTCTTGGCGACCGTAATTAGAGCCTTTTTCCATGGCGCGGGCGCGGCGACTGTTACGGCTTTTTCGGCCTTCACGGTATTCGACCGCTTTTTTAAAGCTGCGTTTGTCCGCTTCTTTGTAAATTTTAGCGCAGCGGACATCGTCGCCACATCGTACGATATAGACGTCAGCTTCTTTGCCGCTCATTAATGGACGAACAACTTCGTCTATTAATCCTTCATCAACCAATGGTTGGAGTCGTTTAGGGGTTTTCATAGTGCTCTTATACCCTACTTAAGCAAGCTATGGAACAAAAGTGTCAGATTCGCGCTAAAAGACCCCGTTATGGTGACCTTTTTACTGCTGACAGAGAGCTTACTTGGCGAGGTTTAACCGCAGGGCTTAATTTTGCACTAATTACATTGGCGATATTTTGCTGATTTAAGCTGACTGCATCAATGTGAAAGGCGGGCGTAATACCGATGCCTGAAATCAGCTTACCTGCGGCGCTATATGCTAAAGCCGCGCTAAATTGGGCCTCCAAACCACTATTTTGTAACATAACGCGATGCCGCGGACTCAGGCTGCCACGACTTTGTTCACCAATGAGTGTAACGTTGGGCCAAGCTGATGCCATGAGTGCCAACCATTCACACTCTTGTTGGCAAGTTGCATCAATGAGCAGGTACAACTGCCGATTTGTTACGCCATCATTTAAGTTCGATTTAGGCAACGGGCGCGTTAGCCAGCGGCTAAAATCAGGTGAGTCTGCACGTTGACTATCAAAGCCTAATGTTTCGAGGTTAACTTGTTCAAAAAATCCGAGTTGTTCAATCGGTTTAAAATGATACTTAGCAAACTGTTTGGCGTTAGAGTTTGGGTAGCGTCGGTATTTTATGAGCCCTACGGTATTGTTGTAGGGTGAGTGTGGCACTGCAAAACGCTCATATAACCAAGCCGATAACGCGGTATCACTAACTTTGAGCTCTCTGATATCAATATAAAGATCAGCGGTACTATCATCTGCGGCGGCAAGTTGCCTCATCACCGTTTGCTTAAGGTTGTGCTCAGCTGGGTAGCGGATGATGAAAGGAGGCATGTTTGCCATTTTGTTTATTGCAGTCAGTTGGCCTGGGTTTACCAGATCTAACTCGTACTGAATCGTGTGCGCTTCACGATTAGCTAAAGTTAAGGTGACGTACGTTGAACTGGCAAGGCCAATATCCAATTGCAGTCGGTTTATGTGCTGTAGCCATTGGCTTTGTTCGGTTACTGATAATTTCAATGAGTCAGGTATATAGCGTTGGGCAGCAATGACCCAACGCTGCATAGGTAAGCCATTAATGTGGGTTAGCAGAGGGTAATCTTCATTAATAAGTTGGCCAGAAACTTGCGATGCAATCCAGTTTTGATTGTTATGTTGCAATCTGGTTGGCAACACCAATAGCGGTGAGTGTTGCAACATACTCGGTGGCAAAGTGATGTTTGCAGCCGGATCATTGAGAGTGGTGAGCCAGTGTTGCAGCTTAATTTGAAATATTGCAGCGTTACTTGTTTGGGTTGTGGCCGCTAATAGCAATTGACCTTGCTGGGTAAACGCGTTTTTGCGGGCGGGGTCTAACATGGTAAAAGCGGATTTTTGGTTGATGACGTTTAATAACTGCTGGATATCTTGGCGCTGTTGCTCAATGCTGAGTTGGTATGAGACGCGCTGAGGGAAAAAAGAAAGTCGGATCAATTGCACTGCGCTTATTGTCATAATAAGCGTCAATATCAATACAATAGTTTTGAAACTGACCGTCATATCTAATCCTTGATATCGCAGGCATAACCATCAAGTTAGGCCTGCACAGGTAGCTGATAAAGATTAAAGAATGTCGTTAATTGAAACCCCAATTCCTATTCTTTGGTTGTGTGAGTTGTAGTCAATCAAGCTTTCACCGTAGCCGTTAAAGTACTGAGTGTAAAGTCGTAGATTACCCATAATCGGGTAGCTCCATGTAAACTCGATTGCGCCACGGTTTGGTTTTTGAATGTAGTTGCGTACTGTTAAGCTAAATCGGTGCTCATCAACACCGTAGACCCCAGTAAATTGTACATTACCCATATAGTCGGTGATATCAGGGTTGTCGTCTCCGCTTGCTGACTCCGGTGTTTCTTTTTCATCTTCAGGTATACGCCACCATGCTCTAGCTTCCAGCGCAAAAGGGCCAGCATCAAAAATCATCAAGCCATATAAGCGGTTCCAACTTCTTGATAGTGAGCCTGGTTGGCCGTTAGATTGGTGTACAGCCCCCACGCCCCAAAAAGAATTATTGAGCGGGCCGAGCTGCCAGTCGTTGGTGAAGAGCATGAAAATTTCAGGTTCATGATTGGTTTCTCTAAACGGCGACGAAATATCTTTGTTGTAAACCTGCCAATAAGACTGATTGGTATACGCTGCATATAAGTAACCATTGTCACCAAATACATTATTCCAAAGCGGAAACTTAAAACTGATTTGAAACTTAGCCTCAGTTTTATCAAGGGTGAATGGGTAATCTGCCGCTTGCTCAGCAAAAGGATCTATATTGGGCGATGAGTTATAGGTAACAGGCAGAATATAATTCACTTTATGTGGCGTAATGACATAAGGCAGTTCGCCTGTTGCCGTTTCTTCTATGACTCGATCATCAACTAATGATGTTTTATTTTTAACTTCAATATTATCAATGTCTTTTGCTTTGTCTGTATTAGCAAGTGATGCAAAAGAGCTACCTAGCCCAAGACACAGTAAAAGCGTGCTTAGCTTATTCATATTTTTCCCTGAAGAGTGATCAAACTGCACTGTTTTTATTGACTGTAATTGTACCTATTAGTGGTTGCCATTAATAGCAGGTTAACCCTGACATAACAGATGTTGTCTTTGTGCTGCGAAGTAGCTGTCTGTGTTAAGTGTTTGGGCTTGACGCTTGTAAACGCCTCTAGAATTAAATGCGATAACTTAGTGCTGAATGGTGTGCGGGATAAATGAGTTTCTGAATCTAGAAGATGAATAGATAAATTATATTGTTGTTTTTTAATGTTTTAAATGCATTCGTTCTTCATTATTAAATATGCATCATCGCCTCTAATAACTAAAAGTTATAACTGGTTCGAAATTTATATTTATTATGGAATAAGAGGCTGGTTATATTCATGCTGTCGATTTTAAATAGGGTAGCTCGATGGACATACTAACTATGCCGGGACAGGTTGCAGGCGGAAAAGTGTGGATAGTTGGCGCTGGGCCTGGTGATGTGGACTTGCTTACCGTTAAGGCTTACAGAGTCTTGCAAAGTGCTGATGTCGTGCTATTTGATGCCCTCGTCAGTTCAGAAATTATGGCGCTTATCCCTGCCTCGGCAGAAAAAATAGCTGTTGGAAAACGTGCGGGTTTGCACAGCGCTGCACAAAGTGAAATTAACCAACTGCTCGTCACTAAAGCATACACCCGTAAAAATGTAATACGCCTTAAAGGTGGTGATCCATTTATTTTTGGTCGGGGTGGTGAAGAGCTGCAAACGATTGTGGAAGCGGGTCTTGATTTTGAAGTGATCCCAGGGATCACCGCCGCCAGTGGAACTGCAGCTTATGCCGGAATTCCATTAACCCATCGAGATTATGCACAAGGGGTTAGCTTTATTACCGGTCACTGCCAACTCGCTAGCCGCCCTATGGACTGGCGCGGATACGCAAACCCAAACAATACCTTAGTGGTTTACATGGGAATTTTGAACGCCAATATCATTAAAACAGGTTTGCTCGATGCCGGGCGAGCACCCGATACGCCTGTCGCAATTGTCTCTAAAGCAACCACTCAAGATCAGCGCACATTTATTGGTACGTTAAGCAATATTGAGCAGCTTGCAGCCGATCCTGAATTAGTTATGCCAGCATTAATGGTTATCGGTGACGTTGTAGCGTTAGCTGACAGTCTCAACTGGTTTAAGCCACAAGTTGTGCAAAGTACAAATTTAACCAAACAAATTAAATAGTTGTGCTTAGCACATTAGCATCAAGAAGACGGAGAATTAGCATGGCCGCGAAAGAGTTAAGCCATTTGCAACAATTAGAAGCTGAGAGTATTCAAATTATTCGTGAAGTTGCAGCGGAGTTCGATAATCCCGTAATGATGTATTCTATCGGTAAAGATTCGTCTGTGATGCTGCACTTGGCACGCAAAGCTTTCTACCCCGGCAAAATCCCTTTTCCATTGTTACATGTCGATACAGACTGGAAGTTTAAAGAGATGATCGCATTTAGAGATGCGCAGGCCAAAGAGTTTGGTTTTGAATTGCTAGTGCATAAAAATCCTGAAGGTATTGCTATGGGCGTTGGTCCGTTTACCCATGGTAGCGCAAAGCATACCGACATTATGAAAACCCAAGGGCTTAAACAAGCACTAAATAAGTACGGTTTTGATGCTGCTTTTGGCGGCGCTCGTCGCGATGAAGAAAAGTCTCGAGCCAAAGAACGCGTGTACTCATTTCGCGATAAACATCATACATGGGACCCCAAAAGCCAGCGTCCAGAGCTATGGCGTACCTACAATGGCGCAGTAAATAAAGGCGAAAGTATTCGCGTGTTTCCATTATCTAATTGGACAGAGTTAGATATTTGGCAATATATCTTTCAAGAAAGTATCGATTTAGTACCACTGTATTTTGCTCAAAAACGTCCTGTGGTAGAGCGTGATGGCATGTTGATTATGGTTGACGATGACAGGTTGCCTTTAGCTGACGGTGAAACGGTTAAAAATGAGGTGGTTCGTTTTAGAACGTTAGGTTGTTACCCATTAACCGGAGCTATGCATTCACAAGCGGATACGCTAGAGAAAATCATCGAGGAGATGTTGCTTACACGTTCAAGTGAACGCCAAGGCCGGCTTATCGATTCAGATCAAAGTGCATCGATGGAACTTAAAAAACGCCAAGGCTATTTCTAAGCGTGTTTTGCTCAACGCATAATTAGGTTTAAAAGGAATAAATCATGAACCAAGCAGTAAGTAATACCACCCGCTTAGCCGCAGAGCTTGAAGATATAGGTGTTAAAGCCTATTTATCGCTGCAGCAAAATAAGGGCCTTTTGCGCTTTTTAACATGTGGCAGTGTCGATGACGGTAAAAGTACTCTGATAGGGCGTTTGTTACATGATAGCGCTCAAATTTACGAAGACCAGCTAGCCAGTTTAAAAAGCGACAGTGCCAAAGTGGGCACTACAGGCGAAGAGGTTGATCTAGCGTTACTGGTAGATGGTTTGCAAGCTGAGCGTGAGCAAGGCATTACCATTGATGTCGCCTACCGATACTTTTCTAGCGACAAGCGTAAGTTCATTATTGCCGACACTCCAGGGCATGAGCAGTACACTCGTAACATGGCCACGGGAGCATCGACGTGTGATTTAGCTGTCTTGTTGGTTGATGCTCGTTATGGCGTACAAACCCAAACTCGCCGTCATGCATTTATTGCGTCACAGCTAGGCTTACGCCATTTTGTTGTGGCAATTAATAAGATGGATTTACTTGGTTTTGACCAAAAGGTTTTTAATGACATTAAAGCCGAATTTGCTGAGTTTGCGGCGCAATTAGGTGATATTGAAATTCATTACGTTCCACTATCAGCACTTAAAGGGGACAATGTTGTTGAGCGCAGTAGCCAAACCCCTTGGTATAAAGACGGAACATTACTCGAACTGCTTGAAACCATCGATACACGCCGTGAGCTATCTAATCTTCCAGTACGCTTTCCGGTGCAATACGTGCAGCGACCTAATCTCGACTTTAGAGGCTTTGCTGGCACCGTTGCATCAGGTGTTATTAAAGTGGGTGACGAGCTGGTGGCATTGCCATCGGGTAAGCGCAGTAAAGTGGCTCGTATTGTGACATTTGATGGCGATCTTCCCGAGGCGATTGCTGGTCAAGCGGTGACATTAACTCTCGAAGATGAAATCGATATTTCACGTGGTGATTTATTATCGCAAGTTGAAAACGCTCCTATACTGGCTAACCAGATCATTGCTGACATAGCATGGATGGATGAAAAACCATTACAAATAGGTCAACTATATGATTTAAAAGTGGCAGGTAAGAAATTACAAGTCACAGTCACTCGGGTTGAGTACCATGTTGATATTAATACATTAGCGCATAAAAGAAGTGACAGTATTGGTTTGAACGATATGGCTCGGGTAGCGCTTGAGCTTAATGAAGCCATTGCTATTGACCCTTACACGCTAATTCGTGACACCGGCGGCATGATTTTAATTGATCGATTATCTAATGCTACAGTCGCTGCGATAATGGCTGTAGCAACCTCTAAGGTGGCTAAGTCAACGCAAAGGTTTACTGACTACGAGCTGGAATTGAATGCGCTGATCCGTAAGCAATACCCTCATTGGCAAGCGCTAGATATTAGTAAGCTTGAAGGGTAATCGTGTCTGAAATATGGGTGTTATCTACCATTTTACTCGCCTTAGTCATTGCGTTAATGGCAGGTATTTGGACCCCCGCAGCCCTGTTTTTTACGGCAGCATTGGTCACATACCTGCTAGGCATGGTGGAAATTGAAGCGGCATTGGGTAGCTATACCAATACTAGTTTAGTGACTTTAGTGTTGATTATCTTATCAACCACCGCATTAGAAAAAACCTCATTGCTGGGCAGACTAAGCCAAATAGTTGGTCAAGGATCGTTGGCGTCAACATTGGCTAAGCTAGGTTTTTCAACTGCGTTATTGTCATCATTTACCAATAATACTGCGGTGGTATCATCATTGATTGGCGTGGTTAGGCGTAATCAATCACATGCGCCTGCAAAGCTGTTATTGCCGTTATCTTACGCGGCAATATTGGGAGGGACTCTTACCTTAATTGGTACCTCTACCAATCTGATTGTTAACTCCTTTGTTGAAAATGCAGGTTTAGAACCACTGGGATTTTTTGAGTTTTCATTGGTCGGAATTGTAATCATTACTTTAGGTGTTGGCTTACTGGTTTTGCTAGCCAATGTATTGCCTGACCGGCGAGAAGACAGCGATGAAGAAAGCTTGCCTTACCTACTTGAAGCCAGAGTTGCTAAGCAGTCACTGTTAATTGGTAAAAGCGTACTTGATAATCGCTTGAGGGCGCTAAAAAAGCTGTATTTGGTTGAGTTGGAACGCAGCGGTATACGAATTTGCCCTGTGCCGCCGCAATTGGTATTACAAAGTGAAGATATTTTACGCTTTGGCGGTGCGGTTGAGTCGGTAGAGTTGCTGCATCAATTTGATGGACTTGAATGGTTTGGCAAGCAGCAGGCTAAAGGGCAAAACTTGATTGAGGCGGTTCTTGCCTCAACTTCAAAATTGGTGGGGGCATCATTAAAAGCATCCAAGTTTAGGGAGCAGTTTGATGGCGCGGTACTGGCTATTCGCCGTGGTCATCACCCATTAAAAGGAGGCCTTGGCGATATTGAATTACAAGCGGGAGATGTATTACTGATCACACCTGGTGACGGTTTTAGTCGTAACGCTAAATTGGCTGCTGATTTCGCAGCGGTCAGTGGTCTCGATCTCAGTGTGCGCCTAGACAAACGTCGCAGTCAGTGGGTATTAGCTGGCTTTGTATTAACCATTTTTGCCAGTGTGATTGATGCATTCCCATTGGTTAAGGGGCTGATATTATTGCTGGTGAGTTATGTGACTATTGGTGCGGTGAGTTTGTCTGAGTTAAGGCGTCGTTTTCCTATTGAGCTGGTGGTCATTGTTGGTAGTGCATTAAATTTGGCTAATTTGATGTTATCAACCGGGTTAGCTAATGATATTGGTGCCCTCATTCTAGATTCGTTAAATGGCTTTGGGGTATTTGCTGCATTTGTTTGCGTGTATTTTTTAACCTTGATATTGACCGAGCTTATTACAAATAATGCAGCAGCGGCGCTGGCCTTTCCCGTGGCATACGCCATCGCGATGAGTTATGGGGTTGATACTCGACCGTTTATCTTAGCAGTGGTATTTGGCGCTAGCGCCAGCTTTATATCGCCTTATGGCTATCAGACTAATTTAATGGTTTATAGCGCAGGTAATTATCGTTTTACTGATTTTTTAAGGATTGGAATACCTTTATCGGTATTGTACTCATCAATTGTCATTACTTTAGTACCATTGCTGTTTCCGTTTTAACGTTATGTTATTGCCGCTATACGGCATTTAGTTTCAGCTGTAGTGAATGCGGTACAGTTGCTTATAAAGTTATTTATTCAACCATTTATATATTCGTTTGGGAGTGATTATGTCTAACATCGTTTGGCATCCGCACAGTATTGATCAAAAGTCACGGGCACAGCAAAAAGGCCAAAATCCAGTTTTACTCTGGTTTACGGGGTTATCAGGTTCGGGCAAGTCAACCTTGGCTGGTGCGTTAGAGCATGCGTTATTTGATGCCGGCTTTCATACTTATTTACTTGATGGCGATAATGTTAGGCATGGTTTGTGTGAAGACTTAGGTTTTAGCGCCGTTGACAGGGACGAAAACTTACGCCGTGTGGGCGAAGTTGCCAAGCTTATGGTTGATGCTGGTTTGGTTGTTTTGTCGGCATTTATTTCGCCGACTAAAGAGGAAAGAGATAGAGTGCGTGCGCTATTTGAGGCAGGGCAGTTTATTGAAGTGCACCTCTCGACGCAATTAGCAGTATGTGAAGCCCGTGATCCTAAAGGCTTGTATAAAAAAGCGAGAGCAGGTGAAATAAAAGATTTTACTGGGATATCTGCTCCTTATGAAGTTCCAGATGCAGCAGAATTAACCATTGATACAGATAAAGGAGACCTGGCTACTCAAGTGACTGCAGTGCTCGACTATTTAGCCGCACTACAGATTATTGATGCTTCCAAACTCAAAGCTGCTGGTTAATTTGGTTCAAAGGCAACAATACCAATAGTTGCAGATAGACATTATTAAATGTGCTAAGTACAACTATTTAATTTGTTTGGTCAAATTTGTACCTTGCACACCTTGTAGCTTAAACCTGTTGAGACTGGCAGTGGCAGCCTCTGTTAGTCGATTTTAAAGTCCTGTGCAAAAATAGCTTTTAATGCCTTGATGTAGTTAGTGTCGGTATTAAAGTGGATCAGCTGTGCGAGCTCATCGCCAACGGGAGTAAAGCGGTAATAGTTAAAAAACAACTGACCGCTTTTTGGCGTCAGCTTCAGCTTTATTTTACTTAAGGCAAAATTGATTGGCTTTTTACTGCTTAGTAAGCCTGTTTCTAGTTCACTGCGGTGCAAAATGCCAGCTTCAATTAAGGTCAAAATATTGGAGTAAGGCAAGCCAAACTGAGATAAGCCAATATTTGTTTGAGTGGCTTTTTTAAAAATTTGCCCCAAGCCTCCGGCATGCTTAAAACCAATAATTAGTTTGAATTTATTCTCGTTATTCACCAGTACCGACATGCTCAGAGCTTTTTCTAACACTTGGGCTTCTTTGTGGGTTAGCTGTTTTAATGTAGATAGAGTTCGCAAGCTGAAATTACCCGGACTGGCAATTTCACTGGCTAAAATACGCCCCCATAACTCTTGCATTTTACGGTTATGGATCTGCTCCGCCAGTTGAAAAAACTGATGCGCCCAATCGGGATCTAGGTCGGTGCCGGTAGTGTCCGACGGGGTTTGGCTAATGGCTATTTTGTAAATAGTTTCTAAATTAGACTGGTACTGCCGCGCCTGAATTTGGCTGCGCTGTAGGGCTCTTTCATCGATTGAAGCGCTACTTGGACGGTAATCTTCACTACTACTAAGGCCGAGCATACGGCCCAACAACAAGGCTTTTTTTCGAGCTGAAACATCGGTGGACTTGGTGTTATCGCTGTTCGTTGACTTCAGCGCCTGATTTTTTGTGTCCTTTATTGTTTCAACCACCCGTTAAGCCCTCTGTTTATTTAGTCGTTATCGCACCGCTACTTAATCTGTGTACTATCGGGTTATACGCTAGATTTAACAAGTGCTATCTCGTTAATTTCAAAACGGACTCATTTCAAGCTTACACATTTGTGAATTTATTTTGCAGCGTTGATGCCATTTTGAGCCGGTACTAACGAGTAATAGACTCAATATGCATCAGTTCGGTTCTTGTGTTTTGCGACTGAGCAAACTCTTTAAATGATCTAGCCAATGTTTCAGCTAGCCAAGCATATTCTTGCGAACCGTAGCGCTGACTCGACAGTTTAAGGCGGTAAGATGATTTATTTTTGATTAAAGCCGCTGGCGCCGGAATAATGGTTAAGTTAGTTAAATCTCGCGGTAATGCGAGTGTTGAGGTGTACGTAAGGTAATTGCCGGTGCGGATGGTATCAAACAGTGCGCTACAATCACCAAAGCGACCTTTTATATTTAATGTAAAACCATGTTCAGCTAATACTCGCTCCATGGTTGAGCGACCATAGCTATTCCAACCGCTTAAATCGCTCATTAATACTTGATAGTTACTCAAATCTTCAAGACTTACCCGACCAATTTTTGCTAATGGATGGTTGGAATGGGCGATAAAAATGCGCTGGCATGAGGTCAGTTCGACTTCGTTAATGCCGGCAGTGCTGTTAGGCAGCATGTGAATGCCAAAATCGACTTTACCGCCAATAATGTCTTCTTGAGAATGATGGTTCCAACTATGAAAAGACAAATCAAGGCGAGGGCATAACGTTGCCAGTTCGCTAAATAACCGAGGAAACCAGCCAATTGTGGTGATGTCACCATGGACAACTAAACGACGGTTAATTTGCTGAGGATTGAAGCTACCAGCGTGAAACAACTCTTCTTCGATTTGATTGAGGATATTATTGACACTAAGTGCCAACCTACGGCAGTAATCTGTTGGTTTTAAACCATCGTTTGTTCGAATAAATAGTTCATCGTTGAACATTTCGCGCATGGTGGCTAAGCGGTATGACACAGCAGAAGTACTGAGCGCAAGCTCTTCTGCGGCAACGCCAGCACTGCCAGATTCTACAATTTTCTTCAGAATGTTCATGTGTAGCACAGAGAGTTTTAAAATGTCTTTGGCCGGCATACTCAGTCCTGATGTGAATCTAATTGGTTATTTATTATCTTAACAGTACGACTAAGTTATTGAATTAAAACTCTATAGGTTTAAGAGGTAGGTCATAGCATTATGGTGCTAGCACTCATATTTTGTGAAAGTGATCGGTTAATTGCGTTGAAAAAAGCGACAACAGGTTGCCGCTGTTTTAGTTGGCTGGCTGCTTGGTGAAACATAAAAATGGCAACGAACCCTATCGGTTGCAATTCAGGCTTTTAGTGAAAAATGCAATCGTTAACGGTAGTGCGCAAACAATGAATACGCAGTAGCTAATGATGCAGTACTGAGCCATGTTTAAGCCAAAAAGAGACCAATCGTCTTCACCACAAATACCGCTAGGGGCAAACTCAAATGGTAGCCATTGGTGCAGTGGCAGATCTAACGGGAATGTTGGCTCAAGTGAGCAAGCATTAGCACCTTGACCAGACTGGAACAAGTCGAGCCCAGCTTCGGCTGCGTGAGAGGCAACATGTTGGCCATCCAAAATAATTGCTTTGTCCATGCCGTAAATAATGCCGTACCAAGCGAGCGCTAAACCTAGCACTTTAACGATGACGTTCTTTGGTGCAATAACCATTGCAATGCCAGCAAGTAAAATACAAAACTGGCTAAAGCGGATGTAAACACAGTTTTCACATGGATCCATTGCTAAAAACCACTGGAAATATCCCATCGCAGAGCCAAGTAAACACACGCAAGCACAGGCCATTACCACCCAAACCGTCCGTCTCTCTTGAGTGGCCTCAAGTGTGGCTAACGGACGCGCTTTAAGGTCAGCAAACCACTGTTTTAATTGAATCATCATAGTTCACCTTAAAGGTTATTTTTGATGGTTTCATCAAGGTTAGCAAGTGAGGTAATGCTGCTGGTATCAATCATCTTGTTACCGCTAACAACAATGGCAGGGATCCCTTTTTTCTTAGCGATAGTTAACGCAATCGTGCGGTCATAGGCGAGCTTTGCTTGCGCTTTTGGGCTTGCAAGCGCTGCTTTAAATTCAGCCTGAGACATGCCTGCAGCCTTAAGGCCAATTGCAGCAAGGTCACCCTTAACAGCTGTAGAGCCTTTCACGTTTTTAAGCTTTTGGTCATGCACTGCGGCATACATTGCTAGTTTTGCTTGTTTGTATTTTTTGTGGCTGATAGTGTCAGCCGCGGCTAATACTTCACAAGATTCAACACCTAGCTTACCTTTGTTTTCTAGACAAATCGCTTGAAAAACCGTGCCGTCGGGTAAGTTTTTTACTAAGTTAGGCGTTACTGCTTTTTCGTACTTGTAGCAAAATGGACAGTAAACCGAGTAAACTTTTTGCACTGTGTTATCGAGTGCGGGTGTGTCAATTTGTATAACTTCTGCAGCTGATACCGTGAATGTGACTAATAATGCCGTCGCAAGTATGCTAAGTGTTTTTTTCATGATTACCTCAAATATCGGTTGTCGGTGAATGAAATTTTATAAATGATATGAAAAGTTGAGATCAATCGATTCGCCATTTTCGTTATACCCACCCATTTCATTGAAATGATGATAAACAACAGCAAGGTCAAACTTGTCGTTAAAGCGGTATTTACCACCGAGCATGGCATGATGGCCGTGATCTTTATCCCAATTGTATACGTCGTTAAAATCTTCATCTCGATCCCAGCGAGAATCGTACATTGCAAACGCAACTAGCTTTTTATTAATGGGGTAAATTAAGTCGAGGCGAGTGCCAATATAGCTTGGACCATTGAAGGAAGCCTTAGGTGTGTGCCCCATTGAGTATGCAGCGCCGGCGCCAATTTTATATTTAAGTTTACCAATGGAGTTATGGTAGGCCACGCCGCCGAGGTTAGTAAACTCAACGATTTTAGTGCTACCGGTTGAAAACTCATCCCACCAAAGTTGGAAGTTTGAGTCACCAAGGTGAACGTAAAGGTCGGCGTAGGTCTTGAATGAAATAAGTGCATCACCAGTATAGCGATGATCTTTTAGGCCAAATGGGTTTTCATATTTGGCTTTTAATGCCAACTGGCCCCAGTCGGCGGCCACTTTATGTTTGGCTGATAGCGCAAAAAAGTTGGCCATGTTTGAAGCCTTGGCGTCGGTGCCCATGTGAATTCGTCCGCCAATACCTATGCTTGTGTCGCGTTTTAATACCTCAGCTTGCGCACTCGTGCTGAGTAGAACTGCTAATACAGCTACCGAAGATAATTGCTTGAACATTTTAAAGCCCTATTATTAATTTGAATGTTTTAATTAAATCAATGGAGGTTTAATACATTTTCAATAGACTTAATATATAAAAGGAGGGTTGCCCCTCCCTTTATATTAATTTAAGTATTAACGACCAAACATACTCTCGGCATCAATAATTAATGCTCTGTAGTGCGGCGTATTAGGCTTGTCAGATAATACGTTTATTTCAACTTTAACTTCTTTAGTGTCGTAATCAATTTCATTAATTTTACCAATGTTTCTTTCACCTTTATTAAATAAGTGAACAGAACCACCGAAACCAAACATGGTATTACGGTCAGCTTGGTAATCTACCACCGAGGTAATTGGTGAATACCAATCATAACCACGTTCTTTACCATATTCCCAAACTTGCTCAACAGTTCCTTTTTCTTCATCAATTTTATATTCAACAAAGCGTGAATACTTCATGGTTTTTAGTGCTGGTTGCTCGAGTCCGCGACCATCGCCATTATCAAATACGGTGAGGGTGCCTTTACTTGACAGCCATGCAGTATGTTGTGTGTATGAGAAGTCAAAATCACCTTCACAAACACCTTTGCTGGTACATTCAATTGGGTTACCGTCAGAGTCTACAGGCTTAAGTAGTTTCTCTTTCCAGCCATCTCTCCAACCTTCAGACGGGGCTAAAATCCATTTAAGTTTCTTGTCGCGAGTAATTTTTGCTACGCCCTGGTGACGGAACGACAATATGATGCTGTCATCTTTTGGATCGTAATCAATCGAGTTGATATGAGCCCAGTTACGGCCTTGGCCTACACCTGGAATATCTCCATAGGGTGCATCAATATCAATGTCTAAGGTTTCGCCAACATGTTCCATGTCAACATTCACACAGACGGCACCAATATCGAGCGCTTTCATAAGTGAATCACGGAAAGGATCCATAATTAAGCCGATGTTCCAAACATCAACCAAGTGGCCTTTTTCATCTAACTCTAAGATATGATCTCGAAGTGTATGTACCGTGTCGCCGGCTTTGTTGACGTAGTTAGCTTTCGCTGCACGAACGAGGCGGTGACCGTTATCCATGATCTCTGTTGCATGTGATAAGTCGACATAACCACGTGGTAAGTCATTTGCTTGGATTTTACCCATTAAGTCGAAATTACCCCAGCGTTGACCCTGTACAAACGAAATATCGCCGTCGCCAGTGTCTTTAAGGCCCATCATGTAACCACGTTTTTTGATATCCAGCTGGGTTGCATCATAAACTGCATCTTGGTTTAGCCACCAACGGTACTCACCCTGAGTATCGACAATGTAAATCATTGGTGGTGCATCAAAAGGTAGCGCGCCGGTAGAAGGTGAGCTCGCTTGTAAAACCGCTCCTTTAGGTTTTGGGCCAGACCAATGCATTTGTGAACCTTGCTGAGTTAACGTGTGTGAGTTAACCATATATAGGCGGTCTTCAAACCCTTTTGCCACGGTTTTAACTTCAACATCTTGCAGCCTTGCAACGTTGCGGTTATCAATATATTTATTGACGATAGGCGAGGTAATGACTTTGTAATCTTCTTTAATTTTTTTGCCGTCTAACTTGTATTCAACAGTTACGTTGTTTTTGTAGTCTGGGTATAAACCAAAGATAGGAATACCGTCATGGTGCATTACGGTTTCTGGCCCAACTGGGTACTCAATGTCGACCCCATTTTTGCCTTTTCCGTGCACTGTTACTTTAACATCAGTCGGTTTTTTACTGTGAAGATCTAATAGAGCCGTTAATGGTGAGTTACCATAAGGGTTAACCAACATTGCGCCTAACTCACCTACTGCTGGAGCAGCTTTAAAACCTGCCGACATAACATTTGCACTGCTCAATAAGGCCAGTGATACAACAGAAGCTATAATACACTTTTTCATTTTAGTATCCTTTATCGAAATTGGTTTCTTGCTTTCGGGAGCTAATTTATAGAGTGTGCTGTTGTATTATTGTGATCAATTCGACAAATATATTTTGCGTGTTTTTTAATTGTTTTTATCCTTGAACTTAAACACAACAAAAATAGCCTTTCCTAAAAACAAGGAAAACCGATCCAGTTTTTTATCTTGGTTTTACAATACTTTTAATCGGGGGGTATATATTTTAAATGGCCAATGTAAAAGTGTTTGTAGTATTTTGAATTAAAAGTTTCTGCAGCAAGGTTAATATAATCAAGATGAACTTAATTTGTTAGATTACTTAATGTCAGTAAATTAAAGTGCCTTTGACATATAGCTATTAGCCACTTTACCGAAAGCGCCGTTTTTTTAAAGCGGACATTATTAAGCTAAGGCTGTGCGCTGGCGATCCTTTAAGTATTATTGAAGCCAACTTAAACACCAGCGGTACTGGCAATACCTTTGGGTTTAGTACTTCTTACTAAAGCATAACGGGCAAAAACATTGTATAGGTCAAAATTCTCAACACTAAAGTTTGGTGTGGGCAAATCCAGATAACCAATTACATGAACGGACATCGTTTTGCTAATTTAGCTTAGGCTGTACTAAGTTTGAGCCTAGATCTGTTTAGTTTGGCCGCAGCGGGCCGCTCAGCAGTAAAGCGCTAAACGGCTAGAAAATCGTGGTTGATAAACTCAAATTACGATTTGCTTCAACCTTGTGCATGTAACAGTGGTATCAGCTTGGGCTAGTGATGAGCTTGGCGGTGAAGTTGGCTGTACTGCGTTTTGATTGCTGCGGCAGTGGTTGAAATTTACAAGGTTGTTGAGCATTTTGTGAGTTAGGTGAAAATAAATACGCGAATCACTTTATAGCTCGTGATCTGTTTCAAGTAATATTGTTGATGGATCCTCTATCATTAGCAAAATCGAATTTTATAGCAAAAGGCAGTTATTGCGAATGAGCAAGATCCTAATCGTTTATTCAAGTGTTCGTGGTCAGACGCGTAAAGTCTGTGCTCATATTGAGAAAAAGCTCACCGCTTTAGGTAACGAAGTACAAGTTACTAGTATTGATGAAAGCGTTGATCTGGCTGAATTCGACAAAATTGTTATCGGCGCGAGTATTCGTCATGGTAAGCATAATCCAGCTGTTTACGATTTTATTGAAGCTAATCAAAGCACGTTAGAGCAAAAGCCTAGTAGCTTTTTTTCGGTCAGTTTAGTGGCGCGAAAACCATTAAAAAACACGCCGGAAACCAACCCATACATGCGCGCTTTTGTCGACAAATCACCATGGTTACCGCAGCTGCTTGAAGTATTTGGTGGCAACCTAAACTATCCCGGTTACAACATGATGGACCGCAATATCATTCGCTTTATTATGTGGATCACAAAAGGCCCAACCGCTGCCGATACAAATGTTGAATACACTGATTGGCAAAAAGTAGACGCTTATGCAGACAAAGTAAATCTATTATCTGCAGGCTAAATCGCTAATTTTTGAGAGTGTTATGGCTAAATCAAAACTAAAAACTTGGCTCGATAGATACATCGCGCAGCAACATATTGTGGTCATTTTTACCGTTGCATATCTTATTATGACCAGCGGCTTTGTTTTGATTGGTCGTAGCCTACGTGCTAACGCAACATTTTGGGATTTAAGCCATGTGTACTTAGGCTTATTGACGGCATTGTTGGCGGTGGTATTTTTAATCACCACTTGCTTAAAAGGTAAGTGGCGCCAGTATTTTCCTTGGTTAATTGCTGATTTTTCTCAGCTATCGAAAGACATTAAAGGCCTCGCAAAAGGTAAGCTGCCTGTGGCGGGTGGCCGAGGTTTATTTAGCATTGTTGAAGGCTTGGGCCTATTGGTCTTTGTCGCGGTAGGTGTTACTGGGTGTTTATGGTATCTAACCCAAGGGACGGCCGACGCCCTGCAATGGCGTGGTTACCATATTGATTGCGCAAAAGTCTTTATTGGGTTTATCGGTGTACATGTGGTTTTTGCATGTTCACATGTGCTGGACTTTATTCGTAATTAGTTTATCAACCTTTTTTGTCTTCAAAGCTGTTATCTTCGCCGCCTTTAACTTAAATTATGACTATTAAGGATAAATTAGGGGCGGGAATTGCAACCAAAGATCATTCACCTTATCGATGATGCAAAACTTGGTGGCGTTAATTTAGCGTTAGAAAGCCTTGCTGCCTCGACATTAAACCAATCATTTGAGTTTCAATTACACCATATTCAGCTTATCAAACCATCATTTTGCCGCTATCAGGCTCAAGTTATTGTTGTACATGGTGCCCTTAGTTGGCGAAAAATCCCGGCGCTTATCGCGATAAAGCTTGCCAATATGTCCACCCCTTTAATGTACCAAGAACATCATTATTGCCGTGAATTTGTGCGCCATTGTGTAGGGAAGCCGTATCGTTTTAAATGGCTGCTAACACTGGGTTATTCGCTTATGGATAAGGTGCTAACTGTGTCGGATCAGCAAGCGGATTGGTTGGTGGAATGCGGGGTGATATCTGAAACTAAATTGGCTCGAGTTGGGCAAGCCAAGCAGGTTGAGCCATTTTTAGCCATTCCCAAAGCTAAGCAAGCTACCCCACTTAAGTTGGTGGCTTATGGTCGATTATCCAAGCAAAAAGGTTTTGATCTATTAATCAAAGCCATGGCGAGCTTTAATGCAAAGCAAGTTACGCTAGCGATTGCCGGAGACGGCGAAGACAAAGGCGCACTTCAACAGCTAGCTCAAGCAATGCCGCATGTAACATTTGTTGGGGAGATCAATGATGTGCCTACGTTTTTACGTTCGGGTGATGTGGTGGTGATCCCGTCGCGCTGGGAACCCTTTGGGCTAACGTGTATGGAGTCTATCGCTGCTGGGCGGCACGTTGTGTTGCCTGCGCTGGATGGTTTGGCTGATCAAATTGACGACTTGAAAGACGTTGGGGGCAAGCAGGGTTATGAGGTGATTAACCCTTTAACGGCGACCGGCATAGTTGAGGCTATCGAACGTGTTAGTCGCAGCGCTGAAATTGGCAGTAACCAATTGCAGCGCCAAGCTACGCAGCTTGCCTGGCAACGGGTACAGACGCGTTGGCTGCAGTTGTTACAGCAACATTGCTAGCGCATATTACAGTGTACAACCAATAAAAAAGGCGCCAGTTGGCGCCTTAGTAATACGTTGACTCAAAGGTCAAAGTTGATTGGTTTACCCAATTATTTATGTTCAACCGCAAGGTAGTTAATTAGGTCAATAAGTTGGCCTAGCGTTTGAATCGAGCTCATGTTTACGGCGTATTTGTCGTTAACCACGAACGCTGGAACACCTTGAATTCTAAATTCTTGTTGCTGCGCGCGCCATAACGCTAGTTTTTCGTCGGTTAGCTTACTATCAGCAATTTTGTCGTATTTAGCTGAATCAATTCCAAATTGTGCAAAAACCGCTTTAATATCGTCACGGCTTTGAATTTTCTCTTCATGCTCATGACCTTCTGCGCTGTGATCATGGTGTCCGCCTTCGTCACCTTGAATGGCAGAAAACATGGCGTGCTTAAGTTTGTCTTTTTGACCTACTTCATGAATAACCGCTAGTGAGCGCATGACTTCAGTACCAATTTCGCTATTCATAAAATCAACGTGTTTGGTATCGAACGATACTGACTTGTGTAGGTTTGCTTTGATGTCGCCTAAAAACTGCTTTTCCATGCTGAAACAGTTGTGGCAATACAAAGAGAAAAACTCAGTCAGTTTAGGTTCGCTGCTAGGCGCCTTATTTGTAACTTGGGTAAAATGTACACCTTCAGTAAATTGCGCAGCAAAACTGCTAATTGGTGCAACGGCGAGTGTTAATGCTAAAGCAATATGTTTAATCAAACTAATGTCCTCAGGTGACCTTTTCTTTGTAGATAAGGGGTGTGCATAGCGCGTAAAAATTTAACCCAGCGGGTTAGGCTATTTAATATCTTTGATATTAAATTAAGCGGCTTAATTATGACTGAATTTGCGGAGACTATCAGGGGCAAGAGTGTGACCTATACAGTGCTTTGAGTGGGGAAAAGTGAGTTTTAGCCATAAATTTAGGGCTGCTTCACAAACAAAGTTCAATAAGGCGGTAATGAATAAAGGTAGTAAGTGATGTGGGTGCCGCAAAAAGAGACGGTGCTGGGGGGATATGGGCATAAAAATTCGACTCAACTGACGATAATCTTAGATATCCAATAGGATTAAGACTAAGATTATACAGATAAATACCCCTATCTATGTTAACTTCTGCTTAACAAGTTGGGCGTTGTGATTTAATTTTAAACCTTAATGACCTGTTGTAATACAACCGGGCTACCCCGTTTTTATTATTAATGTTTAAAGCCAAAGATTAAAAGGCTTTTATCAGTAAATCAGTGGTTAACTAGTGAGTGCTATGAAAACCTTGCCATTGCCTGTTTTATTATTTGCGACTTTGGTTAGTGCTATCATTTCAATCTCGATTGGAATGCAGTTCTATACCAAAGAGAGCCGAGCAATAGAAGTTGAGTTTTCTCAAAACGTTGATGATAAGGCACGTAGCTTAGAGCAAGAGTTAATGCTTAATATTGAAGTATTACATGCTCTTAAAGGCGTTTTCATTAGTTCTGATAGTGTTAGTCGTCAAGAGTTTAAGCAGGTTGCTGTGAGTTTTATGGTGCGTCATCGTAACATTCAAGCCCTTGCGTGGATCCCCAAAATAAGCAGTAGTAACCGAGCTGCAGTCGAGGTTAGCCAGCAGTCGTTTTACCCTAATTTTGCCTTTACTGAAGTCGCTACCGACACTAAATTAACTGCGGTATCGCATCGCGACACCTATTTCCCAGTAATGTACCTAGAGCCTTATAAAGGCAATGAAAGTGCCTTAGGCTTTGATGTTGCCTCCGATAGTGATTTAAACCAGTTACTTATTCGCGCTCGAGATAAAGGGGGGCCGATTGCTTCATCGGGGCTGGAACTGGTCAAAGCGAACAACCAAAAAGAGGTGTACTTCTTTTTACCGGTTTATCAAGGCGAGCCGTTTTCAGTTGAGCAACGACAGCAGCAATTGATGGGATTTGTCGGGGGCATTTTTAGAGTCGAAGATATGTTCTATAGCGCAATTCAAAGAACTTGGGTTCAAGGTATTTATTATACGCTGGAAGACATTACCAATAGTCAGCACCAAGTTCTTTATCAAAATTTGCCTGCTAACAGCTCCCATGATTTGCACTCAAATGAGGTTACATTTAGTTATCAGCGGCCACTGACCCATTTTGGCGAGCGTGAATGGCAATTACATGCCATGCCCCGAGACAGTTACATTACTGAACGCCGGACAGCCTTTCCTTTTTTAGTTGGAGTATTTGGGATCCTTGCGACCTTGGCGATGGCCACTTATATATTTTATATGGAACGTTATTATCATCTGGTCGATGATCAAGTAAAAGAGCGTACCCGCGACCTTAACCTTGCTAAAAAGAAATTAGAAACATTATCAATGACCGACAGTTTAACCAGCATTGGTAATCGTCGTTTTTTTGATGAAGCCTTTCAGCGAGAATGGAATTTAGCCGTTAGAAACAAGACGCGCCTAGCGTTACTGATGATCGATATTGATAACTTTAAAAGCTATAACGACACCTACGGACACCTCGCTGGCGATAAATGCTTAATGGAAGTGGCTCGAGCGATAGCTGAAGCGTTACATCGACCTAGCGATGTGGTTGCGCGTTATGGCGGCGAGGAGTTTGTGGTATTACTGCCTTACACTCGAGACTGTTATTCACCGGCGCTACGTTGCTGTAGTTATGTTGAAGCATTAAACATCGAGCACTCCAGTTCGCCTACTAGCCCTTATGTTACCGTAAGCGTTGGTGTTGCCAGTATGACCCCCACTGAAGAAGATGATATGCAGCAATTTGCCAGCGTTGCTGACATGGCGTTATATAAGGCTAAAGAAAAAGGCCGTAATCAAGTGTGCTTTGATGCTGAAGATATCAAGCCTAAGTCGGTTTAACATTAATTGCTAACGTAAATCCATGCCACTTTTGTACCGAACCGTAATGGCTGACAGTGTCATTAAACGCTCCGGTAAGCTTAATCCATTTACTCGCATGCCTTTTGCTGATATCGCTATTGATTCATTTAATATTATCAATAAATAATAATTCAATAATATTTTGTTATACTTTTAGCTGTAAAGTTTTCTAAGAGGTGCAAATGCTGAATCAACAATGGCTAATAACGTTTGTCACGTTAGCGGAAGTGGGGCATTTTACCCGTACGGCTGAAAAGCTGTTTATGACTCAACCGGGCGTGAGCCAGCATATTAATAAGCTTGAAGCGCAAGTCGAAACGCAGCTATTAACACGCAAAGGTAAAAGCTTTGAGTTAACCGATGCCGGCCTGCAATTACTGGCCTATGCCAAAGGCAAAATTGCTGAAGAAGCGCAATTAATGTTGCAACTTCAGGTCGATGAACCGCATCGTGGCGAATGTCGTTTTGCTTGCTCTGGTGCACTTGCGATGCACTTTTACCCCCGTTTTGTTGAGTATCAATTACAACATGAACAGTTACAGGTGAGCCTACAAGCTGCGCCTAATAGTTCGATTATTAATAGTATTTTAGACCACAGTATTGACGTAGGCATTGTGACCCAGCAGCAGTCATCACTGGAGTTAACACAGCAATATTTAGGTAAACAAGCACTGTGTTTAGTGTTGCCGCCGAGTTTAAAGGGAGTTGATGTTACGCTGTCACTGCTAGAAAGTATCGGCTTTATTAATCATCCCGATGGCCACTATTATGCAGAGCAGTTATTGGGTGCGCACTTTGGCGATGAGTTTGTCGGGATGAATAAACTTAAGCAGCGCGGCTACATTAACCAGTTGAATCAAATTTTACTGCCGGTATCGAAAGGATTAGGTTTTACCGTGTTACCGCAAATCGTGGTTGATGGTTACGCCGAGCCGCTTTTTGTTGTCAATACCGTTGCAGAGGTCGCCGAAGAGTTATACATGGTGACCAAAACGCAAAGGCAGTTGCCGAGCCGGTATCAATGGTTTATTGACACCGTGACTCAGCAGTTAGCGTCAAATTAGTTCAGTGCGGCCTCTGTGGCCGCTAATGCACTTTTTTGTTTATGCTGTTGCAGCAAGCGATACTCCATTACGCTTGAAATGCCAAACATCACCACATAACCCGCGCCCATGGCTAAGATCACTGCAACCACATTGTCAGTGATCAGCTGAAATACATAAAACATGCACAATAGTGTGACTATGCCAGCAACCCTAATCGATAAGCTCTGCATAAAGTGCCCATGTGCTTTTATGTAGGCCACCTGAAATGCGTTAAGCATCATTACACCGAAGAACAATGAAAAATGCATCAGCACAGGCGCGGCAGTTACATAGGTGATCGGAAAAACAAAGCTAACGATTTCATCACTGAAAAAAATCATCACACATAAAAATACGCTGCTAATAGCAAAAGCAAAACGGTAAAACCAGCGTCTTATTTTTGCAATTTGGTCGTGCTCACCTCGACTCAAGCATTGCGCTATTTCTGGCAAAAGGTAGCGATAAACCGGAAAAATAAACAGCAGTGTCATGTACATGAGCATGGGTCTTACCACCACTTGAAAGTCGCCTAATTCATCAATGGTAAAGTAGCCAATCGTGAGCAGTACGGTAATGTAAGTCATTAAAATACTCGCGCCCACATCGAGTGATGACATCAGACTTTTTTTTACAAAATTTAGGGTTTGTGGGTCTAGGTGGATCGGTGCCAGTGGCGTGGTGGCTATCTCTTTACGGCGCTGAATAAACATATATACCGCCACCGTTAGGGCGCTTAAAATCAAACTGTAAAATAACGATGAAATTGCCGTTTGTTGTAAAACGTAATAGCAGGTTAAAAATAGAGATATTTGCGTTAGAGGTTCAATCCAAATCACTCGGTTAGCAATATGGTACAGGCGGTACATGCCAATTTGGCTGTTAAAGTACACCTTCAAACTAACCCCAAAAATAAGCCCAACCAGCTGAATATATTCAACGTCCATGTCGAGCTGATGCTTAATATAGGGCAGCACTAAGCCCCATGTTAGTAACACCATGAGGATCATGGCATAGCGAAACACATTAGTAATATCTTTGGCATTTTTTGTTTGAGTAAAATTAACCACCATTGATGCCCTAAAGCCGCTAAGAAAAATCAGCGACAACGAGACAATATCAACCACAGAATGGTAGAGAGCAAGATCGCTTTTTGCCACCCATTGTGCCAGCCAAATTTTAAAAGCCAGCCCCAGAGACAGGCTGGCTAGCGTTGCCCAAATAGCGGCAAAAAATGAGCGTTTAGCGCGCTCAAATGAAGATTCAGACATCGTGTTCTAGTTCGCTAATTACGTAAAGGGTGAGCAGTATTAGCGATAAACTCTACGTGACTATCGATACGACATCATAAGTTTCGACTCAAGGTGTGATCTTGTTAGGCGCTTTAATTAAAACCTATGATCTAAACCATAAACTACAGCGCCAAGTCATGTATTAGTCAAACACCTTCGGGCAGGCGGAGTAGCGATTAAACGCATCGTCCCAACGGCGCACATCATTAGCGCGGCGCCAACGTTGGTGCCAAAACTCCATCAAACATGTACCGCCATCTAGTTGCACCAAAAAAGTATCTTGCTCTTTAACTTGCTCATAGGGTGGGTAGGTTTCACTGGCTGGCCAGGTTAATCCGCCGCGACTATTTGCCCACTGCCGCCAAAAGTTTTCAATGGTTAGCCACTGCTGGCTAGATTCATCCCAAGCCATGGTTAAGCCTGCTTTAATTGATACTTGGCCATTATGAGTCCCCGCAGCGGGCATGGCAGCGTAGACGAAACCAGGTGACAATAATACACCGCACAGTAGTAATGGTTTTAGCATGTGAAATGTCATGGTGATGATCCATAATTTAAGGTGTTAATAGTATAGTTGCTTGTTTGCAAGTCACCTTTAGCGCGTACATGCGAGTCATTAATAAGGTAAATTGTACCGTGAGTGGAGACTCAATCGCTTACAAGCAAATGTATTAAATATAACGTGTTAAGCACTTTGGTATTCGCTCTTTGGTATTTACGCGTCTAGGATAATAAGAGTGCGTTTTTATCTAATTTGACCTGAATAACAATATTTGTGAGCCGAGGTTTTAAATGGAATTGAACAGGAATACACGTGCCCTATGCGGCGTAGTGCTAGCGTTTGCAGTTATCCCTTACGGTGCGCTTGCTGCCCCTGCCGCAAATGTTAAAACCACTATCAACAGGGCGGAGACGCCCAGCAACGTCAAAGAAAAGCTGTATCTCCCTTATGTATTCAGCACCGACTCAATGGGACTTAACCTAGGTGTTGGGGCTATGTTTAAGGGCTATGGGCAAGAGCAAATGACCATTGGCGGCACCGTGTTTGGTGGTGATGTAAGTAAAGGTGTCGGCCTTGGGGTATGGAACTTTAAGTTGCCTAAAACGGAGCGGTTTTTCTTAAGTACTTACGGTTTTTTAGGTTATTACCCTGAACAACGTGCCTACACCGGTGGCGCTCAAGGTTATATTCCGGCTGGCACCGTATTACCCGGGAGCAATAATTCAACCAATGAACAGTTTATCGAGGCAGATGGCTCGTCAAATTGGTTTGACATAAAACTGGAATACGCATTACCTATTGGTGCAACTAAAGATAAAGGCATGGTTGAGTATAAACTCAAAAATGGACTGCTGGTGTCTGCGCCCAGTGGCGGCAAAGGCTGGAACCCGCTTGAAAGCGGCGCGACAGTGGTGGTGTTAAGGCAATTTAACCGTTACCAAAGTTTTGAGTTTGACGACGCAGAATTAGACGGCAGTATTCACGCATTAGAGCTGGGTATTTTATACGACAACACTGACTTTTCTGTTAACCCGTCGCAGGGTAGCAGCCAATACTTTTCAGTTTCACATGACGCCGCATGGTTAGAGTCTGACCATCAGTGGACGTTTATGAATTTAGATATGAGCAAGTACTTTTCGTTTGGCGAGTCCGATTACGCCAGTCAGCGAATATTAGCTGTTAACTTCTGGACCGGATATTCACCGTCATGGGAGCTCGAATACGACAATCAAGGTGGACGCCAGGTCAGCGGAAATGCTCCCTATAACGAAGGCGCTACCTTAGGTGGATTTTTTAGAATGCGTGGTTTTGACCAAAATAGATTTCACGATAAAGCCGCCATCTATACTACGGCTGAATATCGCTACACATTAAAATATAACCCGATTGAAGATGTTAACTGGCTAAAATTCTTGAGACTGGATTGGTTTCAACTTGTCGGCTTTGTTGAAGCGGGTCGGGTCGCGCCAGAATATACCGCCAATGCTTTGTTGACGGATCTTAAATTCGACTATGGCATATCACTTAGGGCATTAACCGCAGGTATAGTGCTCCGCTTTGACATCGCCCACTCTGATGAGGCCACTAACGGCTGGGTGATGGTTGATCACCCATTTTAATCACCTGTGTTGTGGTATAACGCTAGTCGTATTTGGTTGTGATAACACCATAGCGCTATTATCGACGAGTTATGTAACACGAGAGAGCACATGAGCGTATTTAAATTTGGATTAGCCGCCGATAAAGTCGACACAATTCGGCGTGAACTTGGCGCCAATAGTGATGGCTACATGGAAGCGATGGCCAACGCCGAACGTGCTTTTTTTAGCGCTATCACCACGGAACAAAATCGGCTGCAGCTTGATTGGTTACAATTGCGGATGCGGCTAGGCTATCGCCTTGAACAGCGTGAATTAGCGCGTTTAGATGATTACAGTATTGCGGTGGCTAAAAATATTTCAGCGCAAATGGACGGCGCCCAACGTACCGTTGTGGTGGTCACTGCTGATTCACTCGCCGCAGCGATGAGTGATATTAAAGCGCAAACATGGCTTGGGTTTGACACCGAAACCGCCGCCAGCTTTCAAAAGGGGCAACGTAATACCAACCCTATTTCACTCGTGCAAATCGCCACGATTAGCCATTGTTACCTTTTTAGAATGGTCGAGACCAATATCGACCTATTTAAAGCTGCTTTAGCTGACGTATTAGGTGAGGGAGCCGCGGCGGTTAAGGTTGGTATTGGGCTGCGCAGTGACATTAGCGCTTTAAAGCGCGACTTTAATATTACCTTAGGGCCAACCCTTGATATTAATGAACTCATGAACCATCTTGGCGCCCCCAAACAATTAGGTACAATACAAATTACGGCGTCAGTATTAAAACTAAAAATCCCAAAAACTAAAAAAGTTACCTTATCTAATTGGGCACGGCCATTAAGTGAGCCTTTAACTGCTGCGCAGCAAGATTATGCCGCTGCAGATGCGCTAGTGGCACTAGACTGCCTGTTTGCCTTGTTTGAGCAATTACAACCCTACAAGTCATTATGGCCAAATGGATTGCAACAAAAATTAGCGCTTTTAAATCCTAAATAGCAGGCTCATATGTCTGCAGCAGGCAGTGGAACCACAGGTGCTATTTGTTGCAATTTGGCTTCCAAGTAAACAATCAAAGTCCAAGTCAAAGTCAAAGTCGTGGCGCTTCGCCCATTCTTGTCATCGAGAATCGAGCCAAAAAGGGGAAAAGCGCTTGTCCCCCCTTTGGAAATCCCGCAGCGCCCCGACGAAATTTTCTGAGAAGCGAAAGATCCCAGGGGAAGTTGGTGTTTTCTGCAAGTCTGAGTTAATAGTTACGTTTGATGCTCTAAATAAAAACTCAAATGCTAAAAGTTAGGCTTTTCTAACCCAGTGCAGCTGCGGCCGTGACCGTCCATAACATGGAGGTTATGGCCGAGCTTCCATGGACGGACTTGCAGCGTGTCACTGGCGCTGCTGCACATACAGCTGCCGCAGGCAATTGGAACCACAGGTGCTATTTGTTGTAATTTAGCTTCCAAGTAAACAATCAAAATCAAAGTAAAAGTCGTGGCGCTTCGCCCACACCCGACAAAAAAGGGGGGAAGCGCTGCTCTAGCTAAAAATCCACTTGCAGCATGGTCAAACATTGTTCTGCATCAAGCGAAGGTCATTCGTGCATTGCTGTTTGTTTTAAAGTTCGCTATGTTATTGATTAACAATGGCTGAATTATTGTTTTAGTTAGCCGTTAATCGTTGAAAAGGAGTATCAATGAAAATCGTAGCACTATTTGTACAATCTCTTTTATGGCTCTCAGTGGCATTTTCTCCAACACTTTTAGGTTTAATTGTTGGAGTATTCGTAAAGTTCAATTTTTCTGGTCAATTAAGCGATTTAGCCATTCCTACTTTTACTTTAATCGGCTTTATTCTCGGTGGTTTCTGGGCTGAAAATATTCGTAAAACAATTGGTTTATCAGCATTCCTTGGGCGTTTAATTGGTCATCGTGATATTGATGGAGCACCGAGATAGCACTGCTGCAGTCGAATGGCTTGGCGTGTGTTTTTATTCCTAGTTAAAAACACTAACGCTAAAAGTTCGGCTTTTCTAACCCAGTGTAGATGCGGTAGAGGCCTTTGGTTTCAAGGATGAAACCGCAGAGCGGTCATGGATGACGAACAGCGTGCCTCAGCAGTATCTGCACATATGCTGCCGCAGGCAATTAGAACCACAGCTGCTATTTGTTGTAATTTAGCTTCCAAGTAAACAATTAAAATCAAAGTCGTGGCGCTTCGCCCACACCCGACCAAAAAGGGGGGAAGCGCTTGTCCCCCTTTTGGAAATCCCGCAGCGCCCCGACGAAATTTTCTGAAAAGCGAAAGATCCCGAGGGGAAGTTGGTGTGTTCTGTAAGCCTGAGTTAATAGTTACGTTTGATGCTCTAAATAAAAACTCAAATGCTAAAAGTTCGGCTTTTCTAACCCAGTGTAGATGCGGTTGAGGCCTTTGGTTTCAAGGATGAAACCGCAGAGCGGTCATGGATGACGAACAGCGTGCCTCAGCAGTATCTGCACATATGCTGCCGCAGGCAATTGGAACCACAGGTGCTATTTGTTGTAATTTAGCTTCCAAGTAAACAATCAAAGTCAAAGTCAAAGTCGTGGCGCTTCGCCCACACCCGACCAAAAAGGGGGAAAGCGCTTGTCCCCCTTTTGGAAATCCCGCAGCGCCCCGACGAAATTTTCTGAGAAGCGAAAGATTCCGAGGGGAAGTTGGTGTTTTCTGCAAGCCTGAAGTAATCGTTACGTTTTGATGTTCTAAATTAAAACTCAAATTCCAAAAGCTTGTGCTTTTCTAACCCAGTGCAGCTGCGGCCGTCCATAACATGGAGGTTATGGCCGAGCTTTCATGGCTGAGCTCTCATGGTTGGACTTGCAGCGTGTCACTGGCGCTGCTGCACATACAGCTGCCGCAGGCAATTGGAACCACAGACGCTATTTGTTGTAATTTGGCTTCCAAGTAAACAATCAAAGTCAAAGTCGTGGCGCTTCGCCCACACCCGACCAAAAAGGGGGAAAGCGCTTGTCCCCCTTTTGGAAATCCCGCAGCGCCCCGACGAAATTTTCTGAAAAGCGAAAGATTCCGAGGGGAAATTGGTGTTTTCTGTAAGCCTGAGTTAATAGTTACGTTTGATGTTCTAAATTAAAACTCAAATGTCAAAAGCTTGTGCTTTTCTAACCCAGTGTAGATGCGGCTGAGGTCTTTGGTTTCAAGGATGAAACCGCAGAGCGGTCATGGATGACGAACAGCGTGCCTCAGCAGTATCTGCACATACAGCTGCCGCAGGCAATTGGAACCACAGCTGCTATTTGTTGTAATTTAGCTTCCTGATTAACAAGTATTTCTATTAAGCTTTGGCACTTCCCACCAAACACCACTCATTTAGTATTGGATTTGAATTCAATACCTAAGCACCACATCAAATTTACTTATCAGTATGTTAAACATTGTTCTGCATCAAACGAAAGGGCATTCGTGTATTGCTGTTTGGTTTTGAGGGCGTTATGTTGTTGATTAACAATGGCTAGTCTATGGTCATTGGTATTTTTTTAAGCTGTATTTTATGCCCTGGTTTTCGGCAAATTTGGGTTAACCCATAAAGTAACGCTTAACCGCTTTTATAAGCTGTGGTCTTGTTTTATTGCTACAGCAATTTGTGATATTGGCGGTATGACGATGAACGAGAGGCTCCATTGGTTCGGGTTATTCGAGTGCGATGAAAACGCCTTCTAAGCAAGCAGCAAAAACGGTGTATTAACATATAACAGCTCAAGGCTGTAACGGCACTTCGTAGCAGGATGCACTAACGCGCGCCGTGGCTTGAGGTGTTATTCCCCAAAAAATTAGTCCGCGTTGGCGACCCTTATGACATTAGGAGTAAGCATTATGTCTCAGGTAGATAACAACCAAGTTGTGAAAATGGGAATGAAGATCGGTGCAATTAGCACGCTACTATTATTTATCATTTTGTATATGCTGGCGCCTAAATTTGTTGATGAAGTCGAATTGTTCGATAGAATCAAGCTTGGCTTTTCGTGTTTGGTGTTCCCCGCGGCATTTTTCTTAATTACGATTATTAGAGTGGGGGCGCAGCGGTATGGAAACCCATCTGAAAATCCAGTCGATGTTGTAGCCAGCTCAAACTCGATGGAAATTGACCTCAGAGTGTTATCCAATACTCATGAACAACTGGTTATATTTACCTTAAACACATTGGCATTATCGGTGCTGCTTCCCTATACATACTTAAGTTTACTACCTATATATTCTGCTCTGTTTGTTGTGGGGCGAATTCTATTTTGGGTGGCCTATAAGCATAACGTGTTATGGCGAGCGCCAGGGTTTGCAATGGGGATCATGCCAGCCGTTGTTGGAATAAGTTATTGCTGCTTGGCGATACTTTATCAGGTGTTTTTCTAGCATTTAACGTGCCGAACAAGGCTTAACTACAAGCTGGCCGCTTTCGATACCAATAACGGCGTTAAAATAGATTGCTTAACGTATACTGATGCATGAACATTGGTGTAAGCCCTTATGGAGCAAAAGTGATGTCACCAGCAAACCCAGTAAAAGGCATTTTATTTCGTATCGTCATCATGTTGTTAGTGTTAGCTGCAGCGAGCTTTGCTTACAACCGTGTATATACTGCTAATTCGGTTGCAAGCTCGGCATCATTTGCGCTAATTAACGATGCTGTTGCAGCCAATGATGAGTCGATAAGTCAGGCATTTGCTAAGCAGCAAAGTGGCTTACAAGTGCAAAGTACAGGTGTGGTGAGTAAAGTGCTCGCCGACGATAATATAGGCAGTCGCCACCAACGCTTTATTGTGCGGTTGTCGAGTGGTCAAACGGTGCTTATTGCGCATAATATTGATTTAGCGCCAAAAATAGATAGCCTAAAAGTGGGCGATAGCGTGTCTTTTTATGGAGAGTATGAATACAACAACCGTGGCGGCGTTGTGCACTGGACTCACCATGATCCTCGAGGGCGTCATATTGGTGGTTGGTTAAAGCACCAAGGTACAACGTATCAGTAAACGCTGTTAAAGGTTGTTAAGGGTAAGTTGGTACTTACTTACGTTTGCGTTTAGTTGGGCTTGCGGGTGAGTATTGTGCTGGCTAATCGGTCGCCGAATTGATACAAGGCTAGGCCGGTGATGACAAAACCCGCGCCGATGATTAATGTTGGGGTTATGGCTTCATCATTGAGCTGTGCTCCGAGCATCATTGCAAACACCGGTGTGATCAGGGTGATTAATGCAACAGTGCTGGCCTTGAGGTGCTGCAAAATATAGAAGTAACCGATAAACCCAATCAGTGAACCAAACACCCCTAAGTAAGTAATCGCTAACAGCGAACGTGTCTGCCATGTGTTAATGGGTAAGGTGCCGTCAAATAGTAGCCACGCTAGAGCAAACATTGGCGTTGAGTAAAGCAAAGCGCCCACTGTGCTGGCCAGCGGATGAATGTTGATGTTGACTCTTTTAACCAATACACCGCTTAAGCTAAATAAACAGACCGCCGTTAACACCAATACCAAACCCATCCAGCTGTCGCTCGCTATAGCTAGTTTTGTTGAGCACACAATACCCAGCCCCAAAAATGCAACGGCGAAGGCAACAAGCCGCAAAGGCCCAAATTTAGGTTCACCCAATAATTTTTGCGCTAAAAAGCCAGATATTAACGGCGATAATCCAAAGAGTAACGACATCGTGCCCGAGGGTAAGTAACGCGCGGCAAAATAGCTTAATAGCATGCCACCAACAATTCCTATTGAAGACACCGCATAAAGGTGTCTGGCAGTTTTGCTCCACGGTAACCGAATTCGGCAACTTAATATAATCAATGACCCCAAGGTTAACGCAATCATCATTCGCAGTAATACGGCCATGGTTGGGTGCACAGACTCACTGCTCCAAACAATGCCGAGCGGTGTGGTCGACCAAATTAGTACGACCGCCAAAAATGCAGGCGGGATCATCTTAGGTATTACGGTTGTTGGCATTTCAACGTTCCTGGTATTTATTGTTTACCCGTTATCGCGACCGAGCAATTATGGCCACAGCAACGGTAAATGTCCCACTGATATAGCTGAGCAAATAAGGGATGACTTGCACCGCCAATATTTACGGTCACATTGAAAGCGTTGGGTGGCAAAAGATCGCGCTGCCAATTGACTACGCAGCAGCAATGCCAAATTATCTGCGAGGTAGCGTGCTAAGTTATTAAGCTCGTTATTATGTGCACTTAAAACAGCGCGTATTGGCAAGCTTAGTGTGCTTTTGGTAAAGATGAATAGTCTATTTATTGAACGTCGCAGTCAATAGCAAAGGGCTGAACAACGTTAATTTAGGCAGAGGTTGGTGCAGTTATGGCGAGTGTAAAAAGTTGCGCGGCTATGGCTAATTAAAGGCGGGGGTTAGGAAGTCAAAAGGGGCAAAGCCCTTCAGCTTTTGCCCCTTTTGTTTGCGGTTGTAAGACCCTTTACCTTTTTTAGGTTTCTCGGTGCGAGTTCTAAATAGGCTGCTGGTAACAATGGCTTTTAGTGCGTTATCTTTTATCACTCCTCGGCCGGTGTCATGTTCGAGAGTGGGCTGCTTACTAGGTTTGGCCATATGTGGCTCCTTAAATTGATGCGCGATTGTTAGTGCTGCTTGCTCACTGCTAGCTGTGGCGTAGCCGTGAACTAGGCTGGCAGTATACGCCTGTTTCTTAAACACGCGAAGGCTTTTAGTTGGCCTACTTAAGCGCTAAAGCAAGCCTTGCGTGTATTGCTATACCGGTAATGACGCTTTACACACAACGAACATGGTAAATTGTCGCGCTTTGGCTGGCGCAATGGCAGTGCATTAAGGCGCGATAACATCAGCTAACATTGATAATTTACAGTACTATTGTTAATGCCAGCTGTTAGATATTGTACAAATAGAACAGATGCTTATTATAGCTGCAGGCTTAAAGGAGAAAGCATGCTTGACGCAATTTGCCAATATGATGAAACTCAGCCCGTAACCTATTCGGTATTTAAGTTTCAAAAACTGCCTGCTGACGATATTGAAAAATATCGGCAAACATTGGTGTGCCCAGCTTGCGCGGGTAAAGCTTATTATCGTAAGGCATCTAAAGACGGCAAAGCCGCCTGTTTTGGCTCGCGCTATCATCAAGCCGATTGCGCTGAGTTTAAGCCCTCTGCCGCCAAAACCCGTGAAGAGCAACACGCGTTAGAAGTTAATCAGCTGGTGGTCGACAGCGATGCAATGATCATCGACTTTAGCCGTGCGCCCTTCTTAAGTCAGCGCCCGCCGCTTGCCGCTAAAACTGAGGCCAAGCGCGGTGCAGCAACTCTTAATAAGCCTTCGCAGGCAAACACCACAGCGCCAGTTAAGCAAGACGATAAGCCTGCGCGTATTGCAACCCAAGGGCTAGAAAAGCTATTACACAGCTTGCTGCGTGGTAGCGATTTGGCCACCTCAGAGTTGTGGGTTTACACCGATGACAAATACCGCTGGCGAGCTAAAAACCTATTTGTAAATTTTGTCGATGCCGAGCCAACAGAAAATGGGGCGCCGCGAATGTATTGGGGCACCATATCGCACACCGACAAAGAACGGCTATGGTTAAACCCAGCTGAGACCAAAGCCGTGGGGATCCCCATTGATAAGTTTTCTCGCGAGCTTATTTCGGGTTTTGGTTTAGCCGAGCGCCGCGATTTTGAGGGCGCAGGAATTATCTTATTTGGTAAATGTTTTTGGAATAAAAGTAAAACTAGAAAAATCATACAACTATGGGGTAATGATCCGAGTCGGATTTATATTTCTAAGGCCGATGATAGCGAATAAGTTTAGCCATTAACGGCCTAGTTTAGAGGCAGTTTATTTAAGTTGTTACACCGTAATATGCTGAGCTAACACTGCGATATTTTAAAAAGTGCAGCCCAGACTATAATATTGATTGACTCCAAAGCCATTGAGGATTATTTTCTGCGCGATGTTTTTCCTCAGCCTGCAAATTAGACAGGTAAACCCAAGATATCAATAGTTATCTCAAGGGTAGAAGCAGCAACTGAACTCGGCAATTTATGAATGAGTTTTTAAGATAATTTTGCCATTTGGCATTTTGTTATAAGGGCCCTAGCGCATGTCTGAACCGACAGCCTTAAGTCTTATCCCACCTGTGGTGGTTTTGGTGTTAGCGATTATGCTTCGCCGTCCAATCCTTTCTTTAATTATTGGTGCATTAGTTGGCCTTGCGATGTATGACAGCGCAAATATGCTGACCAATTTTGCTGATACTTCGCTATCGGTGATGAGTGATGAAACCATCGGTTGGCTAATTTTAGTCTGTGGTGGTTTCGGCGCGTTAATTGCGTTGCTGGTAAAAACCGGTGGCTCAATGGCCTTTGGTCGCTACGCGCTTAAATTTGCCAAGGGACAAAAGTCGTCTCTATTTATGACGTTGATTTTAGGTCTAATCATTTTTATTGATGATTACCTTAATGCGCTAACCGTTGGCTCAACGATGAAACGCGTGACTGATAAATTTAAAGTGTCGCGTGAAATGCTAGCCTATGTGGTTGATTCAACCGCAGCACCAATTTGTGTGCTGGTTCCCTTGTCTACTTGGGCGGTATTTTTTGGCGGGCTACTGGTCGATAACGGAGTCGCTGCCGAAGGGCAAGGCATTGCAGTTTATATGCAAGCCATTCCCTATATGCTTTATGCATGGTTAACCGTCGCGATGGTGTTATTGGTTATTTTAGGCATTGTGCCAGCGTTTGGACCAATGAAAAAAGCCCAGCAGGCAGCCTTGCAAGGTAAGCCTGCACTTGCACAAACTGATTTTGATGAGGTGCACACCTCAGATGAATACGCACTTAAAGCGATTGAAGGTGAGTTTAACAATGCCGACCATGGTGGCAAGCTACATAACTTTTTTGTGCCTATTTTTCTTCTGGTCGGTTTTACGCTTTATTTCGACATTGATGTGCTCAAAGGGCTTATTGCAACACTTGCGGTTACCTTGCCTTATTACGGTTTACAAAAATTGATGCCACTGTCAGAAATGATGGAACAAATGATAGATGGCTTTAAAAATATGCTGCCAGCTATTGGCACCGTGGTTGCGGCGTTTATCTTTAAAGATGTATGCGACAAGCTAATGCTGCCTGAGTTTGTTATTGGCAGTTTAAGCCAATATATGACCCCACAACTGTTACCAGCGGTGGTATTTTTAAGTATGTCGTTGTTGGCGTTTGCCACCGGCTCAAGCTGGGGTATTTTTGCTGTATCAATTCCTATCGTAATGCCATTGGCTAGCGCGGTCGATGCCAATATTCCATTAGTGATTGGTGCGTTGTTATCGGCTTCATCGTTCGGCAGTCAGGCGTGTTTTTACTCCGATTCCACCGTGTTGGCAGCGCAAGGTTCGGGTTGTAATTTAGTTAGCCATGCGATTACGCAGTTACCTTATGCGCTAATAGCGGCTGCATTTGCGTGTGTCGGTTTTTTACTGCTGGCGTAATAGGCTGTTGGTTTGATGAGTAAAAAAAAGAGAAGCCTAAGTGCTTCTCTTTTTTTTGACCCAAATTCTAGTCTTCGACCATCGCCGTCGATACCAATGGTTTTTGTATGGACCTTGATGAAACGATACTGCTTTTAGACGCAAGTACGGCAAAGGCGCAGCAAGTTAGCGCCAATAAAGCACTTAGAGTTAACACAACATGCCAGTCGCCGTAATGCTCATGTATCGCGCCCATTAAGATTGGCCCTGTTGCAGCAAAAATATACGCAAAAAATTGTGACATACCCGATAACGCAGCCGCTTGATGCGGCGTTTCGGTACGTAAACCTATCATTGCTAGTGCCACAATAAAGCCGCCGCCAGAGCCGAACCCGCAAATCATTGCCCAAACAATCGCAGCCGACGGAGCGACATTTAAGCCGACTAAACCGATGACCATCATTAACGGTAAACTTAAGCTCAACATGCGCTTGTCGCTGAGTTTTTTCATCAACGGAATGAGCACTATTGCGGGGACTGCGGTGAACAGTAAAAACAGGCTGTGGATCACCCCTGCCTCATGATGGCTATAGCCTTGCTCAACTAATATGGTGGGTAACCAGCTAATAAAGATGTAAATCAAAAACGAATTTAGTGCTAAAAATAGGGTCATGTGCCATGCGTCGATATTACGCCATAGGTAGCTATGGCTGTCCATTTCGGCAGTGTCTTTAGTTGGGGGAGTGTGGTTGCGCATTTGGGGCAACCACACCAATACCGCTAGAATTGGAAAAATAATCACACTAACCAGCGAGAAAGCCCAGCTGGGCATAACGCTAATACTCAAGGTGTTGGCAAATGTCGCTAAAGGCTGTGATATGGCCGCAATTATCGCCGAGCCAACACCCATAACGAGTACGTAAAGCGAGGTCATGGTGCTGATTTTAGTTGGAAAGTCTCGTTTCATTAAGCTAGGTAATAATACGTTACCGAGCGCGATACCAGCGCCGATAATCACGGTACCTGAAAATAACGCCGCTGTTGAGCCCATAGAACGTGCCATTAAGCCGGCAATAATCAATATTTGTGACAGCATTAAAGTATGCTCAAGCCCGCAGCGTCGGCCAATGGTTGAGGCGATAGGCGAGAAAAAAGCAAAGGTCAGCAGTGGCAGTGTCGTAATCATTCCCGCCTGAGTCGCAGACAAATCAAGTTCAACTCGAATAATATCGAGTAACGGCCCAATACCGGTCAGAGGGCAGCGAAGATTCATTGCGATTAAAAAAATGCCTAGTAATAAGCAAGCACTACTGGCGAAGCGAGAGGTCGATAACGTGGTCACTAATTAGGATCCTGTAATTATATGAGCAAAAATGGCGAGCGAATAGATTACGCTTCATTTTTGCTGCTGAATTGAGATATAGTGACTTTTTATCACTAAAAGCGGCCAAATTATTGGAAACTACTGCAAGCTCTATCTTTGACGCCGACATTTATATCCAAAAAGTCGTTGCAATACGCATGTCGGTCAGCGACCGTGAAGCCGAAACTCCGCTCCACCGGCACCACAAGTGCCAGTTAGTGGTGGCGCTTAGTGGCTTTGTGAAATGTGTTATTGATGACGCTATTTGGATGGTGCCACCAAACTGTGCGGTGTGGATCCCTAGCCATCAACTACATACCAATGTGGTATCCAGTAATGCCCAGGTGTGCATGTTATTCGTCGATCCCGATATTGATGGTATGCCAGCAAATAGTTGCACGTTAGCCATATCGCCACTGGTCAGAGAGCTAATCGTTCATTTAACCAAGCAAGATCAACGCTACGCCTTCGACAGTTCAACGGCTAATCTGGTAAAAGTGTTAGTTGACCAACTAAGGCTTATGCCAACCGAGCAATATAACTTTCCTATTCCGGCTGATCCGCGGCTAAAGTCGATAGCCTCAAAGCTGGTTAATACCCCAGGCGACAGGCGCACTGTGGCGCAATGGGCCAAAGCAAATGCGATGAGCGAGCGTACATTAGCGCGCTTAATAAAACAGGACGTTGGGCTAACATTTAGGCGTTGGCGCGGACAGTTACATATTGTATTGGCATTACAAAAATTGGCGAGCGGCCAGTCAGTGCAACTGATTGCAGAGCAGCTGGGGTATGAATCGGTAAGCGCGTTTATCACCTTTTTTAAAAAGGCATTAGGCAAGTCGCCTAAACAATATATGCGCCACCACGACGTATTTTAGTGGCAGCCGGCGCACATACAGACGGCTTACGTGAACCTATACACGTGTTCTTTGGGCATTTAGGTTATAGCTAATACCGAAAGGTACCTGAGGTTTTTGTGAGATAGCTCACTATTTGTCGGCAAGTGCGATAAAGTAACACTTATGCCGAACAACCCCATGGAATGCCAATGAGCACGCAGCAAATTGCCTTAGGTTTTAGCTTTGATAACAGTTATGCCAAACAGTTGCAGGAGTTTTATGTCGCGTGTGAAGGCGACAAAGCCCCCGCGCCAGTGCTAATTAAACTCAATCAGCCATTAGCTAAACAGCTTGGTATGAGCAACACCAACGCCGAGCAACTTGCTCAAGTATTTTCTGGCAGCGAAGTGCCAGTCGGTGCAACTCCTATCGCACAAGTTTATGCTGGGCATCAGTTTGGTGGCTTTAGCCCGCAACTGGGCGATGGCCGCGCCTTGCTACTAGGTGAGGTGGTAGATACCTGCGATGCTCGGCAAGATATTCAGCTAAAAGGTTCGGGTCGAACGCCGTTTTCACGTGGTGGCGACGGCAAGGCTGTGCTGGGGGCTATTTTACGTGAATATGTACTTAGTGAAGCGATGCATGCGTTGGGAATTGCCACTACACGCGCACTAGCCGTGGTGGCAACGGGCGAACCCATATACCGAACGCGCTATTTACCAGGGGCGGTGTTAACCCGTGTTGCTGCTAGCCATATTCGGGTGGGTACATTTCAGTTTTTTGCCGCTCAAGGTGAACAAGATAAGCTTAAGCAGTTGGCAGATTATACGATTGCAAGGCATTACCCAGCCCTAAAGCAAAGTGCTCAACCTTACCTCGACCTCATTATTGCAGTACGCGACAAACAAGCGCAGCTCATAGCGCAATGGATGTTAGTTGGCTTTGTGCATGGCGTGATGAACACCGATAACATGACCATCAGCGGCGAAACCATTGACTATGGCCCCTGCGCATTTATGGACCATTATGACGCCAATGCGTTATTTAGCTCTATCGATCAAGAGGGGCGTTACGCCTACAGTAATCAGCCCGCAATGGCCCAATGGGGTTTAGCGCGCTTTGCTGAAACGCTATTGCCTTTTATTAGCGACAACACCGACGCCGCCATTGCAGCAGCTACCGAGGCTGTTAAAGGGTTTTGGCCGGTTTTTAAACTGCACTGGCTTAATGGCATGCGGGCTAAATTGGGGCTAACAACCGCAGCAGACGGTGACGAGGCACTGTGTGAGCAGTTGCTAGCATCAATGCAGTCCCAAAATGTTGACTACACTCAGCTTTTTCGTCAGTTGGCGGTTGCTCTAACGCAAGCTGGCAGTGACGCCGACAACTTATTTACAGACCCTGCACTGTTTATTAAATGGAAACAAACGTGGCTGAACAGGCTTGAGCAGGAGCCAATACCACCTACCAAACGCGCGAAGATGATGGATGCGGTCAACCCCATCTATATTGCTCGTAATCATCAGGTAGAGGCCGCCATTGAAGCGGCAGAGCAGCATAATGATTACGTGCCATTTGAGGCATTACTTGCCGTGCTTGCCCAGCCCTATAGCCCTCAAGTGGGTAAAGATGATTACAGCCTGCCTGCGCCCGCAAGTTTTGGAGCCTTCACCACTTACTGCGGTACGTAGGTTTGGCGGTACATACAAGCGCTGCATGTGTGGTTTAGTTATTGGCAGTATTTATTGCTCAGTTATTAAACCGGGCTAATCATTACAACTACTGTATGCTGGTGGTCTGTGTTTATTAAAATGGCATAACAATGTTAACAACTAAGATTGGCTCTACTTGATTGCGCCTAGCGCCGCTCACGCTGATGACTGCAATGCGCTGTTTACATCGATAGCCGATGGCATTGCAACGAATGGCTTTAGTATTATCCCCGCGGCGCTGCCTGCCGACTTATCTCAACTCTTAGCAACCCATATTGCCACCATGCCCACATCGCATTTTAAGCGAGCTGGTATTGGTCGCGGTGCAGAGCACAGTATTAATGATGTTGTACGTACCGACACCATAAGTTGGATTAATCGAGATGACGCGGCCGGAAAAGCGTGGTTAGACTGGACCCAATCGCTACAATTATTTTTAAACCGCACGCTATTTTTAGGGCTGTTTTCATTTGAAAGCCATTTTGCTCATTACGCTAAAGGTGACTTTTACAAAAAGCATAAAGACGCATTTGTGGGTGAGGGTAATCGAATCTTGTCGGTGGTGGTTTACCTAAACCAATATTGGTCAAAAGACGATGGCGGTGAACTGGTGCTGTATGTTAATCAACAGTCAACATCAGCCGGCAAAGATGACCATGTAATAAGCGTTACACCGGGCTTTGGTACTGTGGTGGTTTTTTTAAGTGAGCAGTTTCCCCACGAAGTGCTGGCCGCCAGGCGTGATCGTTTTTCTATTGCAGGCTGGTTTCGGTTAAGTGATGGTGTTAGCAGTAATATCGAGCCACTAATAGAAAGATAAATATCTGAAGGCGGAACAATTTAAAGTGGCATGCCAGCCCTTTTTTACACAGCGTTACTGACATTTAGCCATAAAAAAAAGCATCAAACTTAGCTTGATGCTTTTTTTATTAATTAGCGACTGGTTTGTGCTCGCTGCATTAGCAGTATTGCTGACGAACTCGGCGACAATAGCGCTGCTCAAAATTAAACGCACTCATTTTCAATGTGCGTACGGCATCGACCCAGCCGATAACAACAGGTACAAGTGTCCAGCAAAAAATTAAGTACAAGCTACCTTCTAGGTGTCGACCTAAATAGAACTTGTGCATACCAAGCCCGCCGAATAGGACGCTAAACAAGACAGCAAGTTTCTGGTTTTTAATACGAATATCTGGATCGACCCCAGATAAAGCTTCTAACCCTTGTGCAGCATGACATTGGGGGCAGGTCAGTAAATTCAGGTCGATTTTTTTGCTGCACTGTGGGCAATCTGTATGTTGCATTGCGAACTCCAATAGTCAAATTTGCTAATACCCTATTATGCGTACAAGTGTGCGCTCAAACAAAGGGGCGTAGATCACATTTTTTAAAAATAGTAAAAATAGCAGCGCAATGCTTACCGCTAGTTTGTCGTTGCTAAGTTTATTCAGCCGTCCTGCTACCATTTTTTATGGGGTAAGGTTGGTTGGGGGCGCCTTTATATTTAGGAACGAGTCGATAGCGTTAATATTAAGACTTTTTGCATGAAAGTTGTGTGGTTCAGGGCTGGTTCGGGGGTGATATAAGCGAGGTCGCTTAACCGGTGTTATTGGTAGCAACTTACGTAAAAAATGTTCGCTTTACTATAAGCTTAATGGCCAGATTTAGTAAATTAAGGCTGGCCACTGAGCTTTTAGCTTTGCCAATCGCACTAACAGGTGTTAGCAGCGGTGAATGGCAATACAACTTTAACTTGAGCTGATATTTAAGCGTGATGTTCTTTTAGTTTTTGAAACAGTACATCTTTTAAATTGGCGCGCTGAACTTTTAGCTGATGCATGTGTTCATCGTCGGTCGGGCTGCCATCAATTTCTAGTTGGCGAATTTCATAATCTAATAGGTGGTATTGCTTGGATAAGGTTTGAAATGCTTCGTCTTTATGGTTCAAATAAACAATGTCTTGCTTAAATTCTGGGAAGTCGAAAATAAGCGCATGATTCTCATTTAACATAAGTACCCCTGAATAGTGAACAGAAATTTAGAATGTTTCAATCACTCACATTACAGGATTGTGGATTTTAACAAAGGGGGTTAGGGCAATATTTTAGCGATCTAGTTAACAAAATCTCATTGATTAAATTGATGGAATAACGCCTCAACTTTGTGAGCTTTTTTAGGGCCTAATGCCAAGGTTTTTATTGCTGTAAAGTCGCTGTAATTAACCACAATTTTGTTGTGGATTAGCGTTATCGGTTTGCGGTAAATGATGATAAAATAACCAAGGCCTTTTGGGGGGCAGTCAGTCAATAGCTGTTACTTCTTAAATAACAACACGGATGATTATGATGAAAAAAGATACGGCAAGTCAATTTAGCCCGATGACATTATTACTACATTGGGTTGTAGGTGTCACCATGGTAGCGCTGCTCGCAATGGGCGTGGTGATGGTTCAAACTGAAAATTACGGGCTTTTTTCATGGCATAAATCATTCGGAGTGATAATCTTTTTTGTGGTCATTTTAAGGGTGATTTGGCGGAGTAAGAATGGTTGGCCAACCCCAGTGAGCCAATACAGTCATTTAGAACACATAACAGCTAAAATTATTCATTGGGTGTTAATTGTTGGTACTGTTTTAATGCCTATTACTGGTTTTTTAAATTCCTCTGTTGGTGGCCATGGTGTCGTGGTTTTCGGTGTTGAATTAGTGGCCAGAAATGTCGACCCTAACAACCCGCGCAGCGCCTTGGCTCACAGTGAGGCGCTATACTCCGCTGCGCATGTACTACATTACGCCATCGGGTATATTGTTATTTTTGCGGTATTGCTGCATGTTGTGGGCGCGCTGAAACATCATATTATTGATAAAGATGGCACGCTTAAACGCATGTTGGGTAGCAAGGTTTAACTAACAAATTATAAAGACTTATTCGCATAAAACAGGTAGCACAGTCGCGACCTGTTTTTGTTTGGCTATTCATCGCGCAGCAGAGCTATAGTGAACCATTACCGCTAGGTTAATTGGCGGCAGTGAGCTTTAATTTATTACTGTAATTGTAACCAAGGCTTGGTGACTGAGTGGGTTTGGCTGCTGGCTAGTTGCTAGTTGCTAGTCGAGGTGGTTGGTGCATATTGGAGTAATAAAAAGAGCGCCTAAACCGTGTTTAGACGCTCTGTAAGTCTTTTATTTAACTTTACTTACCTTTGTAAGCGTAAGGTAGAATCATATCTAGCATAAAGCCACCATGCCAATTAGCGTATTTAGCCACAATTTTTTCTTTTGCTTCTTCAGCTGTTTTAGATGAAGCAATGGCTTTAGCACAATCTTTTTGGTACTTCTCGAAAATATCAGGTGCATCAGCGCCAGCAGCAAGACCGTGTCCGCCAATATATAGTTGGTAATCTGCTTTTCTGTACTCGTTAAGCATTTGTACATATTTACCACTGATATCAGGCATGTGGAAACCAATGTACATGCTGTGATGGCTCCACAATAACCCTTCTTCTACTGAGCTTAGTTTCACCGTGCCTTGTGCGCCTTTAGTGATATCAACTTCTACACCTGCAACAGTGAGTTTGCCCACTGCGATAGGGTTAATGGTGGTGTTTTTATGTAAGCCTGCTTTTTCTAATTGGGCTTTGGTGTCGATAAACGTATAGATAGGTGCATATGCCGCTGATGCCGGAACCGCTGCGTGGTGAGGGCCGTCTGGGTGTACATGCGACACAATCACTTTGCTAACTGGTTTGTCTAGTTTGGCAATGTAATCAGACAACTCTTTTGCTGATACAGGATCTGAGCTGAAGTCGAGCAAAACGAGTTTTTTGTCGCCTTCAAGAATATGTGAGTTAGAACCTTTGTCGGAAATATAGCTGTGAACTTTAAGTGTTTTAAGTTCATTAACGTCAAAAGAACCTGCGCAAGCACCGCCAGCCACAATCGCTAAAACCGTCCCTAATACTGCTTTTTTAAACATGTCTAATATCCTTTATAGCAATTATTTATTAATGAGTTATGTAGCTATTCATCGCAAAAGTTGTCGCTACATAGTTAGCGTAAATCTAAATCAAATGTCGTTATTTTATGGCGGGCAAAATCACATTTATCACTAGGATGTTGTCAGGAAAATAAATGTTTCCTGAAAATGAAGTGTTAAGCAGGTTATGGGCTTGTTTCGTTCAGCAGTTCGTCATGGTGGTTTTGTAGCATTGAAGAAGTTTTTTTAATAGCAGAAGAAATTTACTCTGTTTTGTCATCATAAATTGCTTCACTTTATGTATCACACCCATCGACATATTGTATTTATTGAGCAATGAGCAGGCTAGGGTAGTCCGTGATCTGACGAGTTGATCAAGGCGAGGTAATTCTAGGCAACGAATTCTAGAATCTTTTGCCAATGCTAGGGTATCTAGCGCTGCTTATCTAAAACATATCGGATAAAATACCGTTGGCTGTACGTTCCTGTAATACTTAATTTAAATTCAAACAAGACTGCGGCTATTGACTAGGCTAGCAGAGGTGGAGATGTAACTGTGTCTATTAATATTCGGCTAGAAAAATCGGGTGACATTCAAAGCATTCATGACGTTACTACTGCCGCATTTCTCAATGCCCCCCACACCGACCATACTGAACAATTTATTATCGATGCGTTAAGGGCCTCCAAGGCGCTTTCTATTTCACTTGTTGCTGAACTCAACAGTAACATCGTGGGGCATGTTGCTTTGTCGCCAGTGACTATCTCTGACGGTGCACACAATTGGTATGGTTTGGGGCCAATTTCAGTGGTGCCAACTGAGCAAGGTAAAGGGGTGGGGACTGAGCTAATGCATGCCGCAATTGAAGCGTTAACAAAGCGCAACGCTAATGGCTGTGTATTACTTGGTGACCCTCATTTTTATGGTCGCTTTGGTTTTGAACCTAAAGCAGGTTTGCTTTTGGCTGATGTGCCTGCTGAATATTTTCAAGCCTTGTTACTTCAAGGTGCTTGCCCGAAAGGTTACGTGACCTATCATGAATCTTTTGCTGCTAAGGGATAATTAACTCCCTCTAGTCGTATTACTCCGGTTAACTTTTTGAGCCTGTAACTAGCCTGCCGCTGAAAGCAAAAGTCGACTTTATATAAACTAAAGTCGACTCTACCTAACCTTCAAAGTTACTCAGGATCATAATCAAGTACAGGTGCTAACCAACGTTCAGTTTCTTCAATACTCATGCCCTTACGTGCGGCATAGTCTTCAACTTGATCGCGGCCAATATTAGTAACCCCAAAGTAGCGTGATTTAGGGTGGGCAAAGTACCAACCCGATACCGCGGCGGTAGGGAACATGGCGTAACTTTCGGTGATGTTAAGGCCGATGGTTTCATCTGGTTTGAGTAGATCCCACAGCAAGCCTTTTTCTGTATGGTCTGGGCACGCTGGGTAACCAGGCGCTGGTCGAATACCTTTGTACTTTTCGCGTATAAGTGACTCGTTATCGAGCGCTTCGTCGGCGGCGTAACCCCAAAATTCTTTACGCACGCGTTCGTGCATCCGTTCGGCAAAGGCTTCGGCTAACCGGTCGGCTAAGCATTTAACCATAATGGCAGAGTAGTCATCATGGTCAGCTTCAAAGCGAGCAATGTGCTTGTCGATTCCATGCCCGGTGGTGACTGCAAAACCACCCATATAGTCGGCCACGCCAGACGATTTTGGTGCGACAAAGTCAGCTAGGCAGAAATTGTCGTTGCCGACACGCTCTATTTGCATCCGCAGGTGGTGCGTGGTGAGTTCAAGCTCGCTGCGCGACTCATCGGTGTACAGTTCAATGTCGTCATGGTTAACCGTGTTGGCTGGAAACAGACCTATGACGGCTTTAGCGGTGAGCCACTTTTCGTCGATGATTTTTTTTAGCATCGCTTTACCGTCACTAAATAGTTTACGCGCTTCTTCACCGACGATTTCGTCATCTAAAATACGCGGGAAATGCCCGTGTAACTCCCAGCTACGGAAAAATGGGGTCCAGTCAATACGCTCTACTAAGTCTGTTAATGGGTAGTCATCAAACACTTGGCGCCCAAGTACGTTAGGTACAAATGGGCTGTAGTTTTTCCAGTCGTGCTGGCAGCGGTTTTCACGGGCTGCCTCTATGGAGGTGATGGTTTTACGCTTAGCTTGCGATAAGCGTTTCTCGCGCATGATGTCGTATTCTTGATAGGCCGCATCAATTGTTGCTTGGCGTGTTTCGTTGCTAATCAGTTTTGATACCATCGGCACTGCGCGTGAGGCGTCGGGAATGTAGATTGCTCCCGTTGGTGAGTGCGGTGCAATTTTTACGGCGGTATGTATTTTAGAGCAGGTCGCGCCACCAATAATTGACGGGATAGTTAAACCGGCTTTATGGAACGATTTAACGTTGTGTACCATCTCATCAAGGCTTGGGGTGATCAGGCCTGACATGCCAATAATGTCGACGTTTTCAGCTTTGGCTACTTCGATAATTTTTTCCACTGGCACCATCACGCCTAAATCAATGACTTCGTAGCCATTACACGCCAGTACCACGCCAACAATATTTTTACCAATATCGTGTACGTCGCCTTTTACGGTCACCATCAGTACTTTACCGTTTGACTGGCCTGGTTTTTTTTCAAGTTCGATAAACGGGTTAAGGTAAGCCACGGACTTTTTCATCACCCGTGCCGATTTTACCACCTGTGGAAGAAACATTTTACCAGAGCCAAATAGGTCTCCAACAATGTTCATGCCATCCATTAATGGTCCTTCAATCACATCCAGTGGGCGAGTGGCTTGCTGGCGGGCTTCTTCAGTGTCTTGGTCAATAAAGTCGGTAATGCCTTTAACGAGAGCATGGGCTAATCGCTCATTTACTGGCTTATTGCGCCAGGCTAAATCTTCTTTTTTATTGGCTTGCGATCCGTCGCCGCGGAATTTTTCAGCGATGTCGAGTAAAAGGTCGGTGTTGTTGGTTGGTTCACCGTTAGCGTCAACAGCAGTACAAGGTAAGTTTTGCACTATAGCTTCGACATGCTCTTTAAGCTCTGGGTCTATGTCGTCATAAATTGCCAGTTGTCCGGCGTTAACAATACCCATGTCCATACCGGCTTGAATAGCATGATAAAGAAATACGGCATGAATGGCTTCACGTACTGGGTTATTACCTCGGAACGAGAACGACACGTTCGATACCCCACCAGATACCATCGCGTGCGGTAGTGTGCGTTTTATCTCGGCGGTGGCTTCAATGAAATCGACGGCATAGTTGTCGTGCTCTTCAATACCGGTGGCAATCGCAAAAATGTTGGGGTCGAAAATAATGTCTTCTGGCGGAAAGCCGACTTTGTCGACCAGCACGTTATAGGCGCGGGTACAGATCTCTATTTTACGTGCTTTAGTGTCTGCTTGGCCTTGTTCGTCAAATGCCATCACAATGGCCGCAGCGCCGTAACGCTTAACGAGTGTGGCTTGTTCAATAAACTTGTCTTCGCCTTCTTTGAGCGAAATAGAGTTTACGATGCCTTTACCTTGGATGCATTTTAGCCCAGCTTCAATGACCTCCCATTTGGAGGAGTCGATCATGATAGGTACCCGAGAAATATCAGGCTCAGAGGCGATTAAGTTTAAAAACTTATGCATGGTTTCAGCGCCGTCGAGCATGCCTTCATCCATGTTGATATCAATGATCTGTGCTCCGTTTTCAACTTGATCACGGGCAACGCTGAGGGCTTCTTCATATTCGCCGGTTTTTATTAGCCGTAAAAACTTGGCCGAACCCGTTACGTTGGTGCGCTCGCCGACATTTAAAAACAGTGAGTTTTGGTCAATGGTAAGCGGTTCAAGCCCTGATAAGCGGCACGCCACGGGAATGTTAGGTAGCTTACGGGCTGGGTGTTTGCTTACTGCATCATGTATCGCTCGGATATGCTCAGGCGTGCTACCACAGCAACCGCCAATAATGTTTAAAAAGCCTTCGTTAGCCCAGTCTTCGATGATTTCACTCATCTGCTCGGGCGTTTCATCGTAGCCGCCAAATTCATTTGGCAAACCCGCGTTAGGGTGAGCAGACACGTAACATTGAGCAATTTTCGATAGCTCAGCAATATAAGGACTGAGTTCTTTAGGACCCAAGGCGCAGTTAAGGCCGATGGATAGCGGCTTAATGTGGCGTAAAGAGTTATAAAAGGCTTCGGTGGTTTGGCCGGTTAACGTTCGGCCCGAGGCGTCGGTAATGGTGCCAGATATCATAATTGGCAGGCGAAAACCTTGGGTGTCGAACACAGTATCAATGGCAAATAGTGCGGCTTTGGCGTTAAGTGTGTCAAAAATGGTTTCGACCATAAGTAGATCACAGCCGCCAGCAATGAGCGCATTAATCGATTCAATGTAAGCTTCAACTAGTTCGTCAAAGCTAACGTTACGGTAGCCGGGATCATTTACGTCGGGGCTTATCGAGCAGGTACGGTTGGTGGGACCCAGTACCCCAGCAACAAAGCAGCTGCGACCCGTTTCGGCCTCAACTTCGTTAGCGGCTTCGCGCGCTAGGCGGGCACCCGCTAAGTTGATGGCTGCAGAATGCTCCTGCATGTCGTAATCGGCCATGGCTATACGAGTGGCGTTAAAGGTGTTAGTTTCGATGATGTCGGAACCTGCCAGTAAATAGTCTTTATGGATCTGTTTAATGGCGGCAGGCTGGGTTAGCACCAACATGTCGTTGTTGCCTTGCACATCGCAGTGCCAGTCTTTAAAGGTCTCGCCGCGAAAATCGGCTTCTTCAAATTTGCGATCTTGGATCATGGTGCCCATTGCACCATCAAGGAGAAGGATCCCTTGCTGTAATTTTTGGGTTAGTGCCGCCAGCACTGTTGTTGCAGTGTCTTGAGTATGCGGGACTGGGTTTAGGGCATGTGTTTGGGTACGTGTTGCCATAGAATATTCCTACCAAATACAGAGTCGCAAAAACTTAAATGTCGGTCGTTATGTTCGGTTTTATCAGTAAAAGTCGCGTATGACTAGCCTGATATTATTTGTTTGGACATTTATACGTATAGACGTCCATAATACGTGAGTCGACATTATAAGTGCAAGCCCTAAAATAGGATACTTTTCCACTTTTATATGTTTGCTTTTATTTGTATAAATTACTGATAAATATAGGTCTTGAGTAATTATGCCGCAAAGTACTAGAGTCATTTTATTGCGCCATGGTGCCTGTGAAGGCGGTAATATTTTGCGTGGCCATACGGACGTTATGCTAAGTTTTGCCGGAAAAGAGCAACTAAATAGGGCGTTTTCGGCACTTTTGAAAAGCAAAACCTGTCAGAAGGCGCAAAATCAGGTTGCCGATCTGGTGGTGTGTTCGCCGCTGTTACGTTGTGCGCTTCCAGCGAAGGCGTTTGCGTTGCAGCATCAAATTGAGTTTATTGAGCAAGCAGCGTTTATGGAGCTTAATTTTGGGGAGTGGGACGGCCAATCTTTTAGTGCGCTCTATGCGCAATTTCCTGAGCAACTTGACGCCTACTGGGCTGATCCTTGGCAACATACTCCGCCAAGCGGCGAGGCAATACAGGATTTTGAGGCGCGAATTGACCATGCGTGGCAGGCATTGACGACCGAGCACCAAGGTAAGGTTATTGTTTTGGTGACCCACGGTGGGGTTATACGGCATTTAATGGCCAAAGCGTTGGGAGTTAAACAGTGCGCCGGCATTTATAACGCTTTGAAATTACCCTATGCAGCCACTGTGGTGCTGGACGTGTTAACCGATAACCATCAACAGTATTTAAGCCTCAATTGGGGTTTAGATATGTGAGTTTTAGGCTAACTGGCGGTAACTGAGGGTCATAAATTTGTCTCTGAACAGTTTTAACCCTTTAGGGTTAGCGTGCTAAACTGCACGCTTGTTTTGCGCAATTAGCCGCGAAATAAATGTAGTGTATTAGGTGGCTTAATCGCTAAATGGGAACCGGTAGTGACGTTAGTGTTGCTAAAGAGTCCGGACTGTACCCGCAACTGTAGGGAAGATCGCCTATCTTTCAAGTCAGATACCAGCCTAATTGCATTTAAATAAATGCTTTTTCATACCTAACAACTTGAGCGGGCGTCTCAAGGGAGTTTATTTAAAATTGTTTTATGGTTTATTAAATGCCTGAACAGGCAAAAGAAACGGTACTTGCAGTCAAAAATTTAGGTTGGCAGTTAAATGGCCAAACTATTTTATCTGACATTGAATTTAGCTTAGCTAAAGGACGAATGCTGGGTATTATTGGCCCTAATGGTGCCGGTAAGTCGAGCTTATTGCGCTGTTTATACCGCTTTATTAAGCCCACTACAGGCAGCATTCAATTGTTTGGTAACGACATTTCAGTGTTGTCGGCTAAAGCCTTTGCGCGGCAAATTGCGGTGGTGTTGCAAGATACCCCGCACCATTTTGATATGACCACCGCGCAGCTAGTAAGCCTCGGGTTAACTCCACATAAAAAGGCGTTTGAGTTTACGACGGCAACTGACAATACCGTGGTGGCCGAGGCGCTGATCAAAGTGGGTTTAGCTGACAAAGCCAATCAAGCATACGAAAACCTGTCGGGCGGTGAAAAGCAGCGTGCTTTAATCGCACGTGCAATTGTACAGCGACCACAGCTGCTGATCTTAGATGAGCCTACCAATCACCTTGATATCCGCTACCAAATCCAAACGTTAGAGTTATTGCGCACCCTTAATATTACGGTTATCACCTCGATTCACGACTTAAATTTAGCGAGCGCACTGTGTGATGAATTATTGCTGCTCGATAAGGGGCGCTGCTTAGCAACTGGCTCGCCTAAAGCGGTATTAACTGAGCAGCGCATTGTTGATGTGTTTGATGTGTGTTGCGAGGTTCGTCCGCACCCACAACATGGTAACCCATTGATTAGCTACTTTTATGGTTACGAGATAGGTCAACACCATGCCTAGTGCGATACTGACTAAACCTGCAGTTCCTTGCTGGAAAAAATCGATTAACAGTCTGTTATTACTGGGCATGTTACTGGTAGCACTTATCACCCCGTTTGCTGCTACAAGTTTTGGTGCCGCCAGTATTAGTTGGGCAGATGTGGTGCAGGTATTTAGCCATAAATTACTGGGCTGGGGTGACTCATTAGGCGTGACTGAGCGAATTATTTGGGAGCTGCGGCTGCCGCGCGTCATACTCGCTTTTATTGCCGGAGCTGGGCTGTCTATTGCTGGCAGCGTGTTACAGGCCGTGACTCGTAACCCGTTAGCTGACCCGTATTTATTTGGTATATCCTCTGGAGCCTCATTTGGTGCAGTGGTGGCACTGACCCTATTTAGCCAAAGTGCATTGATGCTGAGCTTGCCTATTGGCGCGTTTATTGGCGCCAGTTTATCGGTCATCATGGTATTGAGTTTATGCGGCCGTAACTTAAGTACCCAAGTTGAGCGAATGCTGCTCTCTGGGGTGGCGATTTCGTTTATGTTTGGCGCGATGGCCAGCTTATTACTGTATTTTTCGAGCCCGCAAGCCGCAGCGTCGGTACTGTTTTGGACCTTAGGCAGCTTTGCTAAAGCCAGTTGGGCTGGGTTAGTTTTGCCTGCGCTAGTGGTGGCGCTATGCACTATGGTTATTTTGTTATTTAAACGCCAAATTGTTGCCATGCGCGCGGGTGATGAAACCGCCCATACATTGGGGATAAACGTTGGTCGATTACGGTTGTCGATGTTGTTGCTGTGCTCACTGATCACCGCCATTTTAGTTGCCAATTGTGGCGGAATTGGCTTTATCGGTTTAATGGTGCCACATACGGTTAGGTTATTGTTTCCTGGCCGATATCCCTTGCTGTTAACTGCGGCGTTTGGCGGATTATTTATGGTATGGGTCGATGTGCTAGCCCGTACCTTATTGAGCTATCAAGAGTTACCTGTAGGTATTATTACCTCGGTAATGGGTAGTGTGTTTTTCTTATTTATTTTAGGTGGTCGCAGCGCTAAGCGCATTTAAGCGATCGTATTGATATTTTTCTTGTTGAGATATCGGGAGTTACAGGTGTGATGTTTACTATTAATCCAGTGAGTGCAGAATTCGATACAGACATTCAGCACAAGATAGACCGAAAAGCCAAGCCTGTAGGTGCGCTTGGTGATATTGAAGCCTTAGCTTTTCATATCGCAAAAGTGCTCGGTAAAGATCAGCCTATTATTACCCAGCCTAAAATGATGATTTTTGCGGCTGACCACGGCATTGCAGGCTCAGGTGTGTCTATTGCGCCGAGCGAAGTTACCCGACAAATGGTGCAAACCTTTATGGCTGGTGGGGCTGCCATTAATGTCTTTACTCGCCAGGTGGGTTTAGAGCTAGAGGTTATTGATTGCGGCATTGAAACCCCTTTTACCGCTGATAGTGGCGTTATCGACCAACGTATTGGCGCCGGTACAGAACCTTTCAACCAACGCGCGGCTATGAGTCTTGATACGGTAAAGCTGGGCTTTAAAAAAGCCACAGACCGCGTTGAATACCATCATCAAAATGGCTGTAACTTAATTGCCATTGGTGAAATGGGGATTGGTAATACGTCATCTGCCGCAGCGATTATGTCGGCTCTGTCAGGGTTTCCGGCTGCTGATTGTGTCGGGCGTGGTACCGGGATTGACCCAGAGGCGTTCAAGCGTAAGCAGGGCTTAATTGAAGACGCGTTATTGTTGCACCGCAATGAACTTGACCACCCGTTAAAAATTCTAGCGTGTTTGGGCGGCTTTGAAATAGTGCAAATGACCGCTGCAATACTCGCCGCCGCAGAGCGCGGTATGCTAGTGGTGATTGATGGCTTTATTACTACCGCAGCCGCTATGCTCGCTGTGAGTATTAATGCTGATTGTCGCGACTACATGATCTTCTCTCACCAATCTGACGAGAAAGGCCATTACTTAATGCTGGAATTTTTGCAGGCCAAACCGCTGCTTAAACTTGGGATGAAGTTAGGCGAAGGCACCGGCGCAGCACTGGCGTTTCCGCTCATACAAGCCGCGGCCAATTTTTATAATGACATGGCCAGCTTTGACGATGCCGGAATTGATTTATAAGCTAATAGCAGCCAGCGATATCTTATAACCAATAAAACTATAATAGATGCAACTAAGCTGTTTCAAACAGGTCGAACCAGAGTTAAGTTGTTAAAATCAGGGACGTTTACATGAATGTACTGCAGCAACAACTTAATTTGTTTTTTATTGCAATGGGATTCTTTACCCGTATTCCAATGCCTAAATGGCTTAACGTTGACGCCGACACTCTAAACCAAGCGAGCCGTTATTTTGGCTTAGTGGGAACGCTCATTGGGGTGCTAACAGCGATGGTGTATAGCGCGATGCTGTTTTGGGTGTCGCCAAATGTTGCCATTATATTGGCAATGATCACCAGCGTGTTGCTTACCGGTGGCTTTCATGAAGACGGGTTAGCCGATACTGCCGACGGCTTAGGCGGAGGTTGGACTGTTGAGGCAAAGCTCAACATCATGAAAGATTCCCGTATCGGTACTTACGGTGCATTAGCCTTAGTATTGGGGTTATTACTTAAATGGCAGTTACTGAGCGAACTGGCATTATTTGACCCCAGCAGTGTGAGCTTAGCGCTTATTCTAGGCCATACACTTAGTCGAGTTGTCGCTTCGAGCCTGATATTTTCTGAGCCTTATGTCACTGAAGATGCTAAAAGCAAATGTAAGCCATTAGCGATGCATCAAAGCGTCAACGAGCTGTCGATATTATTAGCCACTGGCGCAATATTGCTGGTGTTGCTTACGTTTCAACAAGCCGTGGTTATAACCGTGGGTTTATTTGTGGTGCGTTTTGCCTTAGTTAAACTGTTTCGGCGTCAACTGGGTGGTTACACCGGTGATACGTTAGGGGCAACACAGCAGGTAGCTGAATTGGCCTGTTATGTTATTTTGCTCGTGCTAGGTGTGACCTGGTGATCCAATTCATTTTAGGCGGCGCCCGCAGCGGCAAAAGCCGTTTTGCTGAAGCGCAAGTTAAGCAATACTGGCTTAATAGCCTGCAAACAAGCCTTTCACGCAACTGTATTTATATTGCCACTGCTGAAGGACTTGACCAAGAGATGGCTGCGCGTATTGCTCAGCATCAGTCGCAACGAAAACAAGGTGAACTTGTGTGGCGCACGGTTGAGTCACCATTAGCTTTAACTGCTGCAATTAAAACAAATAGCAGTGCTAGCAACATTATTTTGGTCGATTGTTTAACCTTGTGGTTGAGCAATCATTTACTGCAATCGCCTGACGATTGGCAGGCAACCAAAGCTGATTTTTTAGAGGCCATAAGTGCGTCATCAGCAACAATCGTTTTAGTCAGTAACGAAGTGGGTAATGGCATCGTTCCCATGGGAGAAATTAATCGACGGTTTGTCGATGAAGCGGGTTGGTTACACCAAGATGTTGCCGCACTCGCAGACAACGTGACTCTGGTTACCGCCGGGTTACCAATGAGTCTTAAAGGCCGCCACGTTTAGTCATATAAATTAAGGGATAATTAATAATGATAAACAAAAAATGCCGCGTATTGATGGTACAAGGAACCACATCTGATGCTGGTAAAACCACATTAGTTGCTGGGCTATGCCGACTATTTGTCAGAAATGGCCATGACGTTGCCCCGTTTAAACCGCAAAATATGGCGCTTAACAGTGCCGTGACCATTGATGGTGGTGAAATCGGCCGAGCCCAAGCATTACAGGCCATGGCTAGCCGCCTTGAGCCTCAAATCGACTTTAACCCTATATTGCTAAAACCCAGCTCAGATACCGGCTCCCAAGTCATAGTGCATGGTAAGGCATTAATGAAAATGGAAGCCAAAGACTACTTTGGTAAAAATGCCGAAGGCTACCGAGTTAAAGCCATGGCGGCGGTTAAAGCGTCGTATGAGCGGCTATGTAGCCAATACGAAATGCTATTTGTTGAAGGCGCTGGCAGCCCTGCCGAGATTAACTTACGCGCTGGTGATATTGCTAATATGGGTTTTGCTGAAGAGGTCGATTGCCCCGTTATTATCATTGCCGATATCGACAAAGGTGGCGTATTTGCGCACTTGGTCGGCACGTTATCGCTGTTAAGTGAATCAGAGCAAGCGCGCGTAAAAGGGTTTGTAATAAACCGTTTTCGTGGTGATGTTAGCTTACTGCAACCGGGCATAGATTGGCTTGAAAACCACACAAAAAAACCGGTGTTGGGTGTATTGCCCTACTTGCATGATCTGCATTTAGACGCCGAAGACGCACTAGTTGCTGCGCCAGAGCACCGCGCCGATAAAAAATTAAAAGTACTGGTACTTGTGTTACCCCGTATTAGTAACCATACCGACTTTGATCCGTTACGGCTTAATCCGCAAATTGAATTTAACTACGTTTCAATGCAAATCCAAGCAACCAAATCGCCCACTAAGGCCAGCTTGCCGCCAGCGGACTTGATTATTATTCCTGGTAGTAAAAATGTGCGGGCTGATCTGGCCTTTATTCGCGACCAAGGCTGGGAACAAGAGATCGAAAAGCACTTACGTTACGGCGGAAAAGTGCTGGGTATTTGCGGCGGTTACCAAATGTTAGGCCATTTGATTGATGATCCGCAAGGGGTTGAAGACGCACCCGGCAGCGAAGAAGGCCTAGGGTTATTGCCCTTGGTTACCGAGCTAACTAACAACAAAGTACTCGTGCAAATTGAAGGCGTGTTGTCGCTACTTGACCAACAAGCAGCCATTAAAGGCTATGAAATACATTGTGGGCGCTCCAAATCATTAATGAAATTGGTCGAGCCCATTACGTTAACCCGCAGTGTTAAAGGCGGCGAGAAAAGGCAAACTCAACGCTGGCAAAGCGAAGGGATGATCTCGAGTGACAATCAAATCTTTGGTACCTATGTGCATGGTATATTTGACTCACCCAAAGCCTGTCAGTTACTACTACAATGGGCTGGAATGGAAGATGCGCAAAGTATTGATGTTGAGCATGTGCGTGAGCAGCAGCTTGAGCGCCTAGCGGATGTACTTGAAGAGGACCTAGACATGGACGCCCTAAATGGCATTTTAAATTACCTGTAGCAAGCGCTTACTGTCGCTATTGGCTCTACCTGGTAAGCAATCGCGGATTAATCGTCACGACCACCGCCAAAGCAATAAGCTTGAAGTATAAGGACCAAACATGAGTGAGACTAACCCAACGGAAACGGGTGTTAACAAGTCAGCGGCCACCAAAGCGGAACGCCATAAAGCGCGTCAGCAAAAAGTAAAACAGGGCGTTGACGCTAAAATCGCTCAAGCACAAGAAGAGAAAGGTATCTTGTTAGTGCTCACGGGTAACGGTAAAGGCAAGTCCACCTCAGGTTTTGGTACTGTTGCTAGAGCCGTTGGTCACGGTAAAAAGGCCGCTGTAGTGCAGTTTATAAAAGGTAACTGGGAGTGCGGCGAGCGCACTTTGCTTGAAGGCGCTGGAGTTGAATTTCACGTTATGGGAACCGGCTTTACGTGGGAAACCCAAGACAGAGACAAAGACACCGCCGCGGCCGAAAAAGCATGGAGCGCCACCGAAAAGCTGCTGCAAGATGAAAGCATTGATCTAGTGATGCTTGATGAACTGACCTACATGGTCAGTTATCACTACCTAGAAGTCGACAGAGTGATTAACGCACTACAAAATCGCCCTAAAATGCAGCATGTTATTGTAACGGGTAGAGCGTGTCATCGCGCTATCATCGACATTGCCGACACCGTGAGCGAAGTGGTTCCGGTAAAGCATGCGTTTGAGGCAGGTATCAAAGCCCAACCCGGCTTCGATTACTAAATTTCTTCCTGCTGTGGTTTAAAGCATAAGTCTGCATAAATTACATGTAAGTCTGCATAGCGACAAATAAGTGTGCATAATTTGAACTATAAGTTCACATAGTGTAGTGTTTATTTGTCATTTAACTACATCTGAGTGTTTTTATGTACCAAAGAAACATAAAGCACTCTCGCGTGAAGAACCTCTTTAAGTTTGCTAGCCTAAAGAATCGTGCTTCGTTAACGCTAGAGTCTTCATTAGAGTTTGATGCTTGCTTTCATTTTGAATACAGTAAGTCAGTGTCTGCCTTTGAAGCACAGCCTATCGGTTTTTATTACCAGTATTATGGTAAGTCCCTTCCTTACACCCCTGATTTTTTGGTCTCAAGTGCAGATGGCAAGCAGATCTACTATGAGATTAAGTATTCAAAAGAGGCTTGTGATCTAGAAGTAATGCACAGGTTTAAGCATAAACAGAAGTCTTGTATTGAGCTTGGTATAGAACTCAGATTGATCACTGAACGACAGCTACACAAAGGTCCACTCCTTAATAACCTTAAACTGTTACACCGCTATTCTGGAGATTCAAAATACAATACTCAAATTGAATGGATATTGTCATTGGTACGTAAGCTTGGTGTCGTGACAGTGCGTGAGTTACTTGATGAATCCAAGTTAACCCAAGGGCAGCTTAATAAATTAGTTCTAATTGGCACATCACTGGGGCTATTAAAGTTTGACTTAGGTGCGACTCCTTTTGGTTTAGATACTGAACTTTCTATAGCTCATGGATGAGGAAACTGAGCTATTTAGGGATGAAATCGATGAGTTCGATTCTGAGATCTTTAGTGTAAAAAGTGATGCCGAAGTCTCGATTAGTATTAATGCTAGCAAATCTCTCGAGATGTATGATCAACCAATTCAATATGAAACTAAAAAGCGTTTGCACTACATCAGGTTTATTGAAAAACGTATAGATGGAGGCTGGACTCAGAAGAATATTGATCCTCTACTGGCACAGATGACCTCCTATGATAATGAGTCTAAGCCTAAGTGGCGTGCTGTCGCTGCTTGGTATAGTAAGTTTCGAAAGTCTAATTTCTGTATAACTGCACTTATTCCCTCCCATGGCAAAAAAGGTAACAGAACCCTTAAAAATCGCAGTGGTGATTATTATTTTAATAAAGCATTGGAAGACAAGTATTTACGAAAAGAGCGTCCAAGTGTCGCAACTACCTACTGTTACTATTGTGATCTAATTCGAGTCGAAAATCGTCGTTTGGTATCAGGAGCAATAACCCCTCTTTCTTATACAGGTTTTAATGCACGTATTAAAAGTTTGGAACCCTACGATGTTGACTTAGCACGTTTTGGTCGTAGCTATGTTCAAAAAAAATACAAACTAGGTAATAAATTCGCAGAGCCAACCTGTGTGATGGAGCGAGTGGAGATAGATCACACGGTACTCGATTTCACTGTATTAATGGAAGATAATCAGACGGTGATTGGTCGGCCAACGATTACCGTTCTCGTGGATTGCTACAGTAGTTGCGTTGTGGGGTTTTACGTCAGTTTTAATGAGCCTAGTCACTTATCTATTCGAGCAGCATTAATTAATACTATGCTGAGTAAAGATGATGTAATTAAGAGTTTTTCAAGTATTAATGCTGACTGGCCTTGCCATGGAAAAATTGAGCTTTTAGTCGTTGATAATGGGGTTGAGTTTTGGGGGGAGGCGTTAGAGTCGGCTTGTAAAGAGCTTGGTATAAACACGAGTTACAATCCCGTTGGCAAACCTTGGAAAAAGCCTAAAGTGGAGCGGTTCTTTAGAACATTAAACACTGAGTTTTTAGACTCGCTACCAGGAAAAAACTTTAGAAGCATTGACGCCAAGGGGGATTATCAACCAGATAAAGAAGCTGCCATAAGCTTCAGTTTATTTAATGAATTACTGCACAAGTGGGTTATCGAGGTTTATAACCAAAAAGCAGATGACCGAAAAACACGAGTGCCAATAGTAAAGTGGTATGAAGGTGCGTCAGTATATCCACCGATTGAATATATAGGTGATGATCAAGAACTTCTGCGTGTCAAACTAGGAGTTTTAGACACTCGTTCTATTTCAAAAGATGGTATACAGTTTTTGCACTTACGGTACGATTCACCGGAGTTATTGGAGTATCGAAAATACACACCAGTTGCCTCTAAGCGTGGTTTGAAAGCTGATATAAAAATTAACCCGCACGATTTAAGCTACATCTATGTGTATTTAGAGCAGCAAGAGTGTTATCTCAAGGTACCCGCTAAAGATCCGGATGGCTATACCATAGGTCTCACGCTAACCCAGCATAAGGTCAATATTAAAAATCGTCGAAAAAACGTTATCGAATCTCAAGACTCGGTATCGCTTGCGCAGAGCAGGTTAGAGATTGAAGAGATGGTCAACCAAGCATTGGCGAACAAACAAAAGCAAAAAGGGATGAAGAAGTTAGCAAAATACCAAGGCATAGACAGTAATACTGATCATGCAACGATATCAATGAATACCTCACAAGCTTTACCATCTGCGGAGGAGCCTGAAAATGATAGCAATAAAATAAGCACCTTTGATTGGGATAGTGATGATATAGAGGCATTTTAAGTATGGATATAATGGCTACAGCGACGCAGTTTTCTTTATGTTATATAGAGCATCCTTATGTGAAAGGTGTAATTGACGAGCTGGATAAACTACGAGCTCGGCGTCTGCTCTCGAAAGATCAGCAATGCATTTTAATAACTGGTGAGGCTGGAACAGGGAAAAGTGCACTGATTGATCATTATAAAGCTAAGGTGTTGGCTAGCGAATTAAATAGTAGGCAGATACCTGTATTACTAACTCGTATTTCGGCTAAACGGGATTTGGATAGCACTTTAGTTCAAATGCTTCATGATCTTGAGCTATTTGGGACCAGTCAATATAAACGCTGGGGCTTTGCTACAAATTTAGAACAGAAGCTAGTTGATGCGCTAAAACGCACTAAGGTTGAGCTGATTATTATCAATGAGTTTCAAGAGATCCTTGAATATAAAAGTAAGCAAGAGCGTCAAGCTATTGGTAACTCTCTAAAATACATAAGTGAGGAGGCTCAAGTTCCGATAGCTTTTGTGGGCATGCCTTGGGCTGTTCAAATTTGCGAAGATCCTCAATGGGCATCTCGGCTTATTCGTAGACGAACATTGAAACACTTCTATTTTAAAGATATTGATGAAAGGGGCTACTACCTTTCATATCTAAAAGGGCTAGCAAGTCGTATGCCCTTTGCTGTTCCGCCAGATTTAGCAACACCTGCTATTGCAATCCCTTTGTTTGCAGCAACTAATGGAGAAAACCGTTTTATTAAGGAGTTATTACAAGAAGCGCTAATTCTCTCGTTGCAACAACAGGACAAGACTATCTCTCTAGCGCATTTAAGTGTTGTTTACGCTTCTATGGTTCCAGAACAACCTAATGTATTTGAACTACCTTTTGAGCAGCTGAAATTAACGGAGGTCGAAAGTCCTTCACGCATAAACTCTGATATGAAAACCGTAGATCAGCTTACAATAGGCCCAAAGTATACTAAGCCGATGGCACTCAATGATATCTTGAGTTTGAAGTAATGAAGTAATAAAGGAGAGGATCTAGTCGTTTGTAGAGTGCCTCAAAATTAAACTTATAAACCTTAGTTCAGCTACTCAGTAAGTGAGTATCAAACATCCTCACAATTTGTTCTTTGTATCCGCCTAGCAGGGCTAAGTTGTAACTGTTTTCTTCCTCCATATCGATTAGATGTGGTGGTGTAGCTGCTTTAGTGGCTAGTGATATATCTGAGAAGTGTAGATTGCTGCTTAAGTCGTGATCAAACTCAGTCGAGGTTGGTTTATGAGATAAAGCCAAATTTAGTTCTTGTTGCTCAATTTGTTCAACAATGACAGAGTTTTCCGGTAGATCTTGATCGATCCTATAAGCAAATTCAGTAAGGCTAGCTTCAGCTAAGGTAAATAACCAAGCTTGTTGAACCTCAGCGGAAGTGACTCTTAATATACGGCCTAATACTTGGCGATAATGCATTTCGGTTTTGATGCGACTCAGGTGACAACATACCTGCAGCCGTGGAATATCTGTCCCTTCTGAGATCATACCAACACTCACTATCCATTGAGTATCGTTCTGTCTAAAGGCTTCAATAGTGTGTGAAGGATGCTTCAACTTAGAAGTGACAATACAGGCTGTTTGTTTAAAATCTGCAATAAGAGATTGGTATAACTGTTTAGCATGTTTGATTGATGAAGCAACAATGAGCCCGCCAGCTAAGGGATTTTCTTGACGTATTTGTTCTAGTTTTTTAATACCTTGGCTCAGCATGTAATGCATCACCTGTTGATTATTAATTAATGCTTTATAGCTGAATCCAGACCCTTTTAATAACTCAGCAATAGATGAAAACGTTTCTGACTCTAGCTCATCATCTAATCTAATTTTGTCATTATCAATGAGTGCAATATTGGGTTTGCGACATACGCCATCGGCTACAGCTTGTTTTAGACCATAGACAAAATCACAATGAATGGTGTTATCGGGTTCAGTAAATCTGGAAAGTACGATAGGTGCAGAATCAGACCGCCATGGAGTGCCAGATAAAGCCAAGGTATAGCAAGCTTGGTTTTGAATATTTAGTAATACCTCCTCTCCCCATGCGTTGGCATTATTGAGTTCAGTCCCTTTTAGGTGATGCACTTCATCCATAATGACAAAGACATTATGACTATGAAGAAGTTGCCAAAACTCAGGGGTTAATGAAGACATGGACTGATAAGTGTAAACACTTCCTATAGCTCCCATTAATCCATCAAACCGCTTGAGTAGTCGTCGTGAGAAGTTGGCTCTTATACTTTCGTTTACTTCGGAGGATGGTGAGAAACATAAAACAAAATCAACTTTCCCCATAGTAATTAATCTAGCCGCCAACTCGGCGGCCATTACAGTCTTGCCCGCTCCTGGAGTTGCTAAACACATAAAGTGATTTTGTGATTTGTAGGTAACTAGTGCCTTTTTAACGCAATCATGCTGCCATTGTCTTAACTTCACGATATTAACTCTCTAGGGTGTTGATACAGGCTTCTATGGCTTTAATTTTACCGACCATTGATGAGCTTTGGTTGCGCGCATGCATATAGCGGGAGTATAAACTCGTCTTCGTTTCAGGGAATTCATTAAATAGTCGTTTGAACTCTTCTGCTTCTCCAATATGGCCCAGCAGATCAATGTGGTATTGATTAAGCGTAATTTTAATTTTTTGTAACTTAAGAGTGTTGTCGTTAACGATGGGCTCTTTTGAGACTAGTTTACGCGGCATGCTTGCATAGAGGCGGCTTTCATCAAACATGGGAGTCTTAATAAATATTACTTTTTTGGCATCAATCTGTTTTTCAATGAAGTTAGCGCGACATAGTTTGTTCAATGTTCTATGTACTAATTGGCTAGCACCTTTGTTTATGGTGTCAGTTTTTGTGTCAGATTGTTCCTTTATGAACATTTTTTTCAACTCAACGGCAGTAAATTGAGTGAGTGTTTTACTTTTTAAAATACTAATAAGCATTTCGTTTATACGGATCATTGATTGGGTCACGATATTTACCAATTGTTAATAATTTCAATGTTTAACGAGCCATTCCGTGACGTTTCTATAATTAATTTCCTCTAACTATTTCTCCCCCTATCAGTCCAGACCTTATCAAATTTGGTTAAAACTTGACAATACAGCCTAAAAAGCTAAGGATTCCTTAGTATACCTTAAGTGAAAAAACTAAGACAATCTAAGTTATCTAGGATCAGACAATAATGAACTCGTGTCAGAAAAGCAGATCAATCCACTGCCGCTTAGGCTTAAGCAGGCAAGAACAGCGATGGGCATCAGCCAAAAGCAACTGGGCATTCAATTAGGAATGGAACCGGGAACGGCGAGCGCACGCATGAATCATTATGAGAAAGGTAAGCACACCCCTGATTATGCAACGCTAAAAGCGATGGCGGATGAGTTAGACGTGCCAGTAGCTTACTTTTTCTGTGAGTCAGACAAAAATGCTCAAGTACTATGTCTTTTAGAGCAAATGAGTGATGAAGAAAAAGATATTTTAATAGAGCAGTTGTCTAAATTAAATGCTTCAGATAAATAGGTTTTGGAAAAAATGTGCTTGTAGAAGCGCTAACTTAGCTGGAGATGGATTGGTTCGGGTATGGTAGTTTCGACAAGCTTAAGGCAAAATGCCATCCAATCCATTACTACGACAAGCCAAAGCAATATATTTATTAGAAACACAAATTTTAAAGTAGGGAGAGTGTTGCCTCCCTAAATTTATTTAGATGATTTTAACTTGATACAAGCTCGTAAGAATATATCTTCCCAACTCCAACACTTCGATTTCTAGACTTTTCTGGAAAGTCGTACAGTGCACCAAACTGAGAGTTTTTCTTATTCCCTAAACACTCATTCACTAAGAAAGTCGATATAGCTATTACTGCGGGTTTTGTTCCCATTGGAGCAAAAACTATTTTCTTTTCTTGTCCTTTTTTTGCGAGCTTCCCGAGCTGTTTCGCAAACGCATAGGGATTACAGGCTGGAAACAATTTTAACTCTGCTTTATCCGGTGACAGATATCTCATATGTTTATATATGGAACGATTTTCCCAACCAGGTTTATATGCGGGGAGACCTACATAAGCTTCAATTCGTTCGTACGCGAAACCATCATCTTGAGAAAGTAGCTGTCCAAGCCTACTGCTTTCAAACCCTAAAGTAGTTATAAGCGTTGATTTTGATGTCTGTGAACTGTTTACTGCAAACAGTGGTAAATATCCGAAGTTACCTTTCTTGTCACTAAGAATAAACTCCTGTTCCCGAATTCCTGACTGTCTGTCATCACCTGTATTAGATGAGCGTTTATAATCATTAGGCTCTAAATATGAGATGGTTATAGTACAAGAGCATTTAGATAAGGTAATCCCTGAGAATAAATAAATAATTTCAGGTAAATCTAAAGAAGTTGCTTCAATGAAAACTGAATTGTATTTTTTTTGGGAAAAAAACTCTTCGAGTTTCCTTGGACTTATCGTATCACTTCCAATATTTAGACGAAAAACATCTTTGTTGTATTTCACAATGAAGGCGTTTTTATTACTATCTGATTTGATTTTATCTAGTATTGTCTTCGTTCTAATATCAATTTCACTACCGTGAAAAATGACATCGTGGTTGGAAAGAGGGATGTCATCAAGGCTAGGATGTTCATTTATCTTTTTTATATTAATCATAATAATGAATACTGTCCATGCTGATTATTTGGTGCATCATTATAAACTTGCGTGCTGCTTATACCCCATTGTTTAGTAAGCTTTTTCTTAAGTTCATTAAACTCCAATTCTTGCCCGTAACAGATAGTTTTTATTTCTTCTACATTGAATTTAAGCTTTCTTTTCTTTCTAGGGCTTATACCAAAATGACAAGAAAGAACTGGATGTAGAATGTAATCAACCATTTCAACATCATTGTGCGATTTTGCTTTTGTCCCTCTTACTTTGAAGAGAACAGACCATACTGTCGCTTCGTTCAATAGCCTTTCAGTTTCATCGTCGAGTAGTGAAATGTCGGATAAAGCTATTGTAAAATGGTTAACCTCTGATTCACTCTGAGATTTCCTTTTCTGTGACAAAGAAAATAAGCTACCAAGCCTTTTTGCCATTCTTTTTAGATGTATGCCATTTGAACCAAGTTCTTCTATTTTTTCCAATTGAGCTGTACTTGTAGCCTTTGTTGCTTTTCCTTGAATGTCTACATTGATAGCTGATGAGTTTTCTGGTTGCTTATTTTTTACTTCCGCTCTTATGAATGTCTGATAGCAAAGTTCTAGGAAGTGCCTTAGATTTCCTCTAGACATTAGTATGAATTGATTAAATCCAGCGTACAGTGGGCACTCTCTCTGGGGGAGAGTGTTATATATATATAGAATAACACCATATAAATTATTACTTATCCAGCCTTTATATGGAGTGTCACTATCACCTGACTTATAACGATCAAATTCGATTTTCAGCTTAATCAAGTCTGTAGAACTACGATTTAAGATCGCTCCGTTAACTATACTGGCTTCGGGATAGTCAACATCAATGAAGTCGGATTCTGATAAATCATGGTTTTTTCTTTTCTTCAAACCCTCTGAAATTAAAGTTGTTCTTAGTTTATTCAGAAGAACTTTATCTGAAATAATTTGCTTACTAACCTCATGCAAACTCATACTTTGGAATAGAGACTTCACACTTTCTTTCAAATTATTTTGATAAGTAGGATCTTTACGTATCTTTAAAAAATCAGGGTTAGAGTAGTTTCTAATTATCTCTTCATTTTCACTGCTGGATGAATTATTGGTTTCAAATAACTTTAGCGCTAATATCTCAGCAGCAAGCACTTCATAAGATGTTGGATTTAGGTCATTTAAATATATGGACTCTAGATCTATACGCCTAAAGTCATTTCTATCGACTATGTTTTCCTGACTTAGAGTTCCATTGCTAACTTTAGCATTTTTCTTATAAGCAATACTGAATATTAATGATTTATCGCTATGTTTTAAGTAAGTGTTTATTATTTTTTGTTGCTCTGATGATAAATTTTCAAACTCGTCAATTAAAATGTGAAAAGTAGTATTTTTAAAGTTTTCGTCAATATCCCTAATAGCATCACTAAGTAAGCTGATTACAGGTTTTAAAGTAAGGCTATAAGGAGGTAGTTCTGTATCTGGTAAGTTAATCCAGTTGGTTAATCTGTAGAGGCAACCTTTTATATCCGACTCTAGATTAATTAGTTCTTTGTGTTCTACTTTAATATCTTCAGCTAGTAACTTAGGGATTTTTACGAGCTTAATTTCATCTTTGATATATTGATTTGATAGGTGAGACTTGGATATGCTTGAGCAAAGCTTGCAGTACTCAATCATCACACATAGAGATGCATATGTATTAAATGCTGAACGCCAGCTGTTATCTAACCAATCTTCAGTAATCATTTGAGTAAATGAAGTATCAGGCTTCCAATAAATACCTATATGATTTGTAATGTCATGAGGTAAACTTTTTCTATTTTGGCTAAACATCGTTTCATGGCAATGGTATTTTAGGAACATCGTCTTACCCGAGCCTCTTCCACCTTCTATGACTGAGCCTTTAGTTAGTTTGTGTAAGTTGGCTGCTTCATACTCTAAAGGTAAAACGTATTGCCCCCAAAGATCATCGGGGAACTCTTCTGCACGGTTTTTTGATACTACATCCGATAGTTTCTTTTCCATTTATCTTCCTACCAATTGAGTCCATGTATCACTATCGTACCACAATGCTGCAATGTTATTATTGGGTACTGAATTGCTGAAAAAGTATGTCAAAGCTAACTCACCAAATCCAAAGATATCTTTTGCTTTGATATTTTTCCGCTCACAAATATTTAAATAATATTTTTTTAGTTCTTCACTAGTGTTTTCGCTATGAAATTTATTAAAAAAAGCCAAATTATTTTCGGAGAACAATGACTCACTACTAGTTAATACTTCAACTGGGCAGATAATGATATTTTCATAATCAGAATGTATAGAATCTATACTTTCTTGGTAAGCTGCAAACGGAAAATAAATTATTTTTATACCTAAACTATCCAAGTTGAATTTATCAATGTACGCCCTGAATTGAGTTCCAGTTCCTAAAATGTCATCAAATAAGACAAGAACTTTAAAATCTTTATCTTTTTCTAGTTTTTCTGAAACCTCATTATAAAGAACACCCAGACGAGAATGGAAGTGTTTGTTACATATATCTCTATAAATAGCAGAGCCGCTTTTACCTGGCTTACCATCAATACCCTCTATAGCGGAAAATCTTATAGGTAACTGTTTTTTATTCCCTGCCTTTAAGTCTTTTTCCCAAGATTCTATACATTGGATACTATAAAGGTTATGTTTCTCTAAAATGTTAGGAAGCTTTATTTGAATTATATTTGCTCCAAAGGTGGTAATGGATTTACTGCTTCTATATATTATAGATAGCAATATTCCTGAAGCGAAATATTTATCCTCATTAGTTTCAAAGTTATCTAGCCAAGCATCAAGATCTGAGATGTCAAGCCTATCCCAATAATTGAATCTTATAAGTTTCTTTGTTACATCTACTGCGTCTTCATATATTGACTCATGATTATCAGGTATTTTAATTTTCATTGTTGCCTACTACTATGGGAAGTTTGTATAAATCAGAAGTTGTTATATGTCTTGCTCCTACACCTTTAGAAACAGAGTCGATCCAATTTTTTCCAAAAGGTGATGAAAGCGTATTTAATATTGATTTTTGATTCTCATGATTATTGCATCTTACTATGAAGACACAGTCGGAAATATAAAACTCTCCAGATTCAATGAATCCAAACTTCCCTAAACATCGAGTTCCCACTCGTGCAATTACAATGTCACCTTTTTGAGCTACTATTTTGTCATCTGCATTGAGTGTAGTATTTAGTTCTGAACCGTTATGAGTAATATTAGTTGTATGGATATAGTTACTAACGCCCATTTGTAAAAGGTTTTTTTTAGTCTTTTTGCCTCGCAAAATATTTACTTTAAGGCTAGCTAAAGTTTCCTTTTTAAAAGCACTAGCTTTTCTATAATACGAGTAATCTCCTCTGTTTATAAAGTCAATCTTACTTATTTCTCGCGTCGGAAGTTGTGACTTTAATAATGGTATTTTAGATTTTTTAGACTCACATTTTTTTATTATAATCAGGTGAGTCTTTGCCTCTGTCCCTTGAAAGGACTTAGGTTCAATTTCAACTATTGATTCAATGGTAAAGTTATCTACCAAGAATTTCCTGAGAGTATTAAGTGCTATTTTTGTAAATATTCCATCGGGTAGTATATAAGCTAGGTAGCCATTATTTTTTAATAACTTTAGACCGTATAATAAGAAGTAAACTTCGGCCTCTATGTAAGCTGAGCAAGAGTAATAACCAAGGTTTTCAAGTTCAGTCTTGATAAAATCTTCATTGCGAATTAGCTTAAAAGGTGGATTTCCAACAATTAGATCAAATTGCTCTTTTGTGTATAGAGCACTTACTTCTGGAGTTGTTGCATCAATACAGTATGTATTTACATTTAGCTGAGGATTTCGATTTACAGCATCTATGTTGAACTGATCTATATCTGTGCCAAACAGCGATGTGTAAGAAGCTATTTCAGCAACACACTCTAGCAAAGAGCCTTGCCCCATGCATAAATCCAAGGCATTTAGTTTCTTATTGAACCATGCGTTGTCCGGTATCTGAGATAGCAACAACCTTCCCAGCCCTCTACTTGTGTAGAATTGCTCGTATTCTTCTCGCAGTTGTTTAGTTGCAGCAGTATTTGACATCATGCGTGTATCATATGACATTTTTAATCGGGTTCAAAACGAATCTTTACTGATGACTAAAGGCTTGAACAGTTAAACTCTAAGTACTTAAGAATTACATGCAATTTAGTTTAGCGGAAATCAAACACTACTTAATGGGGTTGAGAGTATTTTTCCTAATGCATCTCAAGATAGAACCTGTCAATTTTACAGTAATTATCGGTCAAACAGTTAGTTATCATCCAGAGGATGTGTTAGGTGTTAATTAACAAATTGCCAAAAAACTATCCCATATGCTTTAATTTCCCTTGCATACAAACAACAGATTAATTAGATTGTAACTAAGACTTCCTTAGTTTAGGTGCTGTATGGCTTTTCTTTTTTCTCCTAAAGCACGCGCGTTCAGTGATGAGTCACTGGAAAGTTACTTGCTAAGAGTCGTGGCGGAGAACTTCTTTGACTCGTATCAACAGCTGAGTTTGGCCATTCGTGAGGAACTTCACGAACTGGACTTTGAGGCACATGGGGCTTTTCCTATTGAGCTTAAACGTCTAAATGTTTTTCACGCCAAGCATAATAGCCACTTTAGAATGCGGGCGTTGAGCTTGCTAGAATCCCTGCTTGATTTACCTCCACATGAGTTACAAAAACAGGCCTTACTACGATCGAATCGAAGGTTTGTGGGAGGTATGTCGGCAGTGCATCGTTATGGTGTTGATATTCCATTGAGTTTTATTCGTTGCGCTGGTGAAGATGGTATTGAAAGTGTGCCTGTTTGTCCTCAATGCCTTAAAGAAGAGCCCTATATTCACCAGGTTTGGCATTTGAAACCTGTTAATGCATGTGCCAAGCATGAGTGTGAACTGATCCATCATTGCCCTGATTGCCAACAACCTATCAATTACATTGAGAATGAATCGATTAGTTACTGTACTTGCGGCTTTGATTTCACGACCGCTGCGAGCGCAAAAGCCGATAGCCAAGCGGTTTCATTGTCCCGTAGCTTGTTTGATGGTGATGCTTTATCTAACAACCCTCTGTTATTTATGGGCACATCTGCGACGCAGCGATTTGCTGCTTTGCTTTGGTATCAGAAGCGCCATGCAAAAAATACTGAATGTATTATGCATGGATCAGTTGGCTACTTTGAGGAGTGGCCTACAAGTTATTATCGAGAACTTGATGCAGTGACTTCTGGTGCTGAAGCGAGGCTTATTGACCTGTTTAATCGCACATCATTTAGGTCAATTTACGGTGAGCTGATATTAGATTCCCAGTGTTTACTGCCTGAAGATAAAGAGCCGCATTTTATCTACCTTGCTTTGATGGAATACATCAGCAAAATAGTAGAGTCGCATCCTAAATCAAAAAAGCCCAACGTGGCTGATATGTTGGTCTGTGTGGCTGAAACCGCAGTATTACTATCGACTACCCATGAGCAAGTGTATCGGCTTTATCAAGAAGGTGTGTTAACTGCTGGAATGAGGTCGAAAATTCGGACACGAATCGGTCCTCATATTGGTGTGTTCTACTTAAGACAAGTTATCGAGTACAAAACTAGTTTTGGCAACGATAAACAAGGAATGTACTTATCAGCATGGTAGATAAACAGAAATTCGAAGAGTTACTTGATATTGATGATATCTCTGAGCGGAATATTGCTTTAAGGCGAGCATTTACCGCCTATACCGCGCCGATGGATGTGACGGGCAATGAGGCCTCTGCGTTAACTATTTTACTTAATCTGACTTACCCTAGAAAACGGGTTGATGATCTACTTGATAAACGCTTAGCCAAGCAAACACTCAATACTGATGCACATGTAGATGCCTGTATTGGCGAGGTGCAATGGTTACATACGCATAATTTAAAGTATCCCGACATACGAGTCAGCAAGCAAAGGCTGATAACAGCACCTCCGTTTTCACGTCCCCATGTATTGAGTAGTGCAAACTGCATCAGCACTTTGGGTTGGTCACATGACAGTGCCAAAGTGAATTTAGCAAAGTTATTTACCTGTCATTTAATCTGGCAAGAACGAGTTTGTTGCCTCGCGACTCTTTTGGCTGATGCTCCTAAGGAGTGGAAAGAAGTTTTTCAAGCGTTAGGCATGCTTGTGAAGGACTTCATGAACTTGTGTGGCAGGGTTAAAGCTTCATTGCCTAGTGATGAGAGCCCCAGTCGTGTCGATAAATATTCCGTTCAAGTTCGTCTGCCTTATCGAGGTGGCTATTTGGCGATAACACCAGTTGTTAGTCATGCACTTCAAGCTGAAATACAACAAGCTGCAATGGCTAAGCAGGGCCGATACACTAATATTGAGTTTACGCGTCCAGCGGCTGTTAGTGAGTTGTCGGCCTCTCTTGGTGGAAACGTCAAAGCGCTGAATTATCCTCCTCGAATAGGAAATGCAGTGCATGGATTAAGTGACTCTTGGGTGTTAAAGGTTCAAGCCAGTCAAACGGTATTAAACAAAGGCGCGTTATCACAACCTCGATTCGAGAGAGCTTTAGAGGGGCTTTTATCAAAGAATTTTGAACTGGCATTAAAGCAGCGTAGAAAGCAGAAAGTAGCATGCATGAGGCAGATAAGAGCAACCCTGACTGAGTGGTTATCACCTCTATTAGAGTGGCGATTAGAGGTTGAAGAGAACAAGATTAATGTTAGTGAATTGGCCAGTATTCATGGCTCATTTGAGTATCAGTTTTTAACTACGCAAAAAGAAAACCTTGTCGAGTTACTAAACCCCATGTTTAGCCTGTTAAATACAGTCTTGTCTAACTCAAACACATTACAAAAATATGCCTTCCATCAGCATTTGATGAAGCCATTAAAAAGTAGTTTGAAATGGTTACTCGATAACCTCTCGAAAGAACCGAATGCAATAGCAATAGATTCTGATGAGGACAATCAACAGCGTTATTTGTATCTAAAAGGTATACGAGTGTTTGATGCTCAAGCATTATCTAACCCTTATTGTGCAGGCTTACCATCACTAACGGCTGTTTGGGGTATGATGCACAACTACCAACGGCGATTAAATGAAAGGCTTGGCACCCAGCTAAGTATGACCTCCTTTTCGTGGTTTATTCGCCAGTACTCATCTGTAGCAGGTAAAAAACTGCCTGAGTACGGTATGCAAGGGCAAAAAGAAAACCAGTTTAGACGAGCAGGGATTGTAGATAATCGGCACTGTGATTTAGTGTTAGATCTTGTGGTACATATCGATGGTTATGAAGAGGACTTAGATGCAATTGATAACTCTACAGATGCTATAAAAGCAAGCTTTCCTGCCAACTTTGCTGGCGGTGTAATGCACCCTCCAGAGATAGGTGCTGTAGATGAATGGTGCGAGTTGTATAGTAGCGAAGCATCGCTTTATTCGAAGCTAAGGCGGCTTCCTGCATCCGGTAAATGGATAATGCCGACTAGGTATCAAATGGATAGCCTTGATGGGTTGCTGCAGTTATTGAAGCTAAATGTAGCACTCTGCCCAGTCATGTCGGGATATCTGATGTTAGGACCACCTGAAAGCCGCAAGAATTCGTTAGAGCCATTACATTGTTATGCTGAGCCAGCGATAGGAGTGGTTGAGTGTGCCACTGCTATTGATATAAGGTTGCAGGGAATGAATAACTTTTTTAGGCGAGCATTTTGGATGCTCGATATAAAAGAGACTTCAATGCTAATGAAACGGATTTGAGGATGCTTTATGGAGTTATGTAATGTTTTAAAGTACGACCGCTCTTTGTACCCAAGTAAGGCAGTTTTCTTTTACAAAACAGCAGAAAGTGACTTTGTCCCTCTTGAGGCTGAAATCAATCGAATTCGAGGTCAAAAGGCGGGATTTACTGAAGCCTTCACTCCTCAGTTCAAATCCAAAAACTTAGCACCGCAAGATCTAGCCCACTGTAACCCCCTAATCCTTGAAGAGTGCTACGTCCCGCCAAATGTAGATCATATTTATTGCCGTTTCTCATTAAGAGTACAAGCTAACTCTCTTAAACCAGCCGGTTGCAGCGAACCGACAGTATTCGCTTTACTTGAAGAGTTCGCTGCAACATTTAAAGCGTGTGGCGGTTACAAAGAGTTAGCTATTCGATATTGTAAAAACGTGTTGTTAGGCACATGGCTTTGGCGTAACCAAAATACGGGGAACTCTCAAATAGATATTAAAACTAGCTCAGGTAATTGCTATCAAATAGCTAACACTCGGCAACTTGCTTGGGACAGTCGTTGGCCTGATGAGGCTCAGAAAATATTAGAAGAGCTAAGTCATGAGGTTCATCAAGCGTTAGCTGATCCAACAGTATTTTGGCATGCCAATATCACTGCAAAAATTGAAACGGCTTTTTGCCAAGAGATCTACCCAAGCCAGTCTTTTGGCGAAAAGGCGGCACAGGGCGAAGCCTCAAAACAATTTGCTAAAGTGAAGTGTGTAGATGGTCGTTGTGCTGTGAGCTTTAATTCGGTAAAAATCGGTGCTGCACTGCAATTAATTGATGATTGGTGGGATGTTGACGGTTCCAAACGATTACGTATTCATGAATATGGTGCAGACAAAGAGTTAGGTGTAGCGCGCCGCGCTCCCGAATCTAAGCAGAGCTTTTATTCTTTGTTTATCAATGCTGAGGTCTATCTGGCAGAGCTTAAGCAACAGCTAGCTGAGGATGAATATTCTATTAGCCCAAATATCTACTACCTGTTTGCAGTGTTAATAAAGGGCGGCATGTTCCAGAAAAAAGCAGAAGCTAAAAGTAAATCAAAAGCCGAACCCAGAACCGCTAAAACAACACCTATGAAGGCCTGATATGAAGCGCTACTATTTTATGGTGCAATTTTTACCAGAACAAGCAAACCTAGCGTTGCTTACTGGGCGATGTATTTCAGTAATGCATGGCTTTATTTGTAAGCATGAGATTGAGGGGGTTGGTGTCAGTTTTCCTGCTTGGTCGGATGCATCAATCGGCAATTTGATTGCTTTTGTTCATACTGATGTCGATACGTTGAAAGAGTTGAGTCAGCAACACTACTTTCAAGATATGGAAGAGTGTGGATTCTTTAGCATCGGTAATATTGAAGCAGTTCCAGATGGTTGTGCAGAGGTGAGATTTAAGCGCAATCAAGGTATTGCAAAAATATTTGTTGGTGAAACTAGAAGACGATTAAAACGTTCAGAAAAACGGGCACTAGCAAGAGGGGAAGTTTTTAATCCAAATAAAAACGGTGAACCGAGAGAGTTAGTTCGTTTTCATTGCATAGCAATAGCGAGTACAAGTACCGAACAAGATTTTCTTTTGCATGTTCAAAAAGAAAGTGTCCAAAAGCGTGAAGAGGCTGAGTTTAGCCAATATGGATTAGCTACGAATAAGGTACTAAAAGGTACGGTTCCTGATTTTAGTATGATTAGACCTTATTTATAGGGTAACTAGTAACTTGTTGTTTTGTATTGGGTTAACAAATGGTGCAGGACGATAGGGTAAAAAGAAAATTCTTGGTTTAGTCGTTGAAGAAAAAGAGTTTATTGGCTATTGTTGATAGTGAACTGCCGAATAGGCAGCTGAAAAGTAAGTCATATTTGCAAAACTTACAATCAAATGGTGAACTGCCGAATAGGCAGCTGAAAAGCTTTCGGCGGCGTGCCTATTGATATTTCTAATGTGAACTGCCGAATAGGCAGCTGAAAAGTGATGAGTGATCCGTACCATCCGCATTAATTCGTGAACTGCCGAATAGGCAGCTGAAAAGTATGTTAGCAATAGAAAGACATTTGGCGACGAGTGAACTGCCGAATAGGCAGCTGAAAAGCATCGATAGAGCACGAGTAGGCGCAAATGTGGGTGAACTGCCGAATAGGCAGCTGAAAATGTCAGTGAAGTATAGCCAATTAATCATGCTTTGATATCTGCCGAATAGGCAGCAAAACCTCTTCTTATTCTTATGAGAAGAGGTTTTTTATTTGAAAAGCTAGGAGAATGATGTGACGAACCTAGTGTTATGTTTTTTGTTCGTGATACTCTTTTTCAACTGGATGTAAGCCATCAATAACCTTTTAATGAAATGGTGATTTTTATGGCTACAAAAGATCTTAGTGCATGTGACCTTCTTCAAAAAGCTTGTGATATTTATAAAGGCGACCGTAACCTAGCCGAATCATTATTTAACAGTGACGTTCCGGCACTCGGTAACAAAAAGCCCAACGATTTACTCGGATCTCCGGAAGGACGTAAGCAGGTCAACGAACTGCTCAATAAAATGGAGTGGGGAGAGTTTTCTTGAATATCAGGGTTATCAAGCTGGCACACTTTTGCCCCAAAGTGAGTTGGCTCGTGATTTCGTCAACTCTGGAACCATAGTCTTTTGGCGTACAAAAAATCAAATTATGGATGACAGGCTTGAGCCAAAGGTTGGAGCATGTGTTATTTCTGTTTTCGAAAATGACACCGCTAAATTTTACTCTGACCCAATTAATTTTTGCGGTGGCCATTAGGTTCCAATAAGTGTGATTAAAAGGTAGGTAGACCGAGTCGTAAAACAGTGGTTTGAGCGTAGTTCCCCCTGTGATTTGGGCATGAAAAAGCCGACTATTTAAGAGTAAATAGTCGGCTCTTGTGATTGGTTGCTAATTACTTGGCGCAAGCCTTAGGTAAAGCGGTGAGGCTGGTGTCTAGTGCGATGTAACTTGGCTCACAAGTCATTTCCCCCTCTTGCATTGAGCAGAACTGGTAAGCGTAGTCGTATGTGTCAGCGTCTAGGTCGTTGATGTATGTCTCGGCCTCTTTGGTTGATAGGATAGTGATTGGCATTTCTGCGGTACCATCATCAACGTGTGCCGTGAAGCTTGTACCCTTAGAGATTTTGCTTAACTTGAATGTGTTACGTTCACTGCTAAGTCCGTTAAGGAAGTTAACCTTGTACATGCTGCATAGTGGCGCTTTGTCGCCAAAGTGTGTCACAAACCAATCTTGGGTACATTCATCTTCATCACTAAGAGCGTGAGTGATTTGAGGTTGGTCACCAGTTTTAAGGTCAATGACTTGTTGAGTCAATGCGGTTGCATTCAACATGCCTGAGCCACAACCAAACGTTGCACATAAGGTGTCCGTGAGTGGGCGTGCTGTCATTTCCATAAGGAACTTAACAACTGCTGGGTTTATTGTTTTGTCTACTCGCTTCGCAATGGCGGCGGCTCCTGCGATAAGTGGTGCAGAAAAACTGGTACCCGCGTTCATCATTACTGAATATGTGCTCCCTTGTGGGGCTAGCGCATAAATGTACTCGCCTTGTGCTACTACCGAGATTGAATCCCCGTAGTTACTGAATGAAGACAGGTCGCTTTGCTCTGAGCTAGCGCCGATTGAAATAACACCGTCACATGATGCTGGGTAGAAGTCTTTTGCATTCGCAGTGAGGTTACCAGCGGCACCAATAACGATGATCCCTTTCTCAAGAGCTTTATTCACTGCGTAAACCATAAAAGAAGAGCAATCGTCTTTAATCGTCCCCATACTGATGTTAATCACATCCATTGGTTCGGCTAGTGGTTCGAGATCTGGGTACGCTGAGGTGTCTAGCTCTTGTGCAGCGTACAGAACAGCATTAGCTATAGCAAATGAGTATGCGCTACCCAAAATGCCTACTTTTGCAGCAAACAAGTGTACGTTGTCTGACGCCCCAGCTATCCCATCGGTGTTGTTGCGTTGTGCAGCGATAATAGACGCCGCATTGGTTCCGTGAGGTCTTTCTTCGATACTAAGTTCAGTTAAAAAGTCTGTTCCAATCTCAGCGTAGCCACTGTCAGTGAAACTATACCCCTCGTTATAAACCATGTCATAGTCAACCGGAAAGAATCCAGTGTCAATTACCATTACACGTACAGCATCACCTGTGTTAGCTGCAAGATCATTGGCTGCTTCAAAGTTGAGCGCATTAGGCAGTGTTGGATCGTCATATAAGTATGTTTGGTCAAAATAATATTCGTCATTAAGTGCTTCTGCACTCTTCATCAGCGTGTCGGCGTCAACCGTTTTGAACCAACCAGTGTCCGCAAGTGTGTTGAGTAAATCTGCTTCCGCAGTGCTCTCGGTGTTAATTTCTAATACATAGAATGGGTTTTGTGGTTGGCTAGCGGCCGAAATGCTCATTGAACGCGCTAATTGTTGGCGTCCTTTAAAGCAAATGTTCTCGCCACTTTCTAGTGCCGTAACGCACTTGTCGTTCGATGTAGCAGACATGGTGCTCATAGCGTTAGCTGCTTGGCCGTCTGACACGACTACACGAATAACTTCTGAGTGAGCTGGGGCAATGGTTGCCATGCCGATTGCTGCGATTGCTAATAATTTTTTCATAATTTCGTCCTACTCGCCTAAGTTACAAGTTTGAAGTTCGTTGAATACAATGCTTGTCATAAAGGCGTATTCGTCGTTGAATTTGTATGGTTCGCCGCTACCGATAGCGGGGTTACCGTAAAATTGACTGAGACCAACTTCTTCTGTGATGTAAAACGTGCCTACTGGCAACGTTGGGATAATGTCACTAACCATGCTTTGTATGAGGGTTAGTTGTTCGTTAGTGCTTTCGGCGTGTTGAGCATATTGCGCCATAGTGTCGCTAAGTAGCTTATCTAAGACAGTTTCGCTTGATGGTGTGCTAGTGAAACCTGCTCTAATTGCAGTAGCCGCACTGCTATTAAGGTCTGGTTGTGCTGCCTCTACCGCTGCTTGGAATTGGCTATTAGTGAATGCGTTGGTGATAACCCCAAGTTTTCCCATAGCACCTAGAACGGCGAGTTCGTTGCTCAATGTTAGATCTGTTGTTAGCGTGCTGGCTAACGTGTTGTACGCCGCGATTTTCGGTAACATTGATGTATTTTCTACATTAACAGCGATGCTCACGCTTGAGCTTTGATCGTCTCCGTCAGTGCCGCGAATGGTGAACGTGTGGTTAATGTTCATATCAAGGTCGGCAAAGTTAAATGTCACTACATTGTCAGCGATAGTGTATGTAACGTCCGCAAAATCACTCACTGCTTCAATGCCGTTGACGGTCAGTGAAACGTTGCCCGTTTGTTCTTTGTAGTTGAGCGTCACTGATGCGATGCTGTTTTCAACGGTAGCAATTGAGCCGTTTGGAGTAGACATTGCAAAGTTCAGCTCTGGTTCTGGTTCTGGTTCTGGCTCAGGTTCTGGTTCAGGCTCTGGTTCAGGCTCTGGTTCAGGCTCTGGTTCAGGCTCTGGTTCAGGTTCTGGCTCTGGTGCAGGCTCTGGTGCAGGAATTGGAGTCGTAATAGGCGTGCTCTCGTCCTCGCTTCCACCGCCACAGGCTGTTAAAAGAGCAATTGAACTAATGAGTAAAGATGTGTGTAACTTAATCATTTTCTAATCCTAAAGAGTGGGGAGTCGCATCATCTGTTGCGATAAATGAGGGAACTAACAGTAGAACCAATTATTGAGTGTTAATTGTTAATTGGCGTGAGCCCTGTAGTGCAAAGTATGTTAACTGAAATGATTGAAATGCCCTCGAAAATTATAAAGTTACCGCTACACTTGCGCATTTGATCACACAATTTAAAACAAGCCAGATAAATGTATCAATTAAATAGCGACTTGAGATATTTTCCACTGCCTTAGGGGGCTTAATTTATAGTCCTTTTTGTCTGGCTGTTTTAATTATTTAAGTGCTAATTATGGGTGGACAATTCTTATAGATAAAAACCGTAAAGAGGGGGAATGCATTTTTTAAGAAATACATACTTAAAAAATATTAATTTCTTGGCATTCAATTTAGTTATGGGATAACACAGTTCTATTATGCGTAAAATCCTAAGATAGTGGCCAAAATTAGCTGACCACTTCACCTTGCTCAGCGCTTGAAGGAGATTAGGCAGATAAGTCAGTAAATCCGAGGTATTCGTAGGTAGAGGTGTAGTGGATATGGGGATATGTGGGGTCAGGGGATATGTGGGGTCAGTGTAAACTTTATTCGAACACCATACATTTACTAATCCCACGACCTACCTTTAGACCTTTTGCTCTAAATGATTTCTGTCCAAAAGTGAGCTAGAAAGTGCGAGTGTTTTAACCGTAATAAAAGAACATGTAGCGGCCATCCCTTAGGTGTGACAGCTTTAATTTGTCAGTTTATGGTTATATTTTATGTCAGTATATGGTTATATTTTTTAGCTAAGCTATTGAAAGCCGGAAGCGACCTATGTCAGGTTATACTTGCAGCGACACCTGCTAGCTTCTGTCCATTTTCGAGTCAACGAGTCTGCGCTTTTTCACTTATGCCCTAAAGTGAGTTAGCTTTAAGTTAAACGTGGGTTACGTATTCTCATGTAGGTTGAAGTGCAGCTGAATATTTGTACAGGTATAACTAAAAATGAGTAAAAACACCGATTTTGGCGCAAATAAAGATGCCAAAAACAGTGCTGCTAGGCATCGATAATTTTTTAACATTTAACAAAATCTATAAAAATCAGCACTATGACAAATGTTAAAAAGTGATACACGGACCCATTGAACACCCTAGGCTCTCTTTCTCCCCACTCAACAAGGCAATTTATGCAGCCTGAATTCATAAATTATCTATTTGCAACAATATCTTAGCGGTGATAAGTTATTTAAAATTTAACGAGTTGCTTGGAACGTTATCGAGCGACTAATGAATAAGCTGTTAGGTATTTAGTTCAAGGATCGGCATGTATCTCAAATCTATTCTATTCATTATCGCTTTATTGTTCCTCACTTCATGCGGAGAAGCTTCAATAAATGGAGCAAAAGATGAGGCTTACGGGATATTAAGAATTCCCGTATTAACTGAATGTGCAATAAACTTAAAAGAATTAGAAATCCCTCAAATTAAAAGTATTGAGCTTGTGAATTTTGATATGAATATTTCTGGAAGTAATGTTAATTCTTATCTTCATATAGAACATAAGGGTTTACCTTCAGTTGTTTTAACTAAGGTGCATGATAAATTAAAAAATTGTATTCCTAATGTTTTGGTAACGTACGATAACTCTGAATTACTGTCTCAAGACTTAGATAACTACAAATCAGTATCATTAACAAAGCCTGTTTATATAAAAGCAGACAACGGTAAATTTGAGGTTCGTTATCAAAAAAGGTAACGTGTTCAAGTAAATACCTAACAAGAAATTAAACAAGGACAAAAAACAGTTGGCTTTTTGTTCACTCCGTTCACTTATTTTAGCCAACAATTTTTTGCCTGTTAATTAGGCGTTATACGTACTTTATGTCAAATTTATCAATCAAAACTAGAATTCACAATTCAATTCTTAAACTTGAAAAAGGTGAAATAAGTCTTCAGGAATTATCAGATGTAATAGAGTTAAATGGTGATGCTCTTGAGTCAATGCCTTACGAATTGATTGAAAATATTCGTGAAATTGAATATCAATTAACTCAATGTCAATTTTCTGAATTAGAGTATTGTGAATATGAAATTGAAAGCACTCTAAGCTTTATTAAAAACTGGCTTAGTAAAATTCCAAACTAGAAACGTATAACAAGAATATTAAAACTGATGCAAAGTATTCCGCATTTTTAGCGTGTACGCTTCGCGTTGATTGTACGCCAAAAATACTCCATACTTTACACAGTTTATATAGGCGTTATGTGTAAATGAGTATGAATCGAGATCCGTATATAACTTTTATTGGAGCAAAAGGCGTAGCATTTGCGTGGATAGGTTCCGTTCTTGGTCCGCTGTTTGTTTTTTCTACACTTGGCGACTTTAAACATGCAAACACCTATATTGGTTTGGTATTCATATTAATTGTAGTGCTTTCAATTCGAGATGGTTTCAAAGCTAAAAAGCATGGTAAAACTTCTGACTTTATTGCTCTAGCTATCATGCCAATTGTAATTCCGGTGCTTTGCATTTTATGGTTTGCTTTTAGCATATAAATTCAATAGATTACACATAACAAGGCGCTCAAGTGGACGTAAAAAGCATGGCTTGCGCTCATTCTTCGCTAATTATAGCCATGCATTTTACGCCACTTAGCTTGGCGTTAGGTATTCAATGAGATTAGCGTCATATTTTAGTGTAATAATAACTATCTTAATTATGAGTTGTAATGCATTTGGCTCGAATATTAATAATGATCTTTTGTTATCTATTCAAAATGGGAAATTAAAACAGTTTGAGAAGCTTTTAACTAAAGGTGCAGATCCAAACTACAGAGACGAAAATGGCGACCCACAATACAGACCTGTGGTTATGGAACAAGCCGCAGTTCACAAGGACTCAATGTTTTTGCTTCTATGCTTAAAACATGGTGCCAATCCTGACATTCTTGATGGTTACAAAAGCACCTCTGTAATTATTGAGGCGGCAAAGCATTCCCGGCTTGAAAACGTAAAGTTATTGGTAAAATATGGAGCCAATTTAAATGTCCAGAATAAAAATGGAAATACGGCACTTCATACTGCTATAGCTGTTAAAAACTATGACATTGCATTTTTCCTAGTTTCAAATGGTGCGTCACTGAAAATTGAAGACAAGTGGGGTTACACCCCTATTGATATGCTTGAAAAGTTTGGTGATGCAGGTGTCAAAAAGGGAAGTAAATATCACGATTGGTATCTCAAGTTTGTTGCACTAGTAGGTGAAAAGAATACCTAACAAGTCAATGAAGCAGAATAAGTGGGGTCAGAGTCTGACGAATCCCCACAAAAAGATATGAATAAATAATGAGATAGATAAAAAAGAGAGGAACATTCATGGCATTTGGTGATCAAATTTATCGCCAAACAAAAATTACCACGAGTAAATGCCATGAATGCGAAACAAGTTTTATCAAAATGCCTCTCTCTTGTCACCCCATTAATGCACAAAACTCGACGACAGAGTTTGTTTTCTGCAATCGAAAGTTCAATGAATGGTAGCTCTTTATCAATCACTGGCCTTGGTCGCGACATTGATAGTAAAGCCCAGGAAAAACATAAAATTAAGCGTGTAGACAGGCTTTGCAGTAACACCAAGTTACATCGTGATATCGAGTTCATCTATACCCGAATGGCCTACCTGTTAGTCGGAACAATGAAGCAGCCAATTATTCACATTGATTGGTCAGACCTTGATGATCGCAAGCAAAGCTTTCTCATACGGGCATCACTCGCGGCTCAAGGACGGTCTTTAACACTCTACGAAGAAATATACCCGCTCAATAAAAAAGAGAAGCCGAAAACTCACCTGCTATTCATGACAAAACTAAAGGCTATGTTGCCCAATGACTGCAAGCCTATCATCGTAACTGACGCAGGCTTTCGTATCCCTTGGTTTAAGCAGATTCTGTCTCTTGATTGGGATTATGTAGGCCGCTTTAGAAATAGAACACACTGCAGAAAAGTCGCCGTTCATCATTGGTACCCAGTCAAAAAACTCTATGTTCAAGCAAGCTCTAGAGCTAAAAATCTTGGCGTCTACTTTTTAGGTGAACAGACTTCTTTCAGCTCTCGTTTGGTTATCTTCAAACGCGAGTCTAAAGGACGAAAGGATAGAACTGCAACAGGTGATAAAGCTAGGCGAAATAAGCGGTCTCGTGCAAGTGCAGAACGAGAAAAAGAGCCTTGGTTACTAGCTACATCACTTTGTAACTCAAGTGCTACGGCCAAAAGAATCGTTAAGATTTATGCGACAAGGATGCAAATAGAAGAAAGCTTTAGAGATGTTAAAACTGGTCTGAGAATGAATGATAGCGGTACTCGAATAGCGAGCAGATTGAGCGTATTACTACTCATTGCTTGCCTATCTCAGTTTATCCTTTATCTGTTAGGTTTAGCCGTCAAAGCTGCAGGTAAACACAGGCAATATCAAGCGAACTCAATAAAGCACCGTAACGTGCTCTCAAACCAATTTATCGGCTTGAGAGCATACAAAGACAGAAAGTTGAGGCTGCTGAAGTCGCATTGGCGAACGGCTATTAATACACTGCAAGGCTTAGCTCGGGATCCACAAGCAAGCTATTAAATTCGTGGGGATCCCTCAGGGTCAGAGTAAACTTAATTTTTTGCTTTGTAGGGTCGTCCCATTTTCTTTGGTTTCATGTTGTTTCCTGTGAGTTTTTCTATCCCACCTTTAAATTTATCATTCCCAATTGCCATGCCTTTGTTGGTTGCTTGGCGAATATCCTCTATTGGCTGAAGCGGGGTACATAACAGGGAATTTACAAAGACAGCCATCATTAATGGCACAAAACACCTATGCCGTACAACGTAGCTTAAAAGGATTATGCAAGCATGGATGAAGCGCTGACAAGAATCGCGGCTATACATCAGCAACACGCGCTAAAGTGTTATCTAGCAATCAAGTCATTAAAAAATCAATTTGTTTGGCCTGAAACAGACTGGATGAAAATCGAAAACCTAATCGCGTTAGAAGAGCCGAATGTTGATTTAACGATACTAAAATCTGACTCTGGACCTTTTGAACCTGTAGCGCGCAGGCGTCACTGGATTTTAGCCCATGCTATTTATCCATACGCCTACTTCACAATGCAAGATTGGTTTCAACAACACGATTTTAACGAGATTTTTGCTTATTACATTGAGCAATGTGCAGAGCAAAATGAATATCTGACTCACAATGTATCAGTACTTATAGCGTTTAAACAAGCTTGGCCTCTTATTAGCACAGAAAACCAAAGGCTTCGGTTCATTGAACGCTTCTGTGAGTTTGTTACTGCAACTTTTTACGGTAATAATCACCTGTCATACCCACTTTGTGAAGATTATATCAAACCAACAAATATTCATGCTCAAACAGTACTTGAAAGCGTGCTAAAACAGTCTGGTTTCTGGGGCATAACCTTATCGCTTTAGCGTCAATTTTACGAATAGAATACGAAATACCTGAAGCTATTTTTAGACAATTGCTAGCCAATCTAGATGAACAGTGCCACTGGAAATTTGAAGATGATACAGATAAGCCGCAAATCAACTTTACTGGCAACAATGAAATTTCTAAGCACAGCTTAGAGTCTGCCTGCTTTGAGCTTTTAACTGGAACGAATAGTAACTTACACCAAATAACGCTTGCTGAATCATGTTGTTACCTATTTTATTTAGAATGGGTTTCCCCTGCTCAAAAGTCACAATTAATTGACACGATTAAACACTTCTCAAGAATTTAGAAAATCCCATGAATCTGAGGACAGGTCTCGTATCTTTCAGGGGGGATGAGGACGCTGCGAATGATGGCTTTAGAATAAACTACGGTATTTTTTCTAATGAATTCTAGGTTGGTCAGACGCAATACCCTAACGCGCTTTTACCCAAAAGTGAGCTAGAAAGTGCTAGTGTCTTAGCCGTAATAAAAGCACATACAGCTATTGTCGCTTGATAAGCGGCCGCCTTGATTTCAATCGTCAAACAACGATAAATCAACCACTTATTAATGCGCGCGATGACGAATAAAATCTGATGAATGCGCAAGGCGTGTATATTATTATGCACCTAGGCCACTCGAATAACAGAGAAGCCCAAATTGCAGATGCAGTACCAACTTTAGCAACTGGTGTATAATCATTTTTCCACTGCCTTAATGGCTTAGCTAATCTTTGCTGTCTGATTTATATAATAAAAAGAGTGATATGACTATTTTCCCCAAATTGCTATCTGCGTTAGTGCTGCTTACTGGTGTATCGACCTCGGTGATTGCTACTCCCCTTGAAGGCTCTTTAACTACCGAACCTGGTGCGAACCCTCCAGCTAAACGTATTGTGGCATTGTCGCCCCATGCGGTTGAGATGCTTTACGCCATTGGCGCTGGCGAGTCTATTATTGCGACTACAGATTATGCTGATTACCCAGAAGCGGCACTGCAAATTCCGCGTATTGGCGGGTATCACGGAATTCAAATAGAGCGAGTGTTAGAGCTTCAACCCGATTTAGTGGTGGTGTGGGCGGGCGGTAATAAGCTTGATGATATTGAGCGGATCAAAGCCTTAGGGTTTAACGTGTTTGATAGTAACCCCAAAAGCCTAGAGGCCATTGCAGATGAATTAGTGCAACTTGGCCGCCTTACTGGCCAACAAGTTAATGCGCATAATGTGGCAACAACATACCTTGAGCAGTTACAGCAGCTAAGGGACTATAATGCGGATAAAAAACTGGTGCCGGTGTTTTATCAGTTGTGGTCAACGCCCTTAATGACGGTGGCGCAAAATAGCTGGATCCAACAGATTATAACGGTGTGTCATGGCGATAATGTGTTTGCTGATGCACCAAATGAGTACCCTCAGGTAAGCCTAGAAACAGTATTACTTAAGCAGCCAGATATCATTTTACAAAGTCAGGATGACGGCAACGTTTTAGGCGTTGATTGGAGCGCATGGCCAGAAATCCCCGCGGTTAAACAGCAGCATATTTATCAGCTTAATGCTGATTTATTGCATCGCGCTTCACCCCGAGCATTACTCGGGGTGGCGGCATTATGCGATGCACTTGATAAGGCCAGATAACCCTGTCAGCCGTCGAACATCTTATAACCTTGGTGAACTGGGGCTAAAGGTGGCATGGTGTGCGTGATGTTGTTTATGCCGTTTGTCATGTTATGGTGCAGAGTATTAAATTTGGCCAAGACACCTTAGGAGCTTTTTATGACCACGTTACTTATCTGCTTAATGCTAGCCATGTTACTGCCTTACTTTTCTAAAGCGCCTGTGGCGATAGCAATGGCAAAGCAGGGCCCGTATGACAATAACCATCCACGAGAGCAACAAGCAAGCTTAACAGGGATGGGAGCAAGGGCCGTTGCGGCGCACCAAAATTCGTTTGAATCGTTACTCATTTTTGCCTGTGCGGTGTTGGCTGTGCTGGCGACCGGTAAAGTTAATCTGGTGGCTGAATTTGCCGCTATGGTGCATATCGTTGCACGGGTGGCATACCACATTCTTTACCTTAAAAATAAAGGGACGCTGCGCAGCCTATCTTGGTTTGTTGGCATCATTGCCAGCTTTGTTATTTTTAGCCAAGCATTCTAAAGCAGGTTGTTAGCCGATAACTCCATTGATGATTAAAGCGATAGTTAACGCAATCGTTAAACCTGCGATATAAGCGCAAAATTCGTTTCATCTCTTACCCGCCACTCATGCACCAGCACTTAAAGTGAATACTTTAGTGCTGGCGGCTGTCAGTTGTAACCGGACACTCTAAGTCATTACTATTGCGGACACTTGTTCATATTGCCGCGGACACTTTTTGCTTGTAATTTGATGTGATTATTTTTAGTTACTGTTATTAAAGTCTTTTTATAGTTTGGCACGCTGTTTGTATTAATCATGGTATTGCTCAGTTTAGAGCGCATTATTTTGCCCATAACGGACACTATAGGAACCATAAATGATCCAAGACACCAGTGCACAAGACACTTTCAAAGCCCCTAGTAAAGCGGGCCAGTTTAAACGCCTACTTATACTGGGGCTGGCTGTGATGTTAGTTTCTGCAGTGGTGTGGGCCAGTATTGATAATGATTCGGTCGCCACATCGATTAAGCGTTCAGAGCTGCGGTTCGACACGCTTGAGCGCGGCACCCTTATTCGTGATATTCCCACTACAGGCAAAATTGTGGCCGCCAACGCGCCGGTGCTTTATAGCCCTGCACAAGGCAGTGTCACGTTAATCGCTAAGCCGGGCGATCGAGTCGAGCCGGGTGACATAGTGGCAACCATTGAAAGCCATCAGTTGACCAATAGTCTCAAACAGCAAGAAGCAGTGCTCGAAGGGATGAAAAGTTCATTGGAGCGGGCGCGTTTAAATGCCCGTAGAGAGCAACTTAAAGCGCAGCAAACGCTAGACATGGCAGAGGTGGACTTAGCCGCTGCCGACCGTGAAAGTCGTCGAGGCGACCAGCTGATCCAGTCAGAATTAATCAGCAAAATAGATTTTGAAAAAAGTAAGGACGATTTACATAAAGCCAAATTGCTATTTGCCCATGCGGGACAAGAAGCACAGTTAATGAAAGACACCTTAACTTTTGAATTAAAAAACAGCGCATTAAAAGTAGAACGCCAAGCATTAGTGGTTAAAGAGTTGGTACGCCAAGTGGCGGCGCTCAATATTATTGCGCCAGTGGGAGGCATTATCGGTAATTGGTTAACAGAGCAAAAAGCGCGTATAGGCCAAAGCCAACCCATTTTAACGGTGGTCGATTTAACGGCTTTTGAAGCGGAACTCGCGGTGCCAGAATCTTACGCCGACGAACTAGGGCTGGGCATGGCGGTGGAATTAACGTTTGGTGCCATTATGGTGGTTGGCAAATTGTCTTCTATCTCACCGGAAGTACGTAATCGAGAGGTTAGCGCCCGAGTCCGCTTTGAGCAAGACAGCAGTTTACAGCTACGTCAAAATCAGCGTTTATCTGCGCGGGTGTTACTGGAGCACCGATCGAATGTATTAATGGTAAAACGCGGCGCCTTTGTGACCAGCGGTGGCGGGGTAGAGGTGTATACCATGCAGCAAGATATCGCGCAGCAAACTGCCATCGTACTCGGTGCGCGTAGCATGAGCCATGTTGAGGTACTTCAAGGTGGTAGCGCTGGCGATGTATGGGTGACCTCGAGTATCGTGCCCTTTAAAAACGCAGCGCAAGTGCTGGTGCGATAGTCGATGAATTTCAACCTAAGGATTAAGCAAATGTTTAACAATAAGAAACCACAACTGGTGGCCGTGTTAGCGTTGCTTATGTTGATCGTTGCCGTGCAAGTATCAACTGACAGAGCCTGTGATTGGCTGTTTATAGGGCTTGGATTAATTGAGCTAGCGCATGACACCACAATGAGTTTACCCAGCATTTCAAATGTTGCGTTGAGTGTGGGCGACAACATCAATCAGATTGCGCTTTGCATTTTTAACGGTAAAGCCGAGTCTCTATTTCAATAACCCCAGCAGGGGTTAAAACCACAAATTAAGGGAATATTAGCCATGTTAGTCATGAAAAATATCAGCAAGGTGTTTAAAACGGAATTAGTAGAAACCCACGCCTTACGCGACTTTAATCTTGAAGTTAAAGAGGGGGAATTTGTGGCGGTAACGGGCCCGTCTGGCTCAGGTAAAACCACTTTTTTAAATATCGCAGGGTTGCTTGAAGGCTTTAGCCATGGTGAATTTATTCTTGATGGCGTCAATATTTCTAATTTGAGCGACAACAAGAGTGCGGCGATCCGTAATCAGAAAATTGGCTTCATATTTCAAGGGTTTAATCTTATTGCGGATTTGAATCTCGCTGAAAATGTTGAAGTCCCGCTGCGTTATCGCGGCTTTAACGCTAAAGAGCGAAAAATACGAGTTGAGCGCGCATTAGAACAAGTCGGCTTAGCAGCAAGAATGAAGCACTTACCAACGCAGTTATCTGGCGGGCAGCAACAGCGAGTGGCTATTGCACGTGCGTTAGCGGGGGAGCCGCGTTTCTTGTTGGCCGATGAACCTACGGGTAACCTCGATAGCTTAATGGCGAGGCAAGTCATGGAGCTGTTAGAAGACATTAATAAGGCTGGCACCACCATTATTATGGTAACCCATGATGCCGAGTTAGCCCGTCGAGCACAGCGCAATATTCAAATTGTTGACGGCCAAGTCTGTGATTTCACCATGTACCAAGGTGAACGGGGAAGTGTAGCGCAGCGCACTAGTAGCAATGCTATTGCAGTCGCGTCTTAACGGAGGGATGACTATGTTTTTCTATTATCTTGATCTCGCTTGGCGCAGCATTAAGAAAACGCCTTTTTTGTCGGTATTAATGGTGTTGGCTATTTCAATCGGCATTGGCATTACAATTACTACGTTAAATGTGTACCAGTTGATGTCAGAAAACCCCGCCGCTGAACGTTCCGATAAACTGCTAGCGGTACAATTGTGGAGCCAAGGTAAAGACACGTGGACTGAATTTAATGCGCAACTGACTTACCAAGATGCCTTTAATTTACGTAAAAGTCCTATCCCGACACGTCAAACCGCTATGTTTGTTACTGGGTTAGCTATTCAAACTGAAAACCCTGATGTCGTGCCGCTGTTAGAGCCAGTTCGAGTGACGGACAGTGATTTTTTTGAGATGTTTTCGGTGCCGTTTATTTATGGTAAAGCGTGGGATAAAAGCGTTGATACCGAAGCGCTTTACCAAGTGGTGATCAATGAAGCGCTCAATCAACAATTATTTGGGGGTGAAAACAGCGTCGGAAAAACCTTATATTTAGACACTAAGCCCTATCAAATTGTTGGCGTCATGCAAACATGGAACCCGAGCCCAAAATATTATGATTTGACCACCGGTGCCTTTGAAGAGACTTCAAAGCTCTTTGTGCCCTTTTCATTAGCACCAATAGAGGAATATCAAAGCTGGGGTAGTAACCATGCCTGGAAAAGACAAACCGTTGATACCTACAGTCAGCGTTTAAGCTCTGAAATGCATTGGGTACAGTATTGGGCTGAAATACAAAATGATACGCAGCGGGGAGAATATGCTCAATGGCTCCAAAATTATGTTGAACAGCAACAACTATTAGGCCGTTTTCAAAGTCCCGAAGCGGCAGCCCAGTTGTCAAATGTGGCTCAGTGGTTAGCGCTTAATGAGGCGGTACCCGAAGATAATAAAATTTTGGTGGGCTTAAGTGCGTTATTTTTATTGGTATGCCTGGTCAACATGTTAGGTCTACTACTGGCTAAGTTTCTTAAACGAGCGCCTGAAATTGGTGTTCGTCGTGCTATTGGTGCGAGTCGTCTGCAAATTTTTGCACAACATATGGTTGAGGTGGGTTTAATTGGTTTTGGCGGTGGCGTGTTAGGGCTGTTATGGGCTTGGGGGTCACTGAATATGCTGTCGGCCCATTTTAAACTCGAAGCCGCACTTACGCAGCTGGACCTGAGTATGTGGCTATTAGCCCCCTGCATTGCTATTTGCACTGCACTGTTGGCGGGCATATACCCTGCGTGGCGAATATGTATCACTAACCCAAGCGTGCACTTAAAAAGTCAGTAAAGGAGGCTATCATGTTACAGATCAAACCTATTTTAACGATGTTAATGCGTAACAAAAGTGGCCCTGTACTGCTGCTGATCCAGATTGTCTTATCGGTCGCGATAGTGGCAAACGCGACTTTTATTATCAGCGAACGGCTCAGCTTAATGGACCGAGAGTCTGGTGTCATTGAGGAGCAAGTTTTTGATTTTAGACTGTACACTTTTGATGCCAGTATTGATTTGGCGTCTCAAAACCAGCGTGATATACAAACTATTCGGGACTTACCGGGTGTTATTGACGCTACTAGCACGAGTATGGTGCCACTCAGTGGCAGTAGTTGGGTGTCAGGTTACACCGTCGGCAGTAGTGAAGAGACCGCTAAAGATACTGAAAGTGCCGCTTTGTATTATAGCGACGAGCACATGCTCAATACTTTGGGGGTGGAGCTGATAGAAGGGCGTAACTTCTATCAAGCAGAGGTAATGACCGGCAGCCCTGATTTGGCCAGTCATGGCATTGTAACAAAAGCCTTTGCGAGCGCGACTTGGGGGGATGACATCGCCGTGGGGCAAACATTATACGCTGGCGATTATGGTGACAACCCGATTAAAGTCATTGGGGTGGTCGATAAGTTGCAGGGAGCTTCGGTCGACAGTGATTTTTTGGATAATAGTATTGTTTTAAACGTTAAATTGGTAAACGAGTTTGCTAAAGTGTTGGTGCGCGCCGAGGTAGGCGCTGTTGCTCAACTTAAAGAGGCGATTCCAGCATCATTGCATAAAGACAACCCAAATCGAGTGCTACAAGGGTTCAAGCTGATTAGCGACCACCGAAAAAGTAGCTACCGTAACCACGAGTTAATGGCGACGGTATTGTCGTTAATGGTGGTGTTGTTATTGCTTATTACGTCACTTGGGCTGGCCGGTATGGTAATGTTTAATATTGAACGCCGTACTAAACAAATTGGTACTCGGCGTGCACTCGGGGCTAAAAAACGCGACATTATTAGTTTATTTTTGGTCGAAAACTACCTCATTTGTCTTGCTGGTGGTCTACTCGGTGGGGTCGCCGCAGTCCAGCTAGGGCAACAGTTGATGACCATTTATAGTTTGCCAAAATTGGACCTTACCTATCCGCTAATGACGGTGGTAGGCTTGTTGGTATTGACCACCGTTGCAGTGATCATTCCGGCTCGTAAAGCGGCTAATATATCTCCTGCTATTGCTACCCGAAGCGTATAATCATCACTTAGGTCATTATTGATAACCCAGAGCGAGTTTGGCTTTAATTCTCTTTGGGTTTCAGTTAGTTTGATAGCTAGCCTTATAAAAGAATAAAAATAATTTATGCATACCATTCTTATTGTCGACGATAACCAAGCCGTGTGTAATGCCCTGTCGCTTATGCTAGAGCTTAACGGTTATAACACCTTGATTTGCTTGTCACCTGACACGGCTTTAGCGCTGGTTAAATTGCACGATGTGTCGCTAGTGGTCCTCGATATGAACTTCACCCAAGACACCACCTCTGGCGAAGAGGGGGTGGCGCTGTTTTATGCCATAAGGCAGTTGCAAGCTCAATTACCCATTATATTACTGACCGCATGGACCCAGTTAGAAGTTGCCGTTGAACTCGTTAAAGAGGGCGCCGCCGATTACATGGGTAAACCTTGGGACGATGCCAAGTTACTCACCAGTGTGGCTAACTTAGTATCGCTACATGATTTGTCAAAAGCTAATGCAAAGCTTGCAAGGGTTGATAACCAACGCATGGCAGTGATTAAAAACGCTGACTTATGTGGCATTGTCTTTAGTAGCGGTGCAATGCAACGTTGCGTAGACCTTGCTTTGCAAATTGCCCGCAGTGATGTGTCTGTGCTAGTTACCGGCCCTAATGGCGCGGGTAAAGATAAGCTGGCAGATATTATTCACGCCAATTCCAATTTAAAAAATAAGCCTTTTATTAAGGTTAATATTGGCGCGCTACCAATGGACTTGCTCGAAGCCGAGCTTTTTGGTGCCGAGGCGGGCGCATTTACAGGGGCCAATAAAACCCGTATCGGCCGATTTGAAGCGGCGGATGGCGGTACGCTCTTTTTAGACGAAATTGGTGATCTGCCGTTGTCGGGGCAAGTAAAATTACTCCGCGTGTTGCAAACTGGAGAGTTTGAACGGTTAGGAAGTCATCAAACTCGCAAAGTGAATGTGCGGGTGATTAGTGCAACCAATGCCAATTTGGTTAAAGACATTCAGGCAGGGCGCTTCAGAGAAGATTTGTTCTACCGGCTCAATGTTATTGAGCTGGCATTACCAGCCTTAAATGAGCGTAAAGATGATGTGGTTCCGTTGGTTAATCACTTTATCGGCGGTCAGTATTCTATGAGTCAACACACGCGCCAAGCGCTTGAGGCACATCCGTGGCCGGGCAATGTCCGCGAGCTAGAAAACGCCTGTAAACGTGCCGTAATACTCGGCAAAAATAGTTGCCTAACCGTAGATGATTTTGGCCTGTTAAACCGGGTCGTCGATGATGTTTCAACTCACTATACACCGATGAATCAACTCACTGAAACCGTCAGTGAGTCTTTGGCCGTCACGGAGCACACACACCGAGTCGACGCAGTAACCCATAACAGCGTGGGCAGTAAGGCGTGGTTGATGGCTAATGATGAAGCAGCAGAGATTAAAGCAGCATTGGCCCATCATAGCGGCGTCATCGCCCGCGTGGCTAAGTCGTTAGGGTTAAGCCGACAAGCCCTTTATCGACGCATGGAAAAATATGGCATTGAAAAATAACCTGACCCGCTTTATGGCGGATATCTCGCTGCGGACTAAATTGATTGTCGGTAGCGCGCTGGCTACATTTGGCGGCTTACTGTTGGGGCTGACGTTATTGTTATGGTTTGCTGACTCTGCGTTATCACAGTTATTGGTGACTCAGTTTAAAGTATTAGCGACGATATTTGTGGTTGCGGTGCTGTTTGCTATTGGGGTGAGTTATGTCTCAACCCAGCATCTAACTCGTAGCTTAATGGCGTTGGAAGTGGGTTTACTTAATTTTAAAGATAACGATTTTAGCGTGAGCTTACCCGTTGGCGGCGACAAGCAACTGCAAGCGTTGGCGCAGCTGTTTAATGAGTCGGCTGAAGCCATGAGAAAAGAACGGCAGTATATTTATCAGCGTGAGTTACTGCTTGATAAAGTGATTCAAAGCTCACCTAATGTGATGTTGTTACTCGATGATGATAAGCGGGTGATCTACGGCAACGATGCCGCGAGGCACTTGTTCAATCAAGGAGGAGGCATTGCTGGATCCGCGTTGAGCGAGTTAATGGCACAAGTGCCTGATGAGCTAGAAGCTGCATTAAATAAACCCAAAGATGGCTTATTTTCTTTACCAAGCCTAGACCGTGAAGGTGAACAAGAAACCTGGCATTTGTCGCGTGGCCAATTTTTACTTAATGGCCAATATCATCACCTTATTTTGCTTAAACAAATGACGCGTGAATTAAATCGGCAAGAGGTGGCAGTGTGGAAAAAAGTGATCCGAATTATTAGCCACGAGCTTAATAATTCGGTCGCGCCGATAGCGTCTATGGTTAACTCTGGTCGGATGATCACTAGCGATCTAAATGATCCTAAGCTTAAGCTTATTTTCGATACCATAGAGGATCGCACTAGCCATTTAAGTCAGTTTATTTTTAACTATGCCCGCTTTGCTAAGTTGCCGTTGCCGACCAAAAGCGCCGTAGATTGGCTTAAGTTAACGGCACAACTAAAGCAGCATTACGCTTTTAAACTCGAACATGAGTTGCCGGTCGAAAGCGCCGAATTTGATCTGATCCAGATGGAACAAGTTCTGCTCAATTTACTCAAAAATGCCCATGAATCGGGTTCGAGTGTTGAGCATATTAGCTTGTCTATTTTCGACACTAGGTTGTCTGATGGTACGGCGGGGATCTGTATTGAGGTTAACGATGCCGGAGCGGGTATGCCACCCGAAGTGTTACGCCAAGCATTACTGCCGTTTTATTCAACTAAGCAATCAGGCACCGGGTTAGGGTTGCCATTATGCCGTGAAATCGTTGAGGCGCATGATGGGCGGATAAGCTTGCACAACCGCGATGAAAGAGGGCTTTGTGTGAGGTTGTGGTTACCACAATAATGGTAGCGATTCATTGGTGCTGTATATTTTAATCTTAAAGCTTGGCGCCAGCGGGCCAAAAGTGAACGCTGCGGCATGCAGAACCAATAAAGGTCAGCTTGCGCTGACCTTTTATTTTGGTGCCAATTTTGAGTTAACTAAACTATCTAAACAGGGCTATCTAAACAGGGTGTTTTTAAGCTCCGCCGCGGGGATTTTAAATGGCTCAATTAATCTTGGAGGCCTGATTACCAGTGCGCCTTGGCAGTTACTGCAGGTAAAATGAGCTTTTTCACTACAACTTTTGCAGTAGGTACATTCAAATGAGCATATGTAAGCTACATCTTTTGCAGATAACTTAATCTTACAGTGTTCGCACTCGGTCTTCATTCTTAACATCTATTCACTCCCTTGAATTTTTGTCTAAAGCGGCGTCATCATGTTTGCAACAGCATTATTCTCATCCATGAGGGTGTTGCCAAATTTTCAAGCTTTCATCGCATTCCAAAATATTGAAAAACTAGCCTGCTTATGTGTCTCGTCTCGCCATTTATCTGGGTGGTCTATAAAGTAGCGTGTCGCGGCTAAGTATTGCCCATGACAGCCTTCTAGCATCAATGATAGCGGATAACTCGCCAGCAGGCCTAATTTTTGACCACGATATATCAGCTCCCCCATGAAGCCTAAAATGCCATTCATTGCCTGCTGCTTGATCTCGGCCGCGATTGAGGGAGACATGGAGTATTGCTGAAAAAACGCTTGTTTTAGCGGGTTTTCAATCGCCCAACTAATGGCGGCATTCCAGAGGTTTTTAGCATCAAGTTCGAGCTCTCCGCAGGGGGCTGCATGGGTGGTAATTGCATTAGCAAGTTCTTGTTTGATGGTTAAATAAAGGTGGTTCATTAACTCATCTTTAGACGCAAAATGATGAAATAGAGTGCCATTGGCTACCCCGGCTTGCTTAGCGATAGAAGCGGTGGAGGTGGCATAAAAACCTTGGCTGACAAACAGTGCCAGCGCAGTGTCTAAAATGGCTTGTTTTTTATCGGTACGGCGCATATTAACCATGCCTTTAGCGTAAGAAGAATTTTGTTAATAGTTGTTGCAGTTTGCCACCATAAGGAGGGTGGACTAATTTGCCGGTATTAAAGTATTTGCCGCGTTTAAGAATCGTTTTAGCGTGGCTAAAGGTGAGAAAGCCTTCTTTACCATGGTAATGCCCCATACCTGATGGGCCGATCCCGCCAAACGGTGCGTCGTCGGCTGCAACATGAAATACGGTTTCGTTAATACAAACGCCGCCAGAATGAGTGTGACTCATGACCTGCTGCTGAGTGTCTTGGTTAAAGCTCATTAAGTACAGTGCCAACGGACGTGGACGCTGATTAACATAGTCGATAGCCTCTTGTAAGTTGTCATAGGGTATAACCGGTAGCAGTGGACCAAAAATTTCATCTTGTAGCAGCATCATATCATCACTGGTATGCGTAATAAGTTGAGTGGGTATTTTGCGTCGTTCAACATTAATGGCTTCGTCATTGGCGCTAATAACGGTCGCCCCTTTAGATTTTGCATCGTCGAGTACCTGCATTATGCGGTCAAACTGACGTTGATTAATAACACTGCCGTAGTCTTTGTTGTCGCTAATTTTACCGTACATGCGGCTAAATTGATGTTGGTATGCTTGTACAAAGTCATTCAATTTGTTGCTGGGCACTAATACGTAATCGGGGGCGACACATATTTGGCCGGCATTAAGGCATTTGCCGTAAATCATCCGCTGGACTGCTATGTCGATATCAATATCGTCGGCAACAATTACCGGGGATTTTCCGCCGAGCTCTAATGTCACTGGGGTGAGGTTTTCTGCTGCGCTGCGCATCACATGGCGACCCACAGTGGTTGAGCCAGTAAAGAGTATGTGGTCAAAAGGTAATGCTGAAAATTCAGCGGCGACATCTGCCTCACCTTCAACACATGCAACGTGGTTTTGGTCAAAAATACTGGCAAGCATGGCAATGATCACTTGGTTGGTGGCTGGGGTGAACTCCGACAGCTTTATCATAGCGCGATTGCCTGCGGCTAAAGCGGTGATCAGCGGGCCAACAGACAGCATAACGGGAAAGTTCCATGGCACGATAATACCAATGACACCCAGTGGTTGATACTGCACGGTTACGCTAGCTGGAGCAAGCAACATACCTGGGTGGCGGCGGCTCGGTTTCATCCATTTTTTTAAATGTTTTAAGCTGTAATTGATGTTGTTAATGCAAGGCATGATGTCTGAGATATTGCTGTCATCTATTGAGCGGCTACCGTAGTCGGCATTTAATGCGGCCACCAGTTGTGGCTGGTAACTTAAGATGGCTTTTTTAAGGCTTTTAAGGTGCTCTATTCTAGCGTCTAAAGTCGGTGCTGGCTCTGCAAGGTAACTGCTACGTTGGTTGATCAGCATTTGGGGCAGCGACACGGCTGCTTGGGCTTGAAAGGCGGTATTCATATACAAAGCTCCTGAGGCAAAAAGGTAAACCGACTGATTAGTCGGTTTAATCGTAATCTAGATTTTTGCGCTGGTCAACTTTTGAACGGCTTTGTGAGCAAGATCAATCCGAAGCAGAAAAACTACACTAGAATAAAAATTGAAATACAGTGATGGTTTATTACACGTTTACCATGGCTTTATATTGCGACCCTAAAAGGAGATTATGGTGAGTGAGATAGGGCATGGAATATCCGTTGGAATAGAGCGTTTCGACAATCATTTTTATTTGAGTTTGGTCGCTAAAGGCACGTTAACCCATGATGATTATGTGTATATGGTGCCCATTATCGAATCTGCTTTAAATGGCGTGGAGCATGCCAAAATAGATGTGCTTGCAGATTTAACGCAGCTATATGGTTGGGAGTTACGAGCAGCGTGGGACGATCTTAAATTAGGCTTAACCCATGGGCGCGCTTTTAATAAAGTCGCCATTGTGGGCGAAAGTAACCTACTGCAGTTTTTAACCAAAATCGCTGACTGGTTTACCCCGTACCAGACTCAAATTTTTGATAGCACAAAAGAAGCACGTCAGTGGTTAAAGGGCTAACATTAACTGAGTGCTAAATTCTGGCTTAACTCTAAGCCTATAAAAGTAATGTTTGGAGACTCTTATTATGCGTACTCGTCAAATACTTTGTCCTACAGACTTTAGTGAAACAGCTTCTCACGCGCTTAAATATGCCATTGAAATGGCCAACCTTTACCATGTAGGCTTGCGCTTGGTACACGTGATTGACCAACCCGTAGGGTTAGATAACTACCAAATTTTAACTGTAACGCCAGATGAGTTGTCTGAAATAATGGAGACAGCAGCAGCCGAACAGATGCATAAGCTGTTGGCAGAATTGAAAAAAGACTTATCGGTTGAGAGCGTTATTCGCCACGGTGTTGCGCATGAGCAAATTCTTAAAGAGGCAGAGGCTGCTGAGGTTGGAATGATTGTCATTGCTAGCCATGGCCGTACTGGCTTATCACATTTTTTGCATACCAATGTGGCTGAAGCAGTCGCTAACGGGGCTAAATGCCCAGTGTTGGTTGTGAAGTAAATCCTATTATTTCGCTAGTTGATTTTAGCTGTACAACTAAGGAAGCGTAATGCGAACTCGTCAAATCCTCTGTCCGACCGATTTTTCCATCACGGCATCTCATGCTCTTTGTTATGCTGTCGAAATGGCCAACTTATACGAAGTTAATGTCGAACTATTACATGTTATGGACTCAACTTATGACGACCTTTACGGAGCCAAAATTGACGAGCCCGATGCGCTTGAAGAACTTGTTATGGCCAATGCGACAGAAAATTTATCAAAGCTAAAAATCGGCGCACAAGAAGAGCTTAAAGCTGGGCTAAAAATTCATACCGAGATCCGCCGAGGCAATGTATTGACTGAAATTTTAGCTGAAGCAGAAAAAAGTGAAGTAGGTATGATTGTTATCGCAAACCATGGGGCTGAAGGCGTTAACCATTTTTTAAATGCCCATGTTACAGAAGGCCTAGCCAATACCGCGGAGTGTCCGGTATTAGTGGTTAAGTAAGTAGGCTGTAATCATTAAAATTACTGCTTACTGCCATCACTTGTTAGGCAATGGCGTGTAGCGCTAAAGTTTAACTGCACTGCTGCGCCCTAAAAGCTTGACCCTGGTTGAGTTAAAAACTCTAGCTCTGCTGCAGTGGAGTTTCGCCCTAATATTTTATTACGATGCGGGTAGCGGCCAAACTGGTCAATAATCGCTTTGTGCCGACGTTCAAACTCCAGGTTTCCCTTTGCTGCATCACGGCTAAATAAACGCACGGCTACTTCATGGATCGCCGCTGACTCACTGTGCATGTAGGGCATGAATAAAAACGGAACTTGTTTGGCGGGCAGTTCATTATCAACATTTAGTGCGACTGCTTCTTGTGCCAAAACCAAGGCTAATGGATCTGCAGCAAATGCGAGTGGCGTGTCACGGTAAATATTGCGCGAAAACTGATCTAAAATTATTATTTCGGCTAAGCGACCTTGCGGGAAAGTACGCCAAAAATAGAGCTCGCCGCACATTGCTTGCGCTAGCGTCTCGGCAAAACGCTGTTTAATTACCGAGTCCAATTCAGGATCTTTTACCCACCATTGCTTTGGGTGCAGTGTTTCAAACCAAAAGTTGATAATCGTATTTGGTGTAATAACTTCGTGTGGCGCTGGTTTTTGATTATGTCGGGTCATAATTAAATCCAATTACGGTGGTCATTGTGAATAAGCAATAACGCGCGCTCTGCAATATATTGCGCATCTTGTATTGCTATATAGGGTAGCTTAATTGCGCCACTAGCGAGGCCTATTTCAAGGTTTGCTAGCTGGCGATTTTTTTGGCTAGGGCTTTGAGTTATGGATACATGTTGTACTTTGCATAAAGCGATAAGCTGCCAGCTGTGGCCTAACAAGCCAGAGTGAAACCAGAGGTTATCTGCGTTAATCACATAACCATATTGGCGATATCTTAGGTAAATTGCGAAGCTCAATAGACTAGCGGCAAGCCACAGTATTTCGGTATAGCCATCTAAACCGTGAAAGTAAGTGTTAATCATCGGCACCAGTAACGGCAAGCTGACACGGCGCCAAAGCCAACCGCTATTGATGCGTTGATATTGTTGCGGCAGCGCTGTCGATGTTGCTGCAATACCCGTTAATTTAGGTAGAAGTTCACCGATATGCCGGCGGGTCATTGAAGGGACTAACATATTGCAGTCGCCACGTTGCTCCACTTCATGGCCTTTTACTTGTTGAAAATACACGGTCCATAACTTAAGCAACCGACCAATGAGTGGCTGATAAAATTTAACTACCTGAATACGTGTTAAGGCCAGCGCATCGTTTTGTTTTGCAATAATACCGCCAGTACGCTGCAGGGTTTTACCACTGCGGCTTAAGCGATAGGGCAAATATTTTAGTACTGCTGATGCCATAGAGATCAGTGAAAAGGTTAAATATAGAAGTGCGAACGCAACGAGAGCGAACGCAATTTGTAAAATACTGCTGCTGGCAATATTACCGTCATACCAAGCCCAAAAGCTTTGGAGTGACGCAAGGTTTTCCATCGACTCCCAGTCTAATTGCCCCAAAATCGGGCCTAGAATGACCGCTACCCAAATGGCGTTATTTTGATAAAGCCCAAAGAGAAGTAGATCCTTTAGGTTTTTTTGCGTCACCGTTTGCTGTTGAGTAGCACTGCAACGATGGGGCATACCTTCAGTGTTAGTGGAGTGGCTTTGTTCTTGCTCCGACATTAAGCGTTTTTTTAACGCTAATGCGGCTTTATATTTGAGCGCAGACAGTTCTGCTTCATTGCCTTTTGAACCTGCGGTTTCAACGACAAGGCTATATAGTCCCATAGGTCTAAAATACAGTGGTTGTTGTAAGCGTACGTTTTGTATCTTACTAAAAGGAATTTCATCGACCTTTTTAAAGATAATTCCGTGTTCGATATTAAGTTTGTACTCGCTAATTTGAAATCTAAACTTTAGCCATTGCAGTACGCTAAACGCCAAAATGCCAATCACACTAAGCAGCGCCACCACGATGACGGCAGGGCTGTTAAAACCTTGATTCCAAACGGTGTAAACCACAGGGATTAATGCATAGCCACTGCTTAATACTCGTTTAATGGTAAAAAGGGTAAAACTAATCACAGACCAAGCTGACAGCGATGACCATTGTGAAAACTTATTGGTCATGGTCGGCCTCGCCATTTTTGGCTGTTGCGATTTCAGCATTAGCCGTGTCGGATGCGTGTTGCTCGTTATCACTGGCTTTTGGTGCGGCAACATGAGCTTTGCCTGCTTGTCCCAGTAAGTGCTGGCGTAGGTGTTCTGCTGTGCGTTGCTTAATGCCTGGTAGCTCAATTTCGGCGCTGCCACTGCCAGCACTAAAACACTTTAAGGTGACTAGGTTAAAGTGGCGTTCAAGTGGGCCTTGCGAAAGGCTAACGTGTTGCAAGCGAGAGTACGGCAATGAGGTGCGTTTGTGCCACCAGAGTCCTTGTTGCATTAAAAACTCATGTTCACCGGTGGCGTAGCCAAGTTGCTTTGCCTGTTGATACCGTATGTAGCCAATACTGCACTGCAGCATCAACAACGCAGCAAGGAGCAGTAACACATTAGATAAGTTTAACTGTGCGGCGAAGAGAGTTATTACAGTAGCGGCTATAAAGCTCATTATTGAAAAAAACAGACTCTCAACATGCACTTGGGTGTAATAACGTGAGTCAATCGGCTGCAAAGGTACGTTGTTAAAGCTCTGCCATTGGGGTGGCTTAACAATGATGTGTTTTGCAAAATGCTCTGGATTACTATCGCTGGTGGCAGCTTTGGAAGCGCCATCGAATCGGGGAGAAAGCGTTGATGTTGACTGTGTTTTTTCGGTATCGGTTTTGTTCAAGGGGGAGTTGTCCATCTGATTGCTCAATTGTCATCTATGCTGCCTTTATTGACTATATCAGTATCTAACGTTTTATGACTAGTCGAGCGCTATTGCGGTACAATTTGTTATTCATATGCACTGTAGTGGCTTGTTATTTACTGTAAATAAAGTAATTTAACCGCTATAACCTATTATAGATTAAACAAAATGAACCAAGCCTCAACCGCGTCAAAGCAACAAAAAGCATTTTATCGAAAGCTATTTATCGCTCATCAAATCGATACTGAAACCCATAATTTATTATCGTTACATCAGTTGACGAATATGCCCCGCCGAACCTTACAAGACTCGATTGCAGCTTTTAGCGATTTGGGTATTGAGTGTGAATTTGTTCAAGAGGGAGTGCGTAATAACGCCGGTTATTACAAAATAAATGATTGGGGCCCAATTAATTCGCTATGGGTTAATGAATATATAGACGAAATTAAGTTAATACTTACTTAAACTCGCACAATGGCACTGGTAATTTATATTTATTTTGCTAGTGCTAATTTAGATATATATTCTATTTTTTAGCAAACAGTTTGTGGATATTTTATCAATCTAGAGAGGTATTTTAAATTCATAGTTGCGATGCTTGTTATCATGGTAATTGTAACTAAATATTAATTTAATGCTTTTTGCATATATTAGTAATCCGCTATGCATTAATTAACAAAATGCATTTACATTTCGTGGTTGCCATTTTTTTTCGGCCTTTCAAATACCTTGAAATATAACGTTATACATTTCATTTTTTAGTTTTTAATACTTAAATTACATATGGTTATGGTATATCTACCAAAATCACATTTAGCTGTTTTTTAACCTGTTCTACCGCTGTTTTTTAGTCTTTTACACTGCCTCTCATTGTTATTAAATATGGCAGGCTAACCCACCACTATGCTTTGGCTTCGATTTCAATTTTCCCTAAATGTGACTTACTTCAATATTCAGGTTATTGATTCTGATATCTTCCGTCAAAATTTTTCGTACCTTTGTACGAGTTGTGAGTGTATGTAGTCTGATTGTATGTGTGATGATGCATTTTGTGTGTGTTTTTAATTTGTGTGTATTTGGTGTGTAAATAAAGTGAGCGTATGCAAGGTTGGCGCTGTGATTGTTTTTTTCGTGGCAGTTATATCCTTACTACGCTGAATGTTATTTATTGCTAACCATATTCACCACAATAAGAACCAGCAACTTAAATCCTGCAAAGAGCCGTTGGTATCAGGAGGAGAGTTGCAGGATTTTTTATGAAAAGTCCTGCTCGCGCTATATCACTTAATTAATTTTTATATAAAACACCTTTGTTGCGATATTTAAAATAGTGGAGAACGAAAATGCACGGAAGATTTACCTATAACCGAGTAGCGCTATTAGTTAGTGCGTTATTAACCTCATGGACTGCGGTTGCTGGTAATTCAGATGCTTCTGAACCTGAAGCATCTAATTCAGATATTGAAGTAATTGAAATTTATGGTGATATGGAGCGACGCGATGGTTTCCGTCCTCGCACTGCTGATATGGGGCCTTTAGGTACGCGTTCTCTACTTGATACTCCTTATTCGATAAGTGTTTTTAACAATGAATTAATTGAGTCGGTAGGAGCTACTAGTTTAAACGACATTCTTAAATACATGTCGTCAAGCCAAATGGAAGCTCGTGGTGGTACTGACGTGGGTCGTCCGCAGAGCCGTGGCATGGAAGGCAGCGTAGTACAAAACAACCATATGGATGGTTTGAACGTTGCTGCGACTACAGCACAACCAATTGAACTGTTTGACCGAATTGAAGTGATCAACGGCTTAACTGGCGCCATTTATGGGCCTGCAAGCCCAGCGGGTATGTTTAATTACATCATGAAACGGCCAACAAGTGATTACTACACTTCGCTTAATACTGGCGTAACTGATGGTGGCGCAGTGACGTTACATGTTGACACTGCTGGCAGCCCGAACGAGTACTTTGGCTACCGCGTAAACCTACTTAATGAAGAAGGCACTGGTTATGTAAAAGGCTCGAATATCGACCGTCAATTAGGCGGTATTGCTCTAGATATTCGTCCTTTTGAGCATACGGTTATCGAGCTTAACGGTAGTTACTATCAGTTTGAAAAGTTTGGTTACCCAGGCGGTTTTTCTTACAGCGATGATGTGGCATTACCGGATGCTCCCGATTCTAACGAGCAAGGTTATGGTCAAGAATTTGCGGGTACAGAGTTAAACTCTAAAACATTCAGTGCACGTGTTAAACAAGAGATTAACGATAACTGGTCTTTTTCTGTCGGCTACCTTGAGCAGGACGTTGAGCGAACTTTTGCATCAGTAAGCCATAAGCTAACGGGTGAAGGCACTATGATCTCCAGTGTTACTGTAGCGGGTACAACCAACAAGTATGAAATAACCAGTAATAGCGCTCATTTAAACGGCCAGTTTAATACTGGTGATATTCGTCATGACGTTGTGTTTGGTACAACGGGTTACAGTTGGGATATTTTCACTGGAACCAGAAGACAAACGCAGGTATTAGGCACGTCAGACGTATATGACCCGCAAGTGTATGCTCGACCTGATATTCAAATGGGTAACCCTTACACCTTATCAAGTACGACTAAGGCACAGAGTGGCTTTATCGGCGACACCATTACTTGGAATGAAAAATTCTCGACCATGTTAGTGGGTAGCTACAGTGAGTTTGAGGTTGATAAGTACGGAGCTAGCGGCGGTTACAATGATGACGGTTTGAGCTCTACGATTTCAATGATCTACAAACCTGTACGCTCAGTATCAATTTATGCTGCCTATGCGGATACATTAGAATCGGGTGGAACCGCGTCTGATACCGCTGTTAATGCGAATGAAAGCTTACCGCCAGTTCGCAGTGAACAGTATGAATTAGGTTATAAATCTAACCTAGGCAAATTTGATATCAACGCTGCAATTTTCCAACTTGAGCGCGCAATCGCTTATGAGGGTAGCGACGGTATTTATAAAGATCAGGGTTTACAGCGTAATACCGGTGCAGAGCTAAGCGTTAACGGTAATATTACCGATGCGCTTAAAATTTTCAGTGGTGTGACTTACTTGAACTCAGAGCTTAAAGAAGCTTATGACGAAAGCACAACCGGTAAAAAAGTGGTGGGTATACCTGATTGGCAAGGTAACTTCTTGGCAACTTATGCCGTTGGTGCAGTACCAGGTTTATCGGTAACCGCCAACTTACATTATACCGGCAAACGTGCAGCTAACAGCACCAATACAACTTGGGCTGACGGTTACACCACGTTGGATTTGGGCGCGACCTACCGCACCGAAAAATTCTTCAACAAGGCGCTAACGGTAAGGTTGCACGTAACTAACGTTACTAATACCAAGTACTGGTCTGCTATTTTCCCAGGCAATATCTCGGGTACACCTGGGTCTAATAACTCAGCTTTCTTAGGTGAGCCAATGCAGGCATTCATTTCTGCTTCTGTGAAAATCTAATCAAGCTGTAGGTTGCCACCGTTAGGTGGCAACCTAAATTGGAGCCATTGATGAAAAATAAAATAGAATCGTCCCTATGTCAGCGCTTGCTGCTGTGTTCTTGCCTGCTTGTTCCCACCTTGGTTCAGGCTGAATCTAATACCCGCCAAATAGATTATTACGAGGACATGTCGGTCACCGTAACCAATAATGTGCAGCGCGTTGCCACCAGTTGGGAGTCGCAAAACTCAATTATCACCATGCTGGGTTTTGGTGAGCGTATTGTAGCAACCACAAGGTTTGCCCGGCTTTCACCTGCGTTTCGTAAATTTGTGCCAGGTATTGCAGAGGTACCATTGTCTACCAATGGTGGCCAAGCCGGCGTTGATGTTGAACGTATGCTGGCATTACGTCCTGATATTATTTTTGTCGGTATGGGGTTACCTCAATCGAAGAAAGAACAATTAGAGCGTTCTGGTATTGCCGTTGCGACTTTTCGCTCTGGTGGTATGGAAAAAATGCTTGAGCGAGTCGGACTTATTGGCAAAATGCTGGGGGATGAAGCTGATGCCGAGGCGCAGCGTTATCTTGCCTATTTTGAAAAAAACCGCTTAAGGGTCGCTGAGCGTATTGCGTCGATCCCTGAAGCTGACCGAATCAAAGTTTATGTGGCGTCCGGTACTCCGTTGGCGACCACTGGACGCCCGTCGTTAAACCAAGATTGGCTAGATTTAGCCGGTGGTATTAACGTTGCTGAAGACTGGCATTTAACGGTTAAGTCTGAAACCACTTCTATTGCGAGTATTGAGTCGATTATCGGTTCTAACCCCGATGTGATTATCAGTATGCGCGCGCGCGATGTTGATGTAATCAATTCCGATCCTCGTTGGAGTAATATTAACGCCGTTAAAAATGGCCGCGTTTACGCCAACCCTCGCGGAATATTCTGGTGGTGCCGAGAAAGCTCCGAAGAAGCGCTACAAATGTTATGGGTTGCCAAGCTTTTATATCCAGATTTGTTTAGCGACATTGATATGCGTAAAGAAGCTTTTGAGTTTTACCGCGAGTTTTACGATATTGAACTCACTGATGAAGACCTTGATGGTTTTCTCAACCCTGCCCCAATGGCTGTGAGGTCTCGAACGTGAGTGAATCAACAGAACACCCATTATTACAATGTAGCGGACTGACCTTTTCACGTGTGAATCGACTGCTGCTTGATCGTATTTCGTTAGAAATTAACCCCGGTGAAGTCGTGGCGCTACTGGGCCCTAACGGTGCCGGTAAAAGTACCTTAATGCGTTTGTTACTCGGCTTAGAGGACGCATCAGCAGGTGAAGTGTTAGTCGATGGAAAACCGCTACAAGACTATAACCGCCGCGATTTGGCTACCCGAGTTGCCTATGTGCCGCAAAGCCATGTTAGTCCTTTTCCATACTCTGTGCGCCAAGTGGTGGCTTTAGGTCGACTTTGCAGTACTGGTTTGCTGGGGGCGATGCGCCCTAAAGATCATCTGGTTATTGATGAGCAGTTGCAGCGATTGCAAATTTTTCATTTAGCAGAGCGCCCTTACACCGAAATTTCTGGTGGTGAGCGTCAATTAGTGCTGCTGGCTCGTGCACTGGCACAAGAAGCAACATTACTGCTGTTAGATGAGCCTGCGTCAGCGCTCGATTTTGGTCATCAGGCTCGATTGCTGATGAAACTTAAACAGTTATCTGAAGAAGGTTTGGCGGTTGTGATGACCACTCACCACCCTCATCACGCTCGTATGATTGCTGATAGAGCATTGTTACTTCGCGATGGTCAGTTGTTGGATCAGGGTAAACCACAAGAAGTGCTTAATCGAAGCACTATGCGGGCACTTTATGGGATCAGCGAATTAGAGTTAGACACTTTTGCTGCCGCGGGTTGGGAATTATAAATCATGTTTAAACACTCTGTTTTATTGCAAGGCGTTTTATTGGCAGTGGCGTTATTTGCGGCCTCAGTATTTGCACTTTCGATTGGGAATTTTCCGATCAGTATGAGCGATATAGGGCAATTTGCTGCTACCTCTGTAGGGTGGAGCACTATGGATACTGATCGCTATAACATGCTGAGTAATGTGCTGATAGATGTACGCTTACCTCGCATACTTGCGGCTATTTTAGTTGGTATGGCGTTGTCTGGTTCAGGTGCGGCATTTCAGGCAGTATTTCGTAACCCACTGGTGTCACCCGGAATGCTCGGTGTGTTAGCGGGGGCATCATTTGGTGCTGCGCTGGGCATGCTCATTCATGGTGACTGGATCACGATTCAGTTGTTGGCCTTTATGTTTGGCTTATTAGCTGTAGGCATTGGTGTTGCCGTGAGCCAAATTTTTGGTTCTGGATCAATGATCACCTTACTGCTCGGCGGGATCTTAAGTGGTGCGATGTTTAGTGCATTGCTATCACTGGTTAAGTACATGGCCGATCCGCAAGATCAGTTGCCTTCAATCGTTTACTGGTTAATGGGTAACTTAGGGTTATCGGGCTTGAGTGAAGTGTTGTGGTTGTCGATCCCGCTACTGATTGCGATTGCTGTGTTGTGCTTTTGTGGTCGCGCAATGGACGCGATGTCGATGGGGGATGATGAAGCAAAAGCCTTGGGGATATCTGTAGTACCTATGCGCTACACCGTGATATTAGCTGCGACGCTTGCATCGGCATTATCGGTGTCGATTGCCGGTATGGTTGGCTGGGTTGGTTTACTTGTGCCGCACCTTGCGCGAATGCTGGTGGGACCATGTAATGCACGTTTAATCCCTGCGAGCTTGATGTTAGGCGCTTGTTTTCTGTTACTCGCCGATTGCTTGGCCAGATCGATTGCTGAAGTTGAAGTGCCAGTTGGGATTATTACCGAAGTATTAGGTTTACCCATGTTTTTGTTTGTATTACATCGCGCCCGTAAGGGGTGGAATTAAGCTCTAAGTTAGAGCAGGAGAAAGGTTAATGGAAAGTTTGGTCAATTGGCGCTTAGTTCGTGAACGCATGTATGCCCGGACTGAAGGTGCAAAGGCTGCAAACTGGGATAAGTTTGCTGACATGTATGACAACATGGCAAAGCTTGAGACTCGCTTCACTCAAAAACAAGTCGACAGTATGCCGATTGAACCTAGTGATACCGTGGTTGATATTGGTTGCGGTCCAGGACGATTATCGATCCCTGTTGCGCGCCGTGCGGGTGAAGTGACCTGTGTTGATGCATTTGCCAATATGCTAGATCGCTGTATTACAAACGCGAGCGTTCAGGGTATTGATAATATAAACCCGTTACTGCTCGACTGGAATGCAGACGACGCCGTAGAGCGTATTGGTGTACATGACGTGGCGATTGCTTCTCGATCTGTGGGTTTTTCAGATCTAGTGAAGTTGAACCAAGTTGCCAGCAAGTATGCAATTATTATGAACTTTGCTAACGCGCCGAGTTTACGCGAGATTCAGCTCGATTTCTTAGAAGGGATCACTGAGCAACCTAACCGTAAGTACACGCCTAGCAGCCGAGCGTTAAGCTACAATGTGACGTTTAACATGCTGTACGATATGGGCGCTGAGCCGAATATTTTGATACTTGATGATGGCTTTGAAGCGACTTTTGACACCAAACAAGCCGCTTATGATGGGTTACGTTTTGTGGGTGATATTCCGGCTGAGTCTGAAGCGCGTTTCCGTCAAAATGTAGATAAATACCTGACCGAAACTGACGATAAGCGCTGGAGACTTTTCCGTCCAACACGCTCTTATATCATGTGGTGGAAAACCTCTGACGTTAATGCTTAGCATTAGCATGCTGCATCGTTAGCCTAATAAAGGGTGGTATTAAGCATTAATACCACCCTTTTTATTTATATTGTATTGAGACATCCTACCTACTTTAGCCGTTACGTATGTTCAATCAAAGCGTTGGTATACGGCCTTATCTCGTCATAGAGTATCTAGATCATCAGTATCTTATTGCTGGCCCTTGTAGTGCCCAATCTTTCAATTAGGCTGACATTTATCATGCCGTAATAGATGGCTCATCATGTGCCATCAACGCATTGGCAGCATTATTAAGCAACGTTATTATAGAGGTATAAAAGGTAAGCAATTAACGTAAGATTAAGTGTTGCTAATTAAACTTCGCGATCCTTGTTGATTCAAGGATAATAACCGCCTTTTTACGCTTTTTATTTGTTCAGTTTAGGGATTTAGTCCGTGCTAGCCAATGTTTCAGGTTTACAGTCAAAATTAAAATTAATTGATAACAGCAAAGTTTTTCAAGGCTTTGTTATTTTTGTCATCATCGTGTCCGCGCTCTCGATTGGCGCGCATACTTACCATCTGCCTAGCTGGATGGAGCAAGGTTTATTGTTATTGGATCTAGGTATTAGCGTATTTTTTGCCGTTGAAATCGCAATCCGCTTTTTAGCTTGTGAGAACCCAAAACGCTTTTTCAGTAGTGGTTGGAATGTTTTTGATACCATCATTGTCATTGGCAGTTTAGTCCCCGCGGGTGGCTCGGCTATTTTACTAGCCAGGTTACTTCGTATTTTCAGGGTCTTGCGTTTGGTGTCGATGATCCCCGAGCTGAGAATGCTCGTAAACGCATTATTTAAAGCTATACCGCGTATGGGTTACATTGCGCTGTTAATGTTTGTTATTTTTTATATCTACGGCGCGATTGGCAGTATGCTGTTTGCGGATATTAATGACTTTTTATGGGGCGATGTTTCAGTTGCGATGCTAACCCTATTTAGGGTGTCGACCTTTGAGTCATGGACCTCGGTGATGTACGAAACCATGGCGGTTTACCCACTGAGTTGGATCTACTATTTAAGCTTTATATTTCTGACCGCGTTTGTGTTTTTAAACATGATGGTGGGTGCAGTGCTTGATGTGATGACACAAGAAACCGCCGCAATGCGAGCAGAAGATGACGCGCCGCTAGGTGACCACGATAAACCAGCCAGCGTTGCCGATGTCGCCGAGCTTAAAGCTCAGATAGCGGATTTAAAAAAACTACTACAGACGACTCGTTAATAAAGTCAGTGCTCAGTTAGAGTACTGCAAGCCAACACCGTTAATATGTGTGACTGCAATATATGGCGCCGAAGTGTTTCACTCACTTCGGCGTTTTTTTATCCACCGATAATGGACGTGATAACACCAAGGCGCTGTTTGCTGCGGATATAAGTTACAAATATTGAGCATTGTGCGCTAAAGCAATACATCGTTATACCAATGTTTACCCTCTAAAATAATCTGCTGTCACAATAATATTGTGACTTGCTAACGGGTGGATTAATCAATCGCGTTTGCGGCCCTCGGGCTGACGCTGTCAGTCACACTGAAATACAGTTGTATAGAAAGTGTTGCATCTTCATGCAAATTAAACTTGTTTAATATCAACATTGATAAGTGGTAGCTAAAGTAGGTTTGCTTTAACTGCTTGTGTTGTAAAGCTTATTTTTCAATGTTATATGACTTGATGCCCAAATATAATAAATATGTGACCCTGTTTTCATAAACTCTGTATTTACATTTACTTACATTTGTAACTGTCATACATATAATGTATTGAGCTGGTTTTGCGGCGCTCAAACAGAATTTTAGGTCTATTTTGTGCGCATTTCGCATAAAAACATCAAGGTATGAACAAATGAAAAAACAAAACTTATTGCTGTCCTTTTTAATCTCTCCGTTATTTTTGGCAATGTACGGCTGTAATTCAAGCGATGATGCTAAGCAAACAACGCTCCCAGTGCTGGAAGCGGCAACACCTGCAACATTAAGCGTGTGTGAAGGCATTAAAGAAACATTCTCCTATTCTGACACCACCATTACCAGTGTTGAGCGTGTTGAAGCGGGTATCATTAAAGACTACAACACCCCTGCACATTGTATTGTTACTGGTTACATGAATGAACGAACAGGTAAAGGCTATGCGGCAGAAGCTGAAGAAACAGAGTTTGCGATTGGTTTTGAAATGCGTTTACCTATCGATTGGAATGGCCGTTTTTATTACCAAGCGAATGGTGGCCTAGACGGCTCAGTGAAAACGGCAGTGGGCGATATTTTGTATTCAGGAACGGAAGACTCTGCTGCACTGAGTAAAGGTTTTGCTGTGATCAGTTCAGATGCCGGTCACCCAAGCCCAACACCGACATTTGGTTTAGACCCACAAGCCCGTAAAGATTACGGCTATAACGCTGTCGCTGAATTGACACCAATGGCCAAAGACTTGATTAAAACTGCTTACGGTAAGCAACCGGATCGCTCTTACTTCGGTGGTTGTTCTAATGGTGGCCGCCATACCATGGTTGCATCAACGCGTTTTAGCGAAATGTACGATGGTTTCCTTGTGGCAAACCCAGGTTTTCATCTACCACAAGCGGCCGTTTCTCAAATGTACGGTGTACAGCAATATGCAAGCTTGGTTGATACGTCGACTGCCACCGATGCGGATATTTTATCTGTGCTAGAAAGTGCCATTACGGTACCTGAATTTGCTGTTGTGGCTGCTGCTGTTGTGGCTCAGTGTGACGCGCTTGATGGCGCTGCTGATGGCATGGTTAACGCTATCATGGCATGTCAGGAAGCATTTGATTTTGATCGAGACGTAAAAACCTGTGATGGCGAACGTGATGGTACGTGTCTTACTGCAGAGCAAAAAACCGTGTTTGCTAACGTAATGAAAGGTCCACGCCATAGTGAAACTGATGCAGAGGTTTATACCAAGTTTTTATACGATGCAGGTATGGGTGGCACCGGCTATACCAGTTGGGAATACGAAATGGCCATGACACGAGATCCAAGTGCCGTCGCGTTTATTTTCACCACTACGCCAACACCATTCAACTACCGTTCTAACCTCGCTAACTTTGAGTTTGCTAATGGGTTTAGCATGGACACCGATGCAGAAAAAATCTTTGCGATTGACGACGAATACACTGAAGCGGCCATGACATTTATGCCACCCGTTGATGAAACTGATCTTTCTGCCATGCGTGCTCGCGGTGCTAAAATGATGGTGATTCATGGTACGTCGGATCCGGTTTTCTCGGTTAACGATACCATTAACTGGTTCGAAGGCGTTCAAGATGAAAACCAAGGTAATGCTGATGAGTTTGCCCGCCTTTACCTAGTGCCAGGCATGAACCATTGTGGTTCGGGTCCATCAACTGAAGTATTCGACATGCTTGACGACTTAGTTGAATGGGTTGAAGAGGGCATGCAACCTCAAAGTGTTATTGCGACAGTTAAAGCGGGCAGTACTGACATCCCCGCTGACTGGTCTGCAACACGTACCAGACCACTTTGTCCATACCCAGCAGTAGTCACATATTCTGGTACCGGTAGTATTGAAGATGCTGCTAACTTTAGCTGTGTTTCGCCGGAGTAATCGTTAAGCATCTGGTGTTGCAGCTAATGTAATTTAGTGTTGTATCTTAATAAAGCCTGCTATATGCAGGCTTTTTTGTATCCGCTTGGCTACTGCCTTCTATCACAAACTTGAGCTTTGACTATTAGCTATGCGTCACAGGTCCAATATGCTTTAGGTTACCCTCGTTTAAACCGCACTTTTCACCTGAAAACGTTTAAATTATGTCTATAATATGTGTGCTTCAATTGCTGATGTTGTGTGACTCGTTCTTGTGTTTAATGTGCTGCTCATAATAGTGTTTTAAGCTCACTATTACTTAAGTGTCATACGTATAACAGATTGCTATGATTAACAAATTAAAGTAGAATTTTTGGTCACTTTTTCACGTGTTTTATGTCGACACGAAGGTCTAAATAAATGAACAAACAACACTTATTACTATCGCTGACGATTCCGCTTTTTTGCTCGTCACTCTCTGGCTGCAAAACAACTGAAGTGGCCAAGCCGCACGCATTACCGACGCTTGAAGCTGCCAGACCTGCCACATTAAGTGTATGTGAAAAACTAGCTGACGCATTCAGTTACCCCAGCACTACCATCACTGGCGTTGAGCGTGTAGAAGCTGGCATTGTTAAACGTTACAGCACGCCAGCGCATTGTATCGTAACCGGCCACATGAACGAGCGTATGGGCAAAGGCTATAAAACTGACACCACAGCCTATGCGATGGGTTTTGAAATGCGCTTACCAGTTAACTGGAATGGCCGTTTTTATTACCAAGCAAATGGTGGTTTAGATGGTGCAGTTAAACCTGCCGTTGGCGATATTATGTATACCGGAACAGAAAATTCAGCGGCACTAAGTAAAGGCTTTGCCGTGATAAGTTCTAACGCTGGCCACCCAAGTCGTACCCCAACATTTGGTTTAGATCCGCAAGCTCGTATTGATTACGGTTATAACGCTGTCGCTGAATTGACGCCAATGGCAAAAGCGTTGATTAACGTGGCTTATGGTAAGCTGCCTGACCGTTCTTATTTTGGAGGTTGCTCTAACGGTGGCCGCCATACCATGGTTGCATCAACGCGTTTTAGCAATATGTACGATGGCTTCTTGGTGGCAAATCCTGGGTTTCATTTACCGCAAGCTGCGGTATCTCAAATGTACGGTGTGCAGCAATATGCAAGCTTAGTTGATACTTCAAATGCTACCGATGACGATATTTTACCCGTGCTTGAAAGCGCGATTACTGTGCCAGAATTTGCCGTGGTAGCTGCAGCCGTAGTGGCGCAGTGTGACGCACTCGATGGCGTACAAGATGGCATGGTTAACGCTTTATTGGCTTGCCAACAAGCGTTTGATTTTGAACGCGATGTGAAAACCTGTCGTGGTGAACGTGATGGTACTTGTCTGACAGCAGAGCAAAAAACCGTGTTTGCTAATGTCATGCAAGGCCCACGTCATAGTAAAACTAATGCCGAAATCTATACGAAGTTTTTATACGACGCGGGTATGGGCGGCACTGGTTATACCAAATGGGAATACCAGATGGCAATGACGCGCGACCCAAGTGCCGTTGCGTTTATTTTTACCACTACGCCAACGCCATTTAATTACCGCTCTAAACTGGCTAACTTTGAATTTGCTAATGGCTTTAGCATGGACACCGATGCGGCAAAAATCTATGCAACCGATGGCGAGTATACTGAAGCACCAATGTCGTTTATGCCGCCGGTTGATGAAACTAATTTGTCTGCTATGCGGGATCGCGGTGCTAAAATGATGGTGGTTCATGGTTCGTCGGATCCTGTTTTTTCGGTTAACGATACCATTAACTGGTTTGATGGTGTTCAGCAAGAAAACCAAGGCAATGCCGATGAGTTTGCGCGGTTGTATCTGGTACCGGGTATGAACCATTGTGGTTCAGGTCCAGCAACCGAAGTGTTCGACATGCTTGATGACTTAGTTGAATGGGTGGAAGAGGGAGCGCAACCTCAACAAGTGATTGCATCTGTTAAAGCAGACAGTGCTGACCTACCTGATGATTGGTCTAAAACTCGTACCCGTCCTCTTTGCCCTTACCCTACAGTAGCGACTTATTCTGGCTCAGGTAGCATTGAAGACGCCGCTAACTTTAGTTGTGTTTTACCTGAGTAATTGCGCAATGTTACTTTGAGGTTGTGCAAACGAATGTGGCTTTAAAGCTCATATGATTAAGGTCTATCGTTTGCTCTCATTATAAAAAAAGCCTGCAATATGCAGGCTTTTTTTTGCTTTAAATTAAGGCGTTACAAAATCGAATTCATGGCATTCAGCACAAACAGTTTCTGCAGACTCTTTATGAATGTTATGGCAATCAGAACATTCTACGTCACCTAGGTGTGAATCATGTGGGTTGGCTTCTAACTCTTTTTCTTCGCTTAAAGCGCGAATATCGTCGTAACTACCGTGACAATCAAAGCAACCTTCCATGCTAGCAGGTTTTTTCATACCGTTAACATGGCAAGATTTACATTTCACTTTCATCTCTTTATGAGCGCCATGAAGCTCTTTTTTTGCATGAGCTAAAGGGGCTGTGGCAGCAACGGCTAAAAGGAGGCAACTTAGTGAAACTGTCTTCATAATATTAAGCATAAAAGGGTTTTCTCGAATGTTTGGTTAATAATATACGTTAAATGTATGACATATGGTTTAGTGGGTAAATGTTACAACGCTGTATATGAATAAGTGATCACAGTTTTGCCGTAACTGAGTAGAGTGTCACGTTTATTGGCGCTTACTTGAGCGCGAGCAAAATGAGTATTTGTAAGTGCTGATGTAATATGTAAACTCATAGGTATGTGACTGTGATGTGAGTGAGTGTTTTGGACACTTGCTTTTACATTTACTGTGATATAATTTACCGGTCGTTCTCATTTCGGCTTAATCTTGGCGGTATATTCCGTTAAGCAGTAATAGCCTCTTATCTAAAGGATTAACCTTGAAGAACTTTGAACCTATTAAGAAGGTAAAGGCTTCTGACGAAGTCTCTAACCAGCTAAGGCGCGCCATTTTTGAAGGCCGCTATGAAGCAGGTGATAAATTACCGTCTGAACGTGAACTTATTGAATCTTTTCAAGTCAGCCGCACGGTTGTTCGTGAAGCGATTAAAGTACTAGAAGCACGTGAGTTGGTTGTGATTAAACAAGGTGCAATGGGCGGCGCTTTTGTTAAGGAACGAACATTTGAAAGATTAAGTACCGAATGCAAAGATCTATTTTTCTTAGGTAATATGTCTTTTGATGAGATTTGTAAAGCGCGTCTTGCTATTGAGCCTATTGTTGCAGGTCTAGCTGCAAAACACTGTACGCCTGAGCAAGCTGAAGTGCTAAAAAAAGCAAATGATGACGAAAGCCGAACCTTGGAATACCCAGAAACGGTGATTTTGCGAAGCCACGTCCACTACTTGCTTGCTGACATGTGTGATAACCGTTTTTTGACAGCAATTGATAAGTCATTAATTCAACTTGTTGGTAGCATTGCGAGTCAGTTTCAACCTGATACAGACAAAATTCACCCACCTGGAATGCATAATCCGGTCGTTGATGCGGTTATTGCCGGTGACGAAGAAGGGGCTGAAAAGGCGATGCGCGAACACTTATTAGAGTTTCTGGGCTTACTTGCTGATATTGAATCAGATTACAGAAAGCACAACTTAACTAATCTAACGCCACAAAGTTAATTTGCTGTAACATCAGTTAGAAGTGATTTATTAGTGCCATAATTTGGCGCTAATTTAAAACCAATTGCTAATTAAGTTTTGGTGGCGAGAGTCAGTGTTTTAATTTAACGCGAAAATTGAAGCTCTTTTATTAAACATTAAGATTAATTTTCATTAGTCTTAATGTTGTAGCAGCTGTTGTGAATGCTGCTGATTTAGCATTATCGATACCTCTAATTTTTATTACTGTAACCATTAATTAGCGGTTTTCAGTGTTTCATATAAAAATTCAATAGTACAAATTCTTCTCTAGCTGCATTCGCTTAGCTCAAGTTTATCGTGGTGTGTTCACCGTTAGTTTCCGATAACGCTATAACAGATAAAACCAATCCAACTTAAAATTAATAAACCCCATGGTAAATAGGCCATATTAGTACCTTGTTGACTTGTCTCAGCGCTATTGAGTTCGTTGGTTGACGCCTTAGCTTTGGCGCGAGCTTGCTGTTTTTTTTGTTTGTCGCGAATTCTGGCTTTATTTTTTTGTTGTTTTTTATATTCCGCAATGCCTTTTTCAATGCCAAGAGCGATGAGCTTGGTTTGCTCTTTAGATTGCCCTGGTTTCTGGGTTGATTTAGCGACTTTTAGCGCGTCGTTTTTAGTTTCGCTTGAAATTGGTTGTGCCATGTTTGATGAATGCTTAGCTAATGATAAATGCACTATAACATGAGCTAATTTGCGAGTGGTTTACTTATTTATTTAGTCGCTGCCTTATCACCATTTTGGCAGAGTAAATAATTTAACAAGGCCTATGCCTGCATGGTTATGTTAAATCTGACGTCACAATATTTAAAATAGCAGGGGCGTACTGCTTCCCGGCTCCATAACGACTACGGGATCGTAGTTCCAAACTTGCCTAATGGTAGCAGGTGTTAATGCTGTATGTGGTTGGCCGTCGTTGACGACTTGCCCTTTTTCGAGCACCACGACTCGGTCGGCATAACGTGAGGCTTGATTGAGGTCATGCAGCACCACAATAACAGCGTACTCATGTTGGTGTGCAAGTGATTTTGCTCGCAGCAATACCCGGTGTTGCTGCGCCAAATCGAGTGCCGATGTGGGCTCGTCTAATAATAAAATCGGTGGCTTATCTGATTGCGCTAATTGTGTTAGTAGACGTATTTAAGGTGTATTTGGGGCGAGACAAAAAACGCGTGCTAATTACTGAGCAAGTGACACGTTTCAACACACTTAAACAGCAGTTTACTGCTACAGCATAGAGGCAGCACAGTGATGACAACACAAACCGCGCACCGATTAAGAGACAAGTTACTGCCAGAAATTGAAGCGTTCAAGCAAACTCGTTCAACTCTTCAGTTGGCGACTCAAGATGCGCTGGGGATCCCTAACGCCAGTTATGCTCCGTTTGCTTTGGCTGATGACGGCTTTTATATTTTAGTCAGTCAACTGGCGCGCCATGGCACAAACCTTAATGCATCTAATCAATTGTCGGTGATGCTGCTTGAAGATGAAAGTGAGGCTAAGTCTATATTTGCGCGTAAGCGACTTACGTTTGACGCAACGGCTGAGCGAGTTGAGCGTGATACACAAGCGTTTACTAAAGGGGTATTAGCTCTGTCGCTACGCTTTGGTGACATGATAGATAACCTTGCCAGCCTGACCGATTTTCATCTGTTTAAGCTTAATCCGCACCAGGGTTTATACGTCAAAGGGTTCGGTCAAGCCTTTAGTTTAACGGGCAAGCAGTTGCTAGATGTAAACTGGAAACGTGACGGCCACCATGGCACACCTAAAGCGGGGTGAGCAAGCAATCGTAACTGAATCATAACGGTTGATACCTATTGCTTGGTGATTGCTGTACCGCCGGCAGATGGGCTTAGCTCTACAATAATCATTGCCCGCAATTTCGCGGGTTTTGTTATTCTTATTGCCAGCAAAATAAGTAATTATATTTTTATTCGCCTGAAAATAGGGCGATGATAAGGTGTAAGCTAAGCGTTATCATCAATGTGTGGTTGCAAGCAGTCACATTCGATAGTAGCGCCAGCGCTGGTTGTGGAGGTGTCTACAACATTGTTGTTTATCTTTTTAGTTAATCTGGTACTGGATTAAGGACGTTGTATTGAGCCTCAATAAACCTTCGGTTTCTTCTGTATTGCCTGAGACCGCAACGCCAAATAAAGCGAAACCTAATAACATTAACAATCGAGCTGTATTGCCTTGGCTTGGCGCATTTTTAAAACCCTATCGGGTACAAGTTATTGCGGCAATAGTCTGCTTATTTATCGGTTCATTAGCTTGGTTATCACTGGGGCAAGGCGTCAGGTTGATGGTTGATGAAGGTTTTTTACAGGATAACGGTTCCCGCCTAAATGAAATTATTCTACTCGTTATTGGTATTACAGCATTAAGCAGTAGTGCCATATTTTGTCGTTTCTATTTAATGACCTGGTTGGGCGAACGAGTGAGCGCCGACATCCGCTTAAAAGTGTATGACCATCTATTAAAACTGTCGCCAGGTTTTTATGCCAAATTGCGCACCGGAGAGGTGATCTCGCGCTTTACTGCTGATTCAACCTTGTTGCAATCGGTGGTCGGCCAAAGTTTGTCGATGGCATTGCGCTCGAGTGTGACAGTTGTCGGTGGCATTGTGATGATGGCAATCACGAGCCTTAAAATGACCGGCTTAGTGCTACTAGCTGTGCCCTTAGTTTTGGGGCCGATTTTCTTTTTTGGGCGTAAAGTACGTGATTTGTCACGTAAAAGCCAAGACCGAGTTGGTGACTTAGGCGCGTATGTTGATGAAACGCTTCATGAAATCCATACGGTACAAGCCTACTCCCACGAAGACCAAGATCGCACCTTATTTAATGACAGAGTCGAAGCGATTATGGACGCCGCAAAAGGGCGGATTAAGTACCGCTCGATACTGATTTCGTTGGTGATGTTTTTAAGCATTTTAGCCATCGCGTTGGTCACCTGGGTGGGTGCTCATGACGTGATGAACGGCAGTATTAGCGGTGGCGAGCTCTCGGCCTTTATGTTTTATGCGGTCATGGTGGCGGGGTCTGTCGCGACAATTAGCGAAGTGATTGGTGAAATTCAACGTGCTGCTGGGGCCACAGAGCGCCTCATTGAGTTAGTTGAAACCCCGATTGATATTCCTACCGTAGCACAGCCGCAGTCTTTACCTGCCGTTGTGCGTGGTGAACTTAAATTAAAACAAGTGCATTTTGCTTACAGTAATATTGCTGAAGGCGGTGTTGAACAAGACGGCGAAGATGATGTCCTGCAAGGTCTAGATATTCATATTCATCCCGCAGAGCGGGTCGCTTTGGTCGGCGCTAGTGGCGCGGGTAAGAGTACTCTGTTTGAACTATTGCAACGTTTTTACCTGTTAAAAAGTGGCAGTATAGAGCTCGATGGCGTTGATATTGCGCAGTTACCCCCGCAGTTGCTGCGTCAGCAATATGCGTTGGTACCACAAGAGTCGGTAATTTTTGCCTGCAGTGTATTGGATAACGTACGCTACGGGCGTTTAGATGCCACTGAAGCAGAGGTGAAGCAAGCTTGTATCGCTGCTCGAGCAGATGAATTTATCACCAACTTTACTGACGGTTACCATACTTATTTAGGCGAACGCGGAGTGCGTTTATCAGGAGGGCAAAAGCAGCGTATCGCCATTGCGCGCGCCATCTTAGCAGACCGTCCTATTTTGTTGTTAGATGAAGCAACGAGTGCGCTTGATGCCATTAGCGAGCAAAAAGTAAAGCAAGCATTAGACCGTTTAATGGCGAATAAAACGACGCTGATTATTGCTCACCGTTTAGCGACGGTGATTAACGCTGACCGCATTTTAGTACTCGACCAAGGTAAACTGGTGGCCAGTGGCACTCATAAAGAGTTGATGCAAAGTAGTGAGCTGTATCGAGAGTTTGCTAGCTTACAGCTGTTAACGGATGATACCGCCGTTGAGGGGTAAAAATTTAAACTATATTGAGGCCAACTGCGTATTGGTTTTTATAACGTTTAACGCCATTTAAAAGGGAGTTCAATTATGCGGTTATGGTTAATATTGAGTATGTTTTTTTTGTCAGCTTGCACCAATCTACCAAAAGGGATTGAGCCGGTTAATGAGTTTGAATTACCCAAATACCTCGGTACTTGGTATGAAATTGCTCGACTCGATCACAGCTTTGAGCGAGGTATGGAACAGGTGACCGCTAACTATGCAATGCGTGATGATGGTGGCGTAAAAGTGACTAATCGCGGTTTTAAAACCGCCGAGCAAGTTTGGGAAAGTGCCGATGGTAAAGCGTTCTTTGTTGATGATGCCACGGTTGGTCATTTAAAGGTGTCTTTCTTTGGTCCCTTTTATGGCTCTTATGTGGTTTATGAACTGGATAAAGAGGCTTATCAATATGCTTTTATTACCAGCTATAACCGTGAATATTTATGGTTTCTATCGCGTACGCCCACGGTGAGTGATGCACTCAAGCAACAGTTTACCAAGCAAGCTAAACAGTTGGGTTTTGCTATCGACCAGATTATTTGGGTGAATCAATCCTAGGCGGTTTATTGTGAGCCGCTAGCCAAAAGGGAGCCACTGGCTCCCTTTGTATTAATGAGTGTATCTCAATGGCTGACTGAAAAAGTCATGCAAAATTATGTGCGTAACTCTCGGCGTAGCGTTTTGCCGACTGTCGATTTTGGTAATGAATCAACAAATTCAATGACCTTAGGGTTCTTGTACGCAGCTAAATGCTCTCGACAATACTGTGCAATGTCTGCCTTTACTTGTGAGTGGTCGAGTTTAGGGTTATCTAGCACAATAACCGCTTTGACCGCCTCGCCACTACGATCATTTTCAATGCCAATGACTGCACATTCTAGTACCGCATCATGGCTGGCAAGCACATCTTCTACCTCATTGGGGTAGACATTAAAACCAGAGACCATAATAACGTCTTTTTTACGGTCGACAATTTTGTAAAAACCATCACTTAATGCAACCGCAATATCTCCGGTTTTAAAAAAGCCTTCTGCCGTCATCACTTGGTTAGTTTCTGCTGCGTTGTTCCAATACCCCAGCATCACCTGTGGCCCTGTTACGGCCAGCTCACCGGGTTCCCCATGTGGGACTTCGTTGTCGTTAGAGTCGAGGATTTTGACTTGAGTTGCTAATACCGGTTTACCAACCGTGCCGATTTGTTCAAGTCCTGGCGAATTAAGCGATATTACCGGTGAGGTTTCAGATAAACCATAACCTTCAGAGATGTTGCAGCCAGTAGTTTGTTGCCATGTTGACGCCGCTGCATGTGTTAATGCGGTGCCTCCAGAAATCGTCACTTTAAGGTGGCTAAAATCAAGGGAGGTAAATGCAGGCTGGTGGCACAGGCCGACAAACAAGGTATTTAACCCCGCAAATCCGGTAAATTTGTGTTGAGAAAGTGTGTTAATTAGCCCTGCTATATCCCTAGGGTTTGGAATTAATACTGAGCAGCCACCGCGTTCATAGTAAACCATTAAATTAACCATAAAAGCATAGATATGGTAGATGGGAAGTGGTGCTACAAAAATTTCTTCACCCTCACTGATATAGTTACCCAACCGTGATTTTACTTGCATGGCATTAGCGATTAAATTGCCGTGAGTTAACATGGCACCTTTCGATAATCCCGTGGTGCCACCTGTGTATTGCAGTGCGGCTATTTGCCCTAAAACGCTAATAACAGGAACGTAGTCTAAATGCTCACCTAAGGCTAAAACTTCACAAAATGGCACTGTCGGGAATGCGACTTCAGGTTGTGGTTGCGGGGCGATTAAGTCCATTGCGTGAGTCGATATTACGGTCTCAATATTGGTGTTGGCAACAACGTCGGTCAGCGTTGGAAGAAGGTCCGACAGCACAATTAATGCTTTGGCCCCTGAGTCATTATATTGATGGATCAACTCTCGTGGGGTGTATAACGGATTTGTATTAACCAGCACCATACCGGCTTTAATTGCGCCGTAGGCCGCAATGACAAACTGGGTCAAGTTGGGCAGTTGAATTGCAACTCTATCGCCTTGTACCAAGTTAGTTTTTTGCTGTAAATAAGCGGCGAACTGACGGGAATATTGGTTGATTTCATTAAATGTGGTGTCTTTACCTAAACAGGAATAGGCTGTTTTATCACCGTAGCGGGCACTGGCAAGCTCTATCAGATCGTTGAGTGATGCGTATCTGGAGAGGTCGAGTGTTGAGTCTGAATCATATGCCATTGAGCCGCCTTAGCTAATTGTCGATACTAAATGTCGATAGTTATGGTGTCTGTTAACGTGGAGCATTTGGCTAGGTTAGTGTGATTTTTACCTTAAGGTCAATGGTAAAAGTTGAAATAAGCCGTTTTATGTCGTCAGGCACAATATTTCTATAGTTTTGTAATTGTTGGTTTTTTATTAAGGCTGCAAATGGCTGTAGACGTTATTTAGCGTCGAGCAAGGCTGTGAGCTCGTTATATTGATGAGTCGATTAAATGAGTATTCTAGAGTTTGAAGCTCAAACTTGATGCATAATCTGTTGGTGTTAATTAAGCTTGCGCTTAATTAGTCGATCAGTGATGTGAGCACGGTAAATGCATTGTTAATAGGCTTGAAATACTGGCTTTGTAATAAAGTTGTTAAAAAGGTATGTTTTTTAAACCTATGAAAAATAGCGTCAAAACAAAGTTATTCACTGTTTACGGCCGTTTTAATTGAATTTTGAATGGTAATTGTTTTCTTTTTGTTATAAAAATGTTTTGTTGATGTTTTCTCTCTCATTGGGAGTGAGTTGTAATTTTTCCATTTTACATGGCTTAAAAATCCACAAAATAATAATTAATGACGAGAATATGATGAATTCAAAGAAAAGGAATAACTACGGTATTAGCTCACTGAGCTTAGCTGTATCGATAGCACTTTCGGGGATGGTTACATCGGCATATGCAGCTGATGAAGATACGGTTGATTTAGCAGATGTTGAAAAAATTGCCGTCGTTGGTTCACGTGCAACGCCACGTTCAATTGGTGACTCACCAGTACCGATTGATATTATCGGTGCCGATGAAATGAAAAAGTCTGGTAACTCAGACATGCTTGAAATTCTTAAAGGCACGGTGCCGTCTTTAAATGTGCACTCCAATCCAATTAGTGATGCTGCTAGTTTGGTTCGACCTGCTAACTTACGCGGCCTCCCTGCTGACAGCACGTTAATACTGCTCAATGGTAAGCGTCGTCACCGTTCATCGGTTATTGCTTTTTTAGGGGGCGGAATTAATGACGGTGCTCATGGACCTGATATTTCAGTGTTCCCGAGTGCGGCCTTGAAGCAAGTTGAAGTACTTCGTGATGGCGCTGCTGCGCAATATGGCTCTGACGCGATTGCTGGCGTGATTAACTTTGTATTAAAAGATGATGCTGAAGGTGGCTCACTTGAAGTCAAAACCGGCGAGTATTACGAAGGCGACGGCACGACAACTGAAATAAACGGTAACGTGGGCATGCCATTAACTGAAGATGGCTTTGTGAACTTAAGCTTCCAGTATAAAAACTCAGACCCAACCAGCCGCAGCTTACAGCGCCCTGATGCCGCAGCATTTGCTGACGCCGGTCTAAATGTAGATAACCCCGCCCAAGTTTGGGGCTCTCCAGAAGTTAAAGATGATATTTCATTGTTTGCTAATGTTGGCTTAGATCTTGATGATAAGTCAGAAGCTTACCTGTTTGGTAACTATTCAGAGCGTGATGTTAAAGGCGGTTTTTACTACCGTAACCCGCATAATCGTCCAGGTGTTTACTCTAATGATGACGGGGCTACATTGTTGGTTGGTGATTTAACTCCAGGACCTGTTGGGCAGATTAACAATGGTTTAGCCGATGGTGATGGCATAAGCTGCCCAACTATTAATATTACTTCAGCAAATGTGACGACTCAGCAAGACTATATTGATGGTATTGCTAACAACCCAAACTGTTTTGCTTTTAATGAGCTAGAAGGACTTGCAGAAGGCTTTACTCCAAACTTTGGTGGCAATATTGTTGATACTTCAATTGTTGCCGGTACCAAGGGTGAGTTTGAGATTGAATGGTTAGAGGGCGTTCTTTACGACTTTAGTGGCTCATTTGGACAAAATGCTTCGAGCTACAAAATTTACAATACGTTAAATGCGTCGATGGGCCCTGATTCGCCACGCGACTTTAACCCAGGTAAATACACGCAAACTGAGTGGAACTTTAATGCAGACTTCGTCAAGTTTGTCGATTTTGGTTTGGCTGATGATGTGAGCTTTGCCGGTGGCCTTGAGTGGCATGATGAAACATTTGAAGTGACTGCGGGCGATGAAGCATCTTTCAAAGTTGGTCCGTTAACGGATCAAGGTTTTGGTATTGGTTCTAACGGTTTCCCTGGTTTCCAACCTTCGGCAGCGGGTGAATATACTCGCCGTAACTCAGCTGTTTATGTTGATACTAGCCTACCTATTACCGACGCGTTACTAGCAGAAGTTGCAGTGCGCTATGAAAATTATGACTCTTTTGGCTCGACCGTTAATTATAAAGTGGCAGCTAACTACAGCATTATGGATGAGCTGGCAGTACGTGGCTCGTTTAATACCGGTTTTAGAGCACCAACTGTTGGGCAAGCAAATGTCAGTAACGTACAAACCAATTTATCCGATGGGGTATTGGTTGACTCGGCATTATTGCCGCCAACTAACCCAATTTCAGTGCAGCTTGGCGGCACCGAACTAACCCCAGAAGAGTCACAGAGCTTTACCTTTGGTGCAATATACAACCAAGGTGATTTCTTCATGACGGTTGATTACTACAATATTGAAGTTGAAGACCGTATTAGTCAGTCAGATAAAATCAGCTTAAGCGATGACGATAAAATAGCGTTACTGGCGGCTGGTGTACCTAATGTTGCTGGCTTAAGTCAGGTGAGTTTCTTTACTAATGACTTTGACACCACCACTCAAGGTGTTGATGTGGTTGCTAACTATACCGCAGAGTTATTTGCTGGTGATGCTAGCTTCTCGCTGGCGTATAACTGGAATGAAACTGAAGTTGATCGTTTCTCTGATATTACCGGTGACTTTAAAGTTCAGCGTTTAGAAGAAGATCTTCCAAAGCACAGAGCAACGTTTACCTGGGGACAGGGTTGGGACCAATTTGGTTTATTTACTCGAGTTAACTACTACGGTGAGTATCAAGGCGTGCACGTCGATTACGATGCAACAGTGGTCACCGGTAGTGCAGCCGTCACCGTTGATATGGAACTGAGTTATTATATTAATGATTCATTCACTTTAGCGCTGGGTGCACAGAACTTGTTTGACCAAGAAGCTGAAGCCCTCGATTTTGAGAAAAACACTGGCATACCAAATAACAACTGGGGCGGTCAGTACTACGAAACATCTCCATTTGGTTTTAATGGCGGATATTACTACGTGAAGGGAACGTATAACTTCTAGGTCATTTTAGTGGGAAATTGAAAAGCCTTGTCTGATGACAAGGCTTTTTTGTTTTTAATTGGGCGTTAAAGCCCAAGCGGGTTAACACAGCTGCGCAAGTAAGCTTATATTCAGTTAAAATAGACGCAGTTGATGTTTTAATTAGAGCTGATTATGGAATATGATTTTTTGCGCAACACCATCACTGGAACTGCCTTCGCACGTTTTAGTATGGACCATGAAGCGCTTGGCTTTTGGTTGTCAGAAGAGCTGGGGGATAATGCCGCTAAGCATGTTGAGATTTGCCAAACCATTGAACGACTGCAGTCGAGTCAATTAACAGATTGGCGCATGATTGGTAAAGCGCTGTCTATTGAACTCGATCATGAACAAGTGCGTGTATTTGCCAATAATATCGAAGACAATGAAGATAACGACGGCACTGAACTCGATGAATCGATGTCATTTTACGATGGTGAATCAGAAGCGTTTTGCGGCTTAGAGGATTTTTATGCTGTATTGGTTAATTGGCGTGAATTTTTAGATGAATAACTCGCATCAATCATAATATAAAAGGCAGCTTAGGCTGCCTTTTTTGCTCTGTTTACCTGCGCAATAGCGGTTACTGGTTGAGGTATCTGACTGCCATTTCGGTACGTGATTTTGCATTCGCTTTGCGAAGCAAGTTTTTAACGTGCACTTTGACGGTACCTTCACTAATGTGCAGCTGCTCTGCAACAACCCGGTTGCTCTGTCCTTCAGCAAGGTGTTTTAAGATCTCAAGCTCGCGTGGAGTGAGGTTTTCAATCCACTCTTGCTCATTTACGCTGCTGTTTAGTTCAGACATGTAGTCTTTGACATTTTCGCTAATAATACGATGGCCTAGCATGGCACTTTTTAGCATTTCAAGCAGTAGATCTGGCTCGGTATCTTTAAGTAAATAGCCGTCAGCGCCCGCTCTTACAAGCCGAATGACATCTTGTTTAGCGTCTGAGACGGTTAAAATAACGATGCGCGAGGTGACGCCTTCTTGCCGTAAAGCATTGAGCGTATCTAAGCCCGTCATCCCTTTCATATTTAAATCTAGCAATACGATATCGGGTTCGCTATCGACAACAGCTGACAGTGCGTCTAATCCACTGCCAGCTTCACCAAATAAGGTGAAATCAGAATCTGATGTAATAAGTTGACAGATCCCGCGTCGGAGTAGTGGATGATCGTCAATAACTAGCACTGAATAAGGCTTACCCATATATAGGTCTCCTGCTGAGGTAGATTAGGGATTCAAAAACACGTCCATTATGTTTACGAGAGCCTGATAGTTACTAATATTAGCTTATACAGGTTCCTGCTGAGGCGGGAAGGTGAGAGTCACTGTGGCACCTCCAGCTTCATTTTGGTTAAATTCTACCACACCTGATAAGCGACTGGCGCGTTCATGCATGATCCCTAAGCCAAAATGTTGATCTCTTTCTTTAAGCTCTTTGATACCAATGCCGTCATCAGTGATATTAATAACCACTTTTTGGTCGGATATTTTTTGACAACTAATTTGAATGTGTTGCGCGCTTGCATGTTTTATTGCATTTAATGTCGCTTCGCGAGTCAGCTGCAAAATGTGAATATGCTGATGGGCGCCCAATAATTGCATCGGTAACTTAAAATCAAGCGTAATAGTGGCATCAGTTTGGCTGCGCAATTGATCAACCATCGCTTCAATTGCGTGGCCTAGGTTAGGGTCGCTAATTGTTAACCGGAAGGTGGAAAGAAGCTCTCTTAGTTGCACGTAAGCGGTATTAACTCCTACGTTGATCTCTTGCAATTGCTCTGCAGCCCGAGGGCTTTTAGTGGTTTTGTCGAGTTCTTTGGAAAGTAAGTTGACTTGGATTTTTAAAAATGACAGTAACTGGCCCAAAGAGTCATGTAGTTCGCGTGCGATAACACCACGCTCTTCCATTAAAGCGAGCTGTTGACGTTGCTCCCCAGCGTTATGGATCACCATTGAGCGCGCCAACATAATCGCAAAGTTGTGATAGAGCGCAATGGAGAAATGAGAGCTTGAAATGACCTCTAGATAACCGAGGTTGTTCTGCTCAAACTGCAGCGGAAATTTTTGTGTCGTGCCCGCATTTTGAGGCCACTCTTTATTGGTGTCGACAATATATTGCACTTGCCCATCTTCAACCACGACAAGTCGAATGCAGATATCAGGATCGTGCTTTTGTAATTGGCTTAAGGCGTCGGTTAGCGTCTTGGTGTCGAGCTTATTGGAATGCAGCATCACGACATTATCATAGAGTAGTTTCAGCTCATTATTAGCGCGAGTTAATGCAATCGTTTTCTCTTCAACCTGAAACTCCAGTCCTTGGTAAACACTGGCTAGTTTTTTTACTGTGCTGTCGAGTGCCACGCTAAGCGCTGTTAGCTCTATATACTCTGTTTTAGGCATTTCAACATTAAAATCACCCTGCGAAATAGTATTGGCTGCATGCATCAAATGTTGCAAAGGTTTTACTACTTTGCGTTTGGTCACTCTTACGGAAACAAATGCGATTAACAACATTAGCGCCAAGCCTGTAATTTGGCTAATGGCTAACAGTTTTAGTTTAAAGGCGGCGTGTTGCTCTGTTTCTAATACAAAAAGGTCAATAGTATCAACAAACTCTTTTAAAGCAGTGGTATATAAATCTGAATTTTTTGACTCTAGGTAATGCCGCATTAACTGCCATTTATCTATTACAGTCAGGTACTTATCTTTTAGGTCTTGTGGCGTATACCAAGTTAACGATGCTTTTAATGCCTCAGAATTGAGGGTGTTTTCAAACTCAATTATTTTTTCATCGACAAATTGGCTATTGGAATTAGCATAAAATAGCAGGCGATAGCTTTGCATGCGTAACGAGCCGGAAGCATTGATAGCTCTCGCGTCGCCAAGGCTATAGGAAAGGTTGACTAAAGCGAAAATTGCCAGTCCACTCGACAATAAAATTAGCGTTAGCATGAAGCCCCAAATCGCCGATGTAAGCTTACCTTTTTTCATTAAAAGTTCTCTATAGTTTGATTTATGTGCTATGCATTTATGGGTAAGCGATATTGGATTTTGCTTATTGTGTGTGGCTAAAACAAAAAGTGTGAGCAACAACACATTTACAAATTGATCTATCGCAAGTTTCAAGCTGGATACCCCCTAAGGGGTATGTTTTTGTTTGATGCAAGAGACTAGCTTTAACATAGCAGTGATGAGCGATAAAGATTATAAAGTAAAACGGAGATGAGATGGTGAGAACATTAACTAAAAGAACTTTTGCATTCAGTGCAATGGTCGCAGCGAGTTTAATCGCTGGTAGTGCTACCGCAAGTGATAAAACAGAGCCTCGAAACGAAATTTACAAAGACAAATTCTCTAAGCAGTATGAAAGCTGGCATGATACTTCAGAAAGCTCAGAAGTTGTCGATATGTTAGAGCAAGTACCAAGTTTGGTTGTACTTTGGGCTGGTTACGGTTTCGCTAAAGATTACAATGCTCCACGTGGGCACATGTACACAGTAACGGATGTACAAAACACGCTTCGTACTGGTGCACCAACAAGCGCTACAGACGGACCAATGCCTATGGCATGTTGGTCTTGTAAGAGCCCTGATGTACCTCGCATGATAGAAGAGCAAGGTGAAGACGGTTACTTTACAGGTAAATGGGCTAAAGGCGGTCCTGAAATCGTTAATGCGTTAGGCTGTGGCGATTGTCATGTTAAAGGGTCTTCTAAGCTACGTATCTCGCGTCCATTTGCTGACCGTGCAATGGAAACGCTAGGCACACCATTTGATAAAGCGTCTAAGAAAGACAAGCAATCAATGGTTTGTGGTCAGTGTCACGTTGAGTACTACTTCGAGAAAACCAAAGACAAAAAAGGTTTTGTTAAATTCCCATGGGATCAAGGCACCACTGTTGAACAGATGGAAGCTTACTATGATGCAATGGAATTCACCGACTGGACTCACAAGCTTTCTAAAACACCAATGCTTAAAGCGCAGCATCCTGGTTATGAAACTTGGCAGCTAGGCGTTCACGGTAAGAACAACGTAAGTTGTACAGACTGTCATATGCCTAGAGTTAAGAACGCTAAAGGTCGTAAATTTACTGACCATAAAGTGGGTAACCCATTCGATCGTTTTGAAGAAACTTGTGCAACTTGTCACGAGCAAAGCAAAGAGTTCATGGTTAACCTAACTGAAGAGCGTAAGCATAAAGTTGCTGACCTTAAAGCTCGCGCAGAAACTCAACTGGTTAAAGCTCACTTTGAAGCGAAAGCTGCTTGGGATGCGGGTGCTACCGAAGCTGAAATGAAGCCTATCTTGATGGATATCCGTCATTCACAATGGCGTTGGGATTATGCAACTGCATCACACGGTGTTGCAGCTCACGCTGCTGACGAAGCGCTTCGTGTACTTGGTACTGCGGTAGATAAAGCTGGTGATGCGCGCATTAAGCTAGCACAACTACTTGCTACTAAAGGTGTTAAACAACCTATTGCTTACCCAGACACTTCTACCAAGGCTAAAGCTCAAGCTGCTTTAGGCATGGACATGAAGAAGATGAATGCTGATAAAGCTGAATTTAAGAAAACAATACTTCCGAAATGGAATGCTGAAGCTGAAAAGCGTGAAGCAACTTATAAGTAAGTTAGTCTTTTCCTGCTAGTTTAAATTACAAGCCCTCAGTGATGAGGGCTTTTTTGTGGCTGAAAAACGGCGTTAAGCTGCTATTTAACTAGTTTTAATATGGCTTTAAACCGCTCGCCAATAGCCTCATGCTGTAGTTCGAACAGCAGTGACTCTACATTTGTTTGTCGCGCCCCGCCTGCTAGCATCATTTCTATCGCTTGTTGTTTATGCTCAGGATCTCGAGATGACATTGCATCAACCACGATGTGAGCTGAGTATGTGTTATCAAGTAAGTCTATACAGGTTTGATACACGCAAACGTGGGTTTCTATGCCTGCAATGATCACCTGTTTCGACCCCTGCGCTTTGAGTTTTGCCCTAAACATAGGGCATTGCCAGCCACTAAAATGCTGTTTGGCTATAGGTTCAGTCGTCTTAATAAGTTCAGTGGCTAACACGTTAGAGGTTCCACCTAACTTATCGGGAAGTTGCTCAAGCCACAAAATAGGTACATCGAATAGTTGCATGCCCTTAATCAGCTGTGTGAGCTTATGGTGCAGCGCTTCTGATTGATGCATTGCTCGTGCGAGTTGTCCCTGGACATCAATAATAACGAGTACACAGTTTTCTGGTTTTAACATGTTATGCGCCTGTGCATATTCAGTTGTAGTGAACAGTACACCGCAAATATTGAGTTAAGCCAATAAGCTAAAGGTCTAACGTAACCTTAATTGCTTTATCAGTGTGCAGCGGTTGAAAAAATGCACTTTTTTGGTGCGCTCGGTGGGTGGTGATATGACTGTTAATTAGCTATCTTTCTGTTTTTATTGAGTTTGCATTTGTGGCCTGATGATTGAATTGTATTTATTAGAATTAAAAATAATCTTCAGGGAGTTAGCCATGAAATTGGTCAGTGCCATTATTAAGCCGTTTAAATTAGATGACGTTCGTGAAGCGATTGCAAGTGTCGGTATCGAGGGGATGACCGTGACTGAGGTAAAGGGGTTTGGTCGTCAAAAAGGCCATACCGAGCTTTATCGCGGAGCTGAATATCAAGTTGATTTTTTACCGAAAGTGAAGCTTGAAATCGCAACGAGAGCAGAGAATGTCGAAATGTTAGTAGAAGCGATAACCAACGCTGCACGAACTGGGAAAATTGGAGATGGCAAAATCTTTGTTACCAACCTAGAACATGCAACTCGAATTAGAACCGGTGAAGCAGACAGCGAAGCACTTTAAGGGGGAAGGCACATGGACGAATTAACAAAATTAGGGTTAACAGTTAGCGAGCTGCGTTTTGCGCTTGATACGTTTTATTTTCTTATTTCCGGCGCGTTAGTCATGTGGATGGCTGCAGGGTTTGCGATGCTAGAGGCAGGCCTTGTACGTTCAAAAAACACCACTGAAATTTTAACTAAGAACGTATGTTTGTATTCAATTGCTTGCATTATGTACCTCATTGTTGGCTATAACATCATGTATGTTGATAATGCTGAAGGTGGCTGGTTGCCAAGCTTTGGGGCACTGATTGGTGCACAAGCCGATGGTGCTGATCACGCGCTTGAGTCTGACTTCTTTTTCCAAGTGGTATTTGTTGCAACTGCTATGTCAATTGTATCGGGCGCGGTTGCTGAGCGTATGAAACTATGGGCGTTTTTAGCTTTTGCTGTATTCATGACTGCGGTAATTTACCCAGTTGAAGGCTACTGGACTTGGGGCGGCGGTTTCTTGTCTGAAGCGGGCTTTGTTGACTTTGCGGGCAGTGGTATTGTGCATATGGCGGGTGCTGCAGCGGCTATTTCTGGGGTATTATTACTTGGTGCACGTAAAGGTAAGTATGGCGCCAATGGTCAGGTTAACCCAATTCCGGGGTCTAACTTGCCTATGGCCACACTAGGTATGTTTATCTTGTGGATGGGCTGGTTTGGTTTTAATGGTGGTTCACAGCTACTAGTATCAGATGTTGAAAATGCTAGTGCAGTTGCCAAAATCTTTTTAAACACGAACTCTGCCGCTGCATTTGGTGCTGTTTCAGCGCTTATCGTATGTCGAATGATATGGGGTAAAGCGGATTTAACCATGATTTTAAACGGTGCATTAGCAGGGCTTGTTGCGATTACCGCTGATCCATTATCCCCGTCGCTAGCAATGGCCGGTGTGATAGGTATTGTTGCCGGTGGTGTTGTTGTGTTCTCAATTGTTGCCTTTGACCGTGTGAAAATCGATGATCCAGTGGGGGCAATCTCGGTGCATGGTGTTGCTGGCCTACTAGGGTTGATGTTAGTACCTGTATCAAATGCTGACGCTTCATTCTTGACGCAGCTTTATGGCGCAGCGGTGATTTTTGCTTGGGTGTTTGCTGCTTCTACCGTAGTGTGGATTGCACTTAAAGTTACCATGGGAATTCGAGTCACTGAAGAGGAAGAGTACAATGGTATGGATGCCTCTGATTGTGGTATCGATGCTTACCCTGAGTTTGTATCAGTGAAAAACGCGAGCTAATTATCTAGCGGTGTTTTAATCAAGCAGAGCTTCGGCTCTGCTTTTTTGTGTTTACAGTTAAATAACTTGCCTATCGGTTAAGCCGCTATCATTGCCTATGCCGCAATCGGTTACACTGAACGTTGATTTTTCTGCTATAACCGTACCATGAACGCCGCTTCAAACTGATTGGTGGCATATAAAGCTTTGTTTACGGCATATAAGGATGAAGGCAATGAGGGGGAGATTAAGTTCGATGCAGTGTGTAATAAACATTGGTGTAATAAACGCTGCTCTATTACTCATTTGCTACAGCTTATCGGCTATTGCAGGGCAGGTCGTTGTTAGAAAAAGCAGTGAACCTTTTGATGCCTTTGCGGTGCGCAATCAAGTACTGGCTGATTTTGAGTGGCAAGCATCGCTGCAGCTTCAGGATCAAATCAACATATTACAAGCATTACCATTAGGCTGCTTACCCATGATGACGCCTTACCCATATTTTAACTGTCATGGGCACTTTTATCGCCCTTTGGTGCACGAAGAGAAACAGCTATATATTCAAATTGATCAGCCCGCAGTAACTAAGCTTGAAAAATAATTCGTCATAGCGTGGCGGCTACTTTTTAGCCTTAAATGCTCATTTTAGGCTATGCTTAAATATACTGTTGTTGACTATATTATGAGTGTTAGCAGGGCGTGATTAGGTATATTCAGGTGTGTATATTATTGATTTTGACGACTGGGCTGCAAGCTTGCAGCACATCAGTTGAGCCTGTTAGCCAAACAACGTTATTAAGCCATTACCATGACCAGCACTTTAGCCCTGTCGACAATATCCCTACACCACAAAGCCTGTTTACTTTATCTGGCAATCAAATAGATGACATAAAGCAAAGCCTGTCACCAAAGGCTCAGCGTGTGCTGGTGCATCAATGGCTAGCACAATACATCAATGCCTACGAGGGAGGATTTCAGTATGCGGATAATGTTACTCGCACAGCAAGTGAGACGTTTGACGATAGAAAGGGAAATTGTTTATCGCTGGTGTTATTAACTGCGGCTATTGCGCAAGAGCTAGGTGTAAGCGTGGTATTTCAACAAATAGATATTCCACCGGTGTGGGATCGCCAAGGTGGTGTATATCTGATTAATGGCCACATTAACTTAAAGCTGTTGCCACAGGAGCAGACTCACGTTTTTAATGTTGATTCGACAGAGATTTTAGTCGATTTCTTACCTGCTCGTACCATGCAAGGTTATGGTAAGCGTAAGGTTTCTCAGTCAAAAATTATATCAATGTTTTACAATAATATTGCGGCAGATGCCTTGGTTATTGGTGACTACAACCGAGCCTATAGCTTAGTTAAAATGAGTTTGCAGCAGCAAGATGTGTTTTTACCGGCACTTAATACTCTCGCGGTTTTGTATCGATATAAAGGGCTAAATGCTGAAGCTGAGGCTTTATACAAGTTGGCGTTAGCCTTCAAACCGAACGACATGGACATCCTCACCAATTACTCCATTCTGCTAGCGGTGCAAAATAGACTCGCCGAGTGGGGAGAGTTGCACCGAGTCATTGAGCTTGCCCGTATTCGCAATCCCTATTACTACTATGGTATTGCGCAGCAAGCGTACAATGACAAAGAATATCAAACCGCGATTAACTGGTATAAAAAGGCTATTGATAAGGCAGACTATCGCCATGAGTTTTATTTCGGGCTGTCGCGTTCTTATTGGGCGATGGGTGATCAATATCGTTCACAGATCCATATGCAAAAAGCGTTGTCACTGAGCACCGACATCCAACACCAACGCCGCTATCAAGCAAAGCTCAATGCAATGAACTAGCAGTGGTGGTGCGTACAGCCTACCATTGTTTACCGCACTTTTATTACTTGTCATTAAACAGACACTTTATTGCTTTACTGTTTAGATGGTTAGCTATTTTGTAGCAGCTTGACGACGGTTGGCGTAAGCACTACAGCCTAGAATGAAAAATATTAACTTTAACACTGTTAATTATTGGTACTGGTTGAATTTATCCATATAAAAACAAATTGGTAAACACCATATAAACAGACAGTTAATTTTATTTATTGTTATTTTTAATAACTTGATTGCAATAGCGCTAGATACTGGATAAATTGAAATCAGTATCGCTATTGAGAGATCTATTTTTCACACGCTAGACGGAGCGCAGTATTGCCATGTATTACCAAAATGATGATGTTCGAATTAATAAGATAAAAGAGTTGTTACCTCCCATTGCTATTTTGGAACGATTTCCGGCAACGCAGAACGCATCAGCGACCGTATTTAATGCACGTAAAAGCATCCATAATATTTTAGCAAAAAAGGATGATCGACTATTGGTGGTTATCGGGCCTTGCTCTATTCATGATCCGGCAGCAGCAGTAGAATACGGCAAGCGACTAGTAACGCTGCGCGAGCAATACAAAGATCAGTTAGAGGTCGTGATGCGTGTCTACTTTGAAAAGCCACGTACCACCGTTGGCTGGAAAGGCCTAATCAACGACCCTAACATGGACAACAGCTTTAAGCTTAATGACGGCTTACGCACGGCGCGAAAATTGTTGCTCGACCTTAATGACATGGGATTACCTGCAGCTGGTGAGTTTCTTGATATGATCACGCCACAGTATGTGGCAGATCTTATGTGTTGGGGCGCTATTGGCGCGCGCACTACAGAGTCGCAAGTACACCGAGAGCTAGCCTCTGGCCTTTCAAGCCCTGTTGGGTTTAAAAACGGTACTGATGGCACCATTAAAGTTGCTATAGACGCGATTGGGGCTGCTAACGCGCCACATCACTTCCTTTCTGTTACCAAGTTTGGTCATTCAGCAATTGTTGAAACCAAAGGTAATCCAGATTGTCATATCATTCTTCGCGGTGGTAAAGAGCCTAACTATAGCGCCGCTCATGTAGCTGAAATCAATCAGCAGCTCGATAAAGCCGGTCTTGCAAATAACATCATGATTGACTTTAGCCATGCCAATAGCCGTAAACAATTTGCACTACAAATGTCAGTAGCGGACGATGTTGCAGGGCAAATTAGTGCGGGTGAAACATCAATATTTGGCGTTATGGTGGAAAGTAACTTGGTTGAAGGCCGTCAGGACCCAATTAAAGGGCAGTCACTGTGTTATGGGCAGAGTGTTACTGACGCGTGTATTGGTTGGGCTGATACTGAAAAAATGCTTAGCGTGCTGAACGAGAGTGTTCTTAAGCGCCGCCAATAATTTGATTAAGCTCGTTTGATTGATTAAGCCTAGTGTTCACACTGGGCTTTTTTGTGCCTATCGATAGCGATACTCGACCTCCACTATTCATTTACAGGCCGTGGTGCATTTACGTTCTAAGCTAGAATTAATCAGTTTTCGATTCGATAGACATTTAACCGTATAGACGTCTATAATGCGCGCTCAAAATAATAAAGCCTATTGTTTTGAGAACTAAATAGAATAAACAACTAACTTAGTCAACTCTACTGGTGCCAATCTGTTAGCTATAAAAACGGTGAGGATAATCGGGAAGTCAGTTAAATTCTGACACTGCCCCCGCAACGGTGAATGGTGAGAAGCAGGCGCGTTAAAGCTTGTATTCGGTTATTGATGTTTACATCGATAGAGAACCTAAGTCCGGAGACCGGCCTGTAAAGTGATTTCGATGATTTCGGCGGGCAGATCTCGAAGTGCGGCAATGCGCAAATTAAGCAATCAATTATTATTGTTCAGCTTACTGCGTGTACCGTGACGCTTTTGCCCCATTTCCTTTAGGAGTCAAAGGTAAATGGGTATTAAACCTTCAAAAATCGCGTTGCTTATTAGCGGCGTATTCAGCTTAACTGCATTGCCAACAATGGCGGCAGAATCCAACCAATCAATCACTGACGAAACCATCACGGTAACGGGTACTCGTTTTGATAGAACGAGTCAGCAGCAGCTAACTGTTATCAATACCGTTGAGCGAGCTGACATTGAGCGCTTAAACCCCAAGTCCGTAGCCGATGTACTCGAAACCATGCCGGGCGTGAGCGTGGTACGTAATGGCGGTGCGGGGCAAAATGTATCGGTTAGCTTGCGAGGTACCAATTCTAGCCATGTATTGGTGATTGTTGACGGTGTCAAAATCGGCTCTGCGACATTGGGCAGTGTTAGTTTTAATACCCTATCAGCAGAAAATATTGAGCGTATAGAGGTGTTAAAAGGCCCGCGCGCTTCAGTATGGGGCAGTGATGCGATTGGCGGTGTGATTCAAATTTTTACTCGCCAACTAAAAAGTGATGAAGGTTACATTGCTGCTGAATATGGCAGTAATGAGTATCTTCGTGGTTCAGCCAGTGTTGGGCTCGCCCATGGCAACGGCAGTAGCACATTGGCGGTTAACCATGAGCAATCTGACGGTTATGATGTGTACCAAGGTGCAGAATCTGAAACTGACGATGATGGCTACCAACGTAACTCGTTTTCGCTTAAAGGTGAGCAGAACCTGAACGAGCAATGGCAAGTGTTATGGAGCGGTCAGTACGATAAAGGCCATACAGAGTTCGATGACATTTATGGGAGTGGCGCCGCAGATGAAACTGACTATGCCAACCATGTTTGGCATGTTGGCACTCAATATAGCGGTGAGCAACTCTCAAGCAAGTTAACGCTTAGCCAGTCTCGCGACTACAACGAAAATTACCGTGGCGACCAAAAGCCGCAACAAACTGTAGATTACGAAACCAAGCGTCAACAGGTGAGCTGGAACAATCAGTATGATGTGACTGAAGGTTTAAATGTTAATGCTGGCGTTGACTGGGCGAACGAAGCGGTTCTGGGTGATTACGCTCAAGACGAGCGCGATATTCTCGGAGCGTATATTTTGGTGGGCCAGCAATGGGAGCAGCTACTAGCTGAGGTCGCTGTGCGATATGATGATGTTGAAAATATCGATAGTGAAACCACTTATAACGTAAGCTTAGCCTATCAGTTGAATGACCAATGGCGAGTGTCTGCTACCACGGGTACCGCGTTTAAAGTGCCGACTTTTAACGATCTGTATTGGCCTGGTTCAGGTAACCCTGAATTATTATCTGAAACGTCAACCAGCTATGATATTACGCTAGATTACCGCCACGAAGCAGTTAATGCTTACATTAGTGTATTCAAAAATGATATCGACAACCTAATCGCTTGGGCTCCTACCGGTGCCTATGATGATTATGGTTGGGAAATTTGGCTACCAGACAATATTAATCAAGCAGAGATCACCGGTGTAGAGCTTTCGGCTCAGTTCGCTTTGCTCAATTTTGAGCACCAAGTTAGTTATACCTACCTCGATGCGGAAGATGCGACCACCGGCGACATGCTAGTGGGGCGCAGTGAAAGCGAGCTCAACTATAGCTTAAGTTATCAGTGGCAAGAGTTTGACCTGCTGGCTAACTACCATTATCAAAGTAAACGCTACGAAGGGTACGATCAGTACCTTGATGCCTATCATCAAGTGGACCTGAGCCTAGGCTATGCGGTGACAGACAATTGGCAATTACGTGTTAAGGCTAACAATATATTTGACGAAGAGATTATCTCAAAAGCAAATTACTTAAGTCCTGGCCGAGAACTGTTTTTGAGCGTCAGTTATAATGCACTTTAAATAGGCAGAAATATTTAATTAATGCTAAAGCCAGTTTCAATGAAACTGGCTTTTTTATGCCTCGGTGATAGTGCATAGCTAGAGGGGAAATAATATGTTGAGATTTTTACGGCTGCAGATACAAAAAAACCTCGCCAAGGCGAGGTTTAATGTTGAATGTTTTAGGTCTTAACTGCCTTACATTCAAGTTTAAATGTTGCTACACCTAAACTAAATATTGGTGCCCGAACCCGGAATCGAACCAGGGACACGAGGATTTTCAATCCTCTGCTCTACCGACTGAGCTATTCGGGCAACGGCGCTATTAAAAGGCTTTTACCGATTTGAGTCAACTTTTTTTTGCCAAATTTCGTTATTTTTTGTCTGTCCGTTGGAATATTCAGCGTTTAGCTGAAGAACTGAGCAATGCGCTTGTGGTCGTGGTCAATTTTAATAATCCAGCCATTAACTAAAAGCGACGGAACATATTTAACTTGAAGCTGTTTTTTATCGATAGCGGATTAAAATGGCCTACTAAGGACTATGTTTAGAGTTACGTTAAGCCTATACCGGCTTTGCTAATAGTTACCAGTGGCCTCGGTATTTTGTGCTGCAAATCAGCAACCACTAGCCATTGTCGGTAACGGCATGGGTTCTGTTTACTTTGATATGAACAACGGATCCAAAGATACCGAACCGTAGGTTAATTTTGTACAAATGGCTGCAGTATCAGCACTAACTAATAGTGACAGTGACTCACTGAGAGAGTTTTAGATCTCTACCTAGGGCATGTAGGTTTGGCAGCAGGAAAGGTTCGAACTTGGATTGGCGCTACAATGCAGCGTTCTACATGCAAGGTCATCAACCAAACAATGCTAAATTGCTAGATAATTTAGATTTGCAGCGATATGGCTTAACTTATCGAGATTGACTCATTCTGGCCGGTAAAAACAGGTGATTAAGGTGGTGGTATTAGCTGCTGAGGTGAAAAAATATTTATATGGTGGTTTTGTTTACCAACATTAGTGATTATTTTTAATCAAAATAAAGGCCTCATATTGAGGCCTTTATTTCATATAATCGGTAATAAATTGCCGTTACATATTACTGTTTTACGAGCAGTTCATTGTTTGGAAAGTTGGCTTTCATGACCATAAGTGCATGCTCTTTAAGCTTATCTTGGCCTAACTCACCATATGCTTCAGACATGATCTCCAATGCTCTTTCTGATGATGGCGTACCAGGAAAACCTTCTAGTACAAGTTGGGCGCGAATAGCGGCTGCGCTCCAAGCGTTCATTTTTATGTAGTATTCAGCTACCTTGATCGAGTAAAGTGCCAGTCTATTTTTTAAGTGTTGCATGCGTTTTTGCGCATCGGCTGCATACTTACTGTTTGGATAAGACTTAACCAGTCTATCAAAATCTTTAAATGCATCTTGTGCAGCTTTAGGATCGCGATCTGATCTATCGATATTCAACATATCGTGAAAAAGGTAGTTATCAGACTGCATATTAACAAGACCACGCATATAATAAACGTAATCGATATCTTTATGTGTAGGGTTTAATCGAATAAAACGGTCGATGTTAGCGATACCTGAAGCTGGGTCATCAAGCTTGTAGTAAGCAAATATTAAATCGAGTTGGACCTGTGTTTTGTGAGGTCCAAACGGGAAACGGGAATCCAAAGCTTCTAAAGAACGCACTGCTTTGCTGTAGTTTCCCAGCTCCATAGAGGTTCTTGCTTGAGAATAAAGCACTTCAGGTGAACTTTTGATCATCGCAGGCTCTTCGCTCTGCTTACTACTACAGGCCGTGACAGCAAGCGAAATTAGGACTACAGCAACACTTTTGGCAAATTTATGCATACTTGAATTCGATTCTTTTAAAGTTATAGTTAAGAATTTTTCCATTTCACGATAAAATAGAAACAATCCGATTGTAACAGATAGTAAACATTTTTGGACCCCGAAACGTGGGTACGGTTCATATGACTCAAGAGATTAATCTAAAAAGCGAGATAACATCAATACAAACAGGGCAAAGATTAGACCAAACTTTGGCTGATTTGTTCCCTGACTACTCGCGAACACGCATTAAAGAGTGGATTTTATCCGGCTCAGTAAGTATTGACGGCGTAGTAACTGACAAACCTAGAACAAAAGTTTTAGAAGGTCAGGTTATTGTCATTGGTGCAAAACTGGAAGAGGAAACATCTGCAAAGGCTGAAGCTATTGACCTAGATATTGTTTATGAGGATGACCATATTTTGGTTATTAATAAGCAAGCTGGTCTAGTTGTGCACCCAGGAGCGGGCAACCAAGACGGTACCTTAATGAATGCGTTGTTGCATCATTGCCCAGGTATCGAATTAGTGCCGCGCGCGGGTATTGTGCATCGCTTGGATAAAGACACAACGGGTTTGATGGTTGTGGCTAAAACAGTCGAAGCGCAAAAGCATTTAGTGACAGCGCTGCAAGCCCGTGAAATTACGCGTGAATATGAAGCCATTGTTCATGGCGGCATTATTGCTGGTGGTACTGTCGATGAACCTATCGATCGTCACCCAACTAAACGTACGCACATGGCGGTTGTACACACGGGTAAGCCTGCGATGACCCATTACCGTGTAGCTGAAAAGTTCAGACTACATACGCGTTTACGTCTTCGTTTGGAGTCCGGCCGTACTCACCAAATTCGTGTGCATATGGCTTATATTGGCCACGTACTCGTCGGTGATCCTGTTTACGCTGGTCGTCCGCGCCCGCCTAAAGGTGCAGCGCCTGAGTTTTTTGAAACCTATATGGGCTTTAGAAGACAAGCATTGCATGCGATCAGACTTGAACTAGCGCATCCTTTCACCTGTGAAATTATGAGCTGGCAAGCGCCAGTACCTGATGACATGGTGAAACTAACAAAAGCGTTACGCCAAGATACCATCGATAACCCTACTGTTGTTTAATGGCAGAAATGGTTGATGAAAAACAAACTTGGTTTATCCCGCCAGGGGTAAACCTTGCTTTTTCAACTCGTCAACAGGGGGTAAGTTTACCGCCATACGACAGCCTAAACCTAGGCGCACATGTTGGTGATAACCCCAATCACGTCGTGCGTAACCGGCAAACCATTGAACAACGTTTACACCTTCCTGTTTCACCTGCTTGGCTTGAACAAACTCATAGCACAAAAGTTGTTAATGCCGATAATAGTCAGGTCCATCATGCTGATGCCAGTTACTGCAACAATCGCAGCCAAGTCTGTGTAGTGATGACCGCCGATTGTTTACCCGTTTTATTATGTGATAAAAACGGAACCGAGGTCGCAGCAGTTCATGCTGGTTGGCGTGGTCTTTGTGATGGTATTGTCGAAGCCGCTATCAGTCATTTTTTTCACTCACCAGCCGAACTTATTGCATACTTAGGTCCCGCGATAGGGCCAACTGCATTTGAAGTCGGTGCAGAAGTTAAGCAGCAATTTGAAACTGAAAATGCTGAAGCTGAACGTTTTTTTATTCCTGCTCACGATCATGTTGACAGCGGTAAGTACTTTGCCGATCTTCACGGCCTTGCCAAACTAAGGTTAACTCAGGCAGGGGTTAAAACCATTTTTGCTGACAAACGTTGTACGGTGACTGACGCTGAGTCGTTTTTCTCATATCGTCGTGATGGCGTAACAGGCAGGATGGCATCATTTATTTGGCTCAACGCATAGCATCAGGCTTGAATTTGTACAGTTAGCCCCCATCTTTTACTCATAAGTCGCTCTATCAATAATAGAGCAATCATTTGTTGTTATTGCCATGTGCAAATCGATCAAGCCTTTCTATTTTTATTTCAAACTTGATGTTACATGCATGCTGTTTGGCAAACTTAACTGAGTAATCGGAGGCATTATGCGACTCGATAGAATGACCAATAAATTCCAAATCGCTATTTCAGATGCTCAATCTTTGGCGTTAGGACGAGACCATCAATTTATAGAGCCTACTCACTTGATGATGGCGTTATTGAATCAAGATGGGGGATCCATTCATCCGTTGTTGACTCAAGCAGGTATTCAAGTCAGCCATCTTCGCTCGCTACTGAGTCAAGCGCTTGAAAAATTATCACAGGTAGAAGGTACAGGCGGCGACGTACAATTGTCTCAGCCGTTGATCCGCTTGCTTAATTTATGCGATAAATTAGCGCAAAAGCGAAAAGATAAATTTATTTCAAGTGAGTTATTTATATTAGCGGCACTTGAAGGTAGCGATCCACTCGCGCAAGCGTTAAAAAAGGCTGGTGCAACAAAAGCCTTAATGGAATCGACAATTGACCAGGTTAGAAATGGTCAAAATGTTGATGATCCTAATGCCGAAGATCAGCGCCAAGCGTTAAAAAAATATACTGTTGACCTTACTGAGCGTGCAGAGCAAGGCAAATTAGACCCGGTAATTGGTCGGGATGATGAGATCCGACGTACCATTCAAGTATTGCAGCGTCGCAGTAAAAATAACCCCGTATTAATTGGTGAGCCAGGCGTTGGTAAAACCGCGATTGTTGAAGGTTTAGCCCAGCGGATTATTAACAATGAAGTACCTGAAGGCATTAAAAATAAGCGAGTGTTGTCTTTAGATATGGGCGCATTAATAGCAGGTGCTAAATACCGCGGCGAGTTCGAAGAGCGTCTAAAAGCGGTACTCAATGAGCTTTATCAAGAAGATGGGCAAGTGATTCTATTTATTGATGAGCTGCACACCATGGTTGGCGCCGGTAAAGGCGATGGCGCAATGGATGCAGGCAATATGCTCAAACCGGCATTAGCCCGTGGCGATCTTCACTGTGTTGGTGCCACAACGCTTGATGAATACCGGCAGTATATTGAAAAAGATGCTGCATTAGAGCGTCGTTTTCAAAAAGTATTGGTGGATGAACCCAATGTTGAAGACACCATTGCAATTTTACGTGGCCTAAAAGAGCGATATGAACTGCATCATCATGTGGAAATTACCGATCCGGCCATAGTTGCAGCAGCAAGTATGTCTCATCGTTATATATCTGATCGGAAACTACCCGATAAAGCGATCGATTTGATAGATGAAGCGGCATCAAGTATCAGAATTCAAATCGACTCAAAACCAGAATCTCTTGATAAACTTGAACGTCGCGCGATTCAGTTAAAGCTGGAAGAGCAAGCTGTACGTAAAGAAGAAGATGAAGCGAGTTTACGCCGTTTAGAAGTATTACGAACAGAGTTAAAAGTTGTTGAGACCAAAGCGGCAGAACTCAATGAAATTTGGCGTACTGAAAAGGCAGCCCTTGCAGGCACTCAACATATTAAAGCGGATCTTGAACAAGCGCGGATGGATCTTGAGGTCGCAAGGCGAGCGGGTGACTTGACGCGAATGTCTGAGCTGCAATATGGCCGCATTCCAGCGCTTGAAAAGCAACTCGATTTAGCAGCTCAAGCCGAAATGCAAGATATGGCCTTATTACGTAATAAAGTCACTGATGTCGAAATCGCTGAAGTGCTGTCTAAAGCGACCGGCATTCCGGTTTCAAAAATGCTAGAAGGTGAGCGAGAAAAGCTGCTGCAGATGGAAGATGCATTACACGAACGGGTGATTGGTCAACACGAAGCTGTAAATTCAGTGGCCAACGCCATTCGTCGAAGTCGAGCTGGGCTTGCAGATCCTAATCGACCTATTGGTTCATTCTTATTCTTAGGGCCTACAGGAGTGGGTAAAACAGAGCTTTGTAAATCACTTGCTCATTTTCTGTTTGATACCGAATCTTCTTTAGTTCGAATTGATATGTCAGAATTTATGGAAAAGCATTCGGTAGCACGACTCGTCGGTGCACCTCCTGGATACGTTGGATATGAAGAGGGCGGATACTTAACCGAAGCCGTCAGGCGTAAGCCCTATTCAGTCATTTTACTCGACGAGGTAGAAAAAGCCCATCCAGATGTATTTAATATACTATTACAAGTATTAGATGATGGTCGCCTTACCGACGGCCAAGGTCGTACTGTCGATTTTAGAAATACAGTGGTGATCATGACATCAAACTTAGGTTCTGATGTTATCCAGTCAGGATTTGGTGCTCAAGAATATGAGGATATGAAGTCTGATGTGATGCAAGTGGTGACACAGCACTTTAGACCCGAGTTCTTAAATCGTGTAGATGAGTCTGTTGTTTTTCATCCTTTGGATAAAAGTAATATCGCGCACATTGCCTCAATCCAAATTGATGCGTTGCGACAACGATTAGCCGAGAAAGACTACGAGCTAGAGATTAGTACTGAAGCGTTAGCTGTAATAGCCGATGCTGGCTACGATCCGATATATGGCGCAAGGCCCTTAAAACGAGCACTGCAGAACGTAGTTGAAAACCCACTGGCGCAACTGATTCTAGGTGGGCAGCTAAAATCAGGGATGGCAATCAAAATTACTGAAGAGGCTGGCCAGCTTAACTTTAGTCAATGAACATTGCGGTTAATATAAATCAAATGGCACCCTAAATAGGGTGCCATTTTTATTTGCTGATACATGAATGGTGAACTGTAAAATTGTTAGCGACCTTTTGAATTAGTCGCTACAAAATAAAGATACTTTTTCTTGTTGTTTAGAGATTGCCGCTTGTCGTTGTTCTTCCGTCATAACAACAGAGTCACCGGTTTGATTATTTTTTTGAGTCAACCTCGAATGAGTCATAAGCACGTTCAAGCTATGTTTGGCATTTTCACAAATCGACTTTGCCTGAGCTGCATCTTTTTGTTTAATGATAGCCGCAGTCTTCTCACTTTCTGACACCGTTTTAGCCTCGAGAGATTTAACGGGGGTAACACTGCCAATTTTTTTAGGTTCAATATCTTCACTAAATACCTTGTCAGCCTTTTGATGCGGTGGCGGTTGCTGGCTAAAATGAGTAACACCTTGAGCGTCGACCCAAGTGTAGATTTCGCCTGCTTGTAACTTAAGACTAAATAACAGTGTTATTAGCAGTATTGCATAAAGAAAGCACCAAGGTGATGAGAGCCGACCATAACGATGGCGATATAAATTTGATTGATCATCAGTTTGGGGTGAAATCATGATTAACATCCATTGTCGCAATAAACTCAGTTTTATCATTTATGACCGAAAAATCCACCTTTTAAGTAACCGTTTCACTAAAAGCGGGCATAAATGCTAAATGAACCGCTGGAAAAACAATAACCACAACGCTAATTAGCGTTAATAATAGCTAATGTTGCCGTATATTTCTCCATGGCGCCGATGTTTTAGGCGAGTAGACGTAATATTACAATTTAATTGCAAAACGCACTTGCGCTTGTTCAGGAACTCCCTATAATGCGCATCCACTGACACGGCACAGCAGGCCAACTAACTTATCGCAAGGTAAGGTAGCACGGGACTTGCAGCAGTGTTAGAGGGTTAAATCTTCTCGAAGAATGAACCCAGGTGACAAGCGCTTAAAGGGCTTCGAGTTTTGGTTTTGATTAAGAAATCATCGCTTGAAAAACTTCTTAAAATAAGCACTTGACGCCGACACTGGAGAGTGTAGAATACGCCTCCTCAAGCCAACGACCTAGCGTCTTCGGCGAGACTTGAAAGATTAGTCTCACGCTCTTTAACAATATGACAAGCAAATCTGTGTGGGCACTCACAGGTGTTGAGTTATTCGAAATTGCTTCTTAGGAAGCAATCAAAAATATTTCTCAATGAACCACTGAGTGACCATAGCAATATGTAAACTTCGAAAGTCTTCGGGCTTTTGAAAAACAGTATAATTCATTGAGCCGCTTTGCTCTTAACCGAGTAAAGCAAAAAACTTTAATTGAAGAGTTTGATCATGGCTCAGATTGAACGCTGGCGGCAGGCCTAACACATGCAAGTCGAGCGGTAACACAAGGGAGCTTGCTCCTGAGGTGACGAGCGGCGGACGGGTGAGTAATGCCTAGGTATCTGCCCAGTCGAGGGGGATAACAGTTGGAAACGACTGCTAATACCGCATACGCCCTACGGGGGAAAGGAGGGGACCTTCGGGCCTTCCGCGATTGGATGAACCTAGGTGGGATTAGCTAGTTGGTAAGGTAATGGCTTACCAAGGCGACGATCCCTAGCTGGTCTGAGAGGATGATCAGCCACACTGGAACTGAGACACGGTCCAGACTCCTACGGGAGGCAGCAGTGGGGAATATTGCACAATGGGCGAAAGCCTGATGCAGCCATGCCGCGTGTATGAAGAAGGCCTTCGGGTTGTAAAGTACTTTCAGCGAGGAGGAAAGTTCAAGTGTTAATAGCGCTTGGGTGTGACGTTACTCGCAGAAGAAGCACCGGCTAACTTCGTGCCAGCAGCCGCGGTAATACGAGGGGTGCAAGCGTTAATCGGAATTACTGGGCGTAAAGCGTACGCAGGCGGTTTGTTAAGCGAGATGTGAAAGCCCTGGGCTCAACCTAGGAACTGCATTTCGAACTGGCAAACTAGAGTCTTGTAGAGGGGGGTAGAATTTCAGGTGTAGCGGTGAAATGCGTAGAGATCTGAAGGAATACCGGTGGCGAAGGCGGCCCCCTGGACAAAGACTGACGCTCATGTACGAAAGCGTGGGGAGCAAACAGGATTAGATACCCTGGTAGTCCACGCCGTAAACGATGTCTACTCGGAATTTGGTGTCTTGAACACTGGGTTCTCAAGCTAACGCATTAAGTAGACCGCCTGGGGAGTACGGCCGCAAGGTTAAAACTCAAATGAATTGACGGGGGCCCGCACAAGCGGTGGAGCATGTGGTTTAATTCGATGCAACGCGAAGAACCTTACCTACTCTTGACATCCAGAGAATTCGCTAGAGATAGCTTAGTGCCTTCGGGAACTCTGAGACAGGTGCTGCATGGCTGTCGTCAGCTCGTGTTGTGAAATGTTGGGTTAAGTCCCGCAACGAGCGCAACCCTTATCCTTATTTGCCAGCACGTAATGGTGGGAACTTTAGGGAGACTGCCGGTGATAAACCGGAGGAAGGTGGGGACGACGTCAAGTCATCATGGCCCTTACGAGTAGGGCTACACACGTGCTACAATGGTCGGTACAGAGGGTTGCGAAGCCGCGAGGTGGAGCTAATCTCATAAAGCCGGTCGTAGTCCGGATCGGAGTCTGCAACTCGACTCCGTGAAGTCGGAATCGCTAGTAATCGTGGATCAGAATGCCACGGTGAATACGTTCCCGGGCCTTGTACACACCGCCCGTCACACCATGGGAGTGGGCTGCACCAGAAGTAGATAGCTTAACCTTCGGGAGGGCGTTTACCACGGTGTGGTTCATGACTGGGGTGAAGTCGTAACAAGGTAGCCCTAGGGGAACCTGGGGCTGGATCACCTCCTTACCTATACGACTAACTCGCATCTGAAGTATGCAAATACGTTTGAGTGTTCACACAGATTGCTTGTTCTCCTCTTTATAGAGGTGAGCGACAAAATATCCTGCCAAGTTGCAGTGATATCGTTCTTTAAAAATTTGGAAAGCTGATAGTGTTAACGTGAAAGGGACAGCGATTACGATTATTCGTATTGTTGTTTATAGCGTTAATGCGAAATTAAAAAATTGAGTTCTAAACACTTAAACATTAAGTGTCTTGGCTTATTGCTTAACGGCAATGAGTTAAAAATTCTAATTTTGGCGAAAGTAGAAACCATTAGTTACGATACGACTGTTTTGAGCTTACCCGCTTGAAACAACGGGTATTTCTCATAGAGACTTATTTGGGTTGTATGGTTAAGTGACTAAGCGTATATGGTGGATGCCTTGGCAGTCAGAGGCGATGAAGGACGTAGTAACTTGCGAAAAGCGTTGGCGAGCTAGTAACAAGCATTTGAGCTAACGATGTCCGAATGGGGAAACCCACATGCATAAGCATGTATCACAACATGAATACATAGTGTTGTGAGGCAAACCCGGGGAACTGAAACATCTAAGTACCCGGAGGAAAAGAAATCAACCGAGATTCCCCTAGTAGCGGCGAGCGAACGGGGATTAGCCCTTAAGCGTAGAGGGTGTTAGTGGAATGTGTTGGAAAGCACAGCGGCACAGGGTGATAGCCCCGTACATGAAAACTAACTTTACGTGAAAACGAGTAGGACGGGACACGTGACATCTTGTCTGAATATGGGGGGACCATCCTCCAAGGCTAAATACTCCTGACTGACCGATAGTGAACCAGTACCGTGAGGGAAAGGCGAAAAGAACCCCTGTGAGGGGAGTGAAATAGAACCTGAAACCGTATACGTACAAGCAGTGGGAGCGGTTCTTGAGACCGTGACTGCGTACCTTTTGTATAATGGGTCAGCGACTTACATTTTGTAGCGAGGTTAAGCGAATAGCGGAGCCGTAGGGAAACCGAGTGTTAACTGCGCGTTTAGTTGCAAGGTGTAGACCCGAAACCCGGTGATCTAGCCATGGGCAGGTTGAAGGTTGAGTAACATCAACTGGAGGACCGAACCGACTTATGTTGAAAAATGAGCGGATGACTTGTGGCTGGGGGTGAAAGGCCAATCAAACCGGGAGATATCTGGTTCTCCTCGAAAGCTATTTAGGTAGCGCCTCGAGCGAATACCATTGGGGGTAGAGCACTGTTAAGGCTAGGGGGTCATCCCGACTTACCAACCCTTTGCAAACTCCGAATACCAATGAGTACTACTCGGGAGACACACGGCGGGTGCTAACGTCCGTCGTGAAAAGGGAAACAACCCAGACCATCAGCTAAGGTCCCAAAGTTATTGCTAAGTGGGAAACGATGTGGGAAGGCTTAGACAGCTAGGATGTTGGCTTAGAAGCAGCCATCATTTAAAGAAAGCGTAATAGCTCACTAGTCGAGTCGGCCTGCGCGGAAGATTTAACGGGGCTAAGCAATACACCGAAGCTATGGGTTTGCTAGTTTACTAGCAAGCGGTAGAGGAGCGTTCTGTAAGCCGTTGAAGGTGAAGGGGTAACCCACACTGGAGGTATCAGAAGTGCGAATGCTGACATGAGTAACGATAAAGGGAGTGAAAAACTCCCTCGCCGAAAGACCAAGGGTTCCTGTCCAATGTTAATCAGGGCAGGGTGAGTCGACCCCTAAGGTGAGGCCGAAAGGCGTAATCGATGGGAAACAGGTTAATATTCCTGTACTTCTGCTAACTGCGATGGAGAGACGGAGAAGGCTAGGCTAGCGCGGCGTTGGTTGTCCGCGTTTAAGGTTGTAGGCTGTAAACTTAGGCAAATCCGGGTTTACTTAAGGCTGAGAGCTGATGACGAGTCACTAAGGTGATGAAGTAGTTGATGCCATGCTTCCAGGAAAATCTTCTAAGCTTCAGGTTAGTAGGAATCGTACCCCAAACCGACACAGGTGGTTGGGTAGAGAATACCAAGGCGCTTGAGAGAACTCGGCTGAAGGAACTAGGCAAAATGGTACCGTAACTTCGGGAGAAGGTACGCTGCCGACGGTGATGGAACTTGCTTCCTAAGCTGTTGGCAGTCGCAGATACCAGGTGGCTGCAACTGTTTATCAAAAACACAGTACTGTGCAAACTCGCAAGAGGAAGTATACGGTATGACGCCTGCCCGGTGCCGGAAGGTTAATTGATTGGGTTATCTTCGGAGAAGCTCATGATCGAAGCCCCGGTAAACGGCGGCCGTAACTATAACGGTCCTAAGGTAGCGAAATTCCTTGTCGGGTAAGTTCCGACCTGCACGAATGGCGTAATGATGGCCACGCTGTCTCCAGCCGAGACTCAGTGAAGTTGAAATTGCGGTGAAGATGCCGTATACCCGCGGCTAGACGGAAAGACCCCGTGCACCTTTACTATAGCTTGGCACTGAACATTGAACCTACATGTGTAGGATAGGTGGGAGACTTTGAAGCGACGTCGCTAGATGTTGTGGAGTCGTCCTTGAAATACCACCCTTGTAGTTTTGATGTTCTAACCGCGGCCCCTGAATCGGGGTTCGGGACAGTGCCTGGTGGGTAGTTTGACTGGGGCGGTCTCCTCCCAAAGAGTAACGGAGGAGCACGAAGGTTGGCTAAGTACGGTCGGACATCGTACGGTTAGTGCAATGGCATAAGCCAGCTTAACTGCGAGACATACACGTCGAGCAGGTACGAAAGTAGGTCATAGTGATCCGGTGGTTCTGAATGGAAGGGCCATCGCTCAACGGATAAAAGGTACGCCGGGGATAACAGGCTGATACCGCCCAAGAGTTCATATCGACGGCGGTGTTTGGCACCTCGATGTCGGCTCATCACATCCTGGGGCTGAAGTCGGTCCCAAGGGTATGGCTGTTCGCCATTTAAAGTGGTACGCGAGCTGGGTTCAGAACGTCGTGAGACAGTTCGGTCCCTATCTGCCGTGGGCGTTGGATGATTGAAGGAAGCTGCTCCTAGTACGAGAGGACCGGAGTGGACGAACCGCTGGTGTTCGGGTTGTTATGCCAATAGCATTGCCCGGTAGCTACGTTCGGAATCGATAACCGCTGAAAGCATCTAAGCGGGAAGCGAGTCCTAAGATGAGTCATCCCTAGGAATTTAATTCCTCTAAAGAGCCGTTCGAGACTAGGACGTTGATAGGCAGGGTGTGTAAGCGTTGTGAGGCGTTGAGCTAACCTGTACTAATGACTCGTGAGGCTTAACCATACAACCCTGATGGGTTTTGTATGAGACTGATGTTTTTACAGTATCAGAATTAGAAGCACTTAATGTTGTGTGACTCAATAATAGATTTCAGTTTACTTGCGTAAGTGAGTAACAGCTTTTCAAATTTCCCAAATTTGTCTGGAGACCATAGAGCTGTGGTACCACCTGATCCCATTCCGAACTCAGAAGTGAAACGCAGTATCGCCGATGGTAGTGTGGGGTTTCCCCATGTGAGAGTAGGTCATTTCCAGGCGCCTAATAAGTGAAGAGCCCGCTACGCTGTAGCGGGCTTTTTTGCGTCTGCGATTTATGGCCTGGGCTGCTTTAGGCTGCTGTATTAATAGGTTAGCGCTCTGCATTCTAGTGCTCTAAACTCGAAACAAAGTCGTGTGGCCGCTATGCCCATGCGAGGGTAGGATATTTTGAAGCGCCGGTTCAGTATCAAAACTCGCTACGAGACTATTTAGTGGGTTTTCACATCTTCGATTTATGGCATGAGCCATTTTCAAACCGTTAAGGCTTATCAGTGTCATCGATAAAGACTAAACAAAGTCGTATGGCCGCTATGTCCATGTGAGAGTAGGATATTTTCAGGCGCCTAATAAGTGAAGAGCCCGCTACGCTGTAGCGGGCTTTTTTGCGTCTGCGATTTATGGATTGGGCTGCTTTAGGTAGCTTTATTAAAAGGTTATCGCTCTACATTCTAGTGCTCTAAGCTCGATACAAAGCCGTGTGGCCGCTATGCCCATGTGAGAGTACGTCATTTCCAGGCGCCTAATAAGTGAAGAGCCCGCTACGCTGTAGCGGGCTTTTTTACGTCTACGATTTATGGCCTGGGCTGCTTTAGGCTGCTGTATTAATAGGTTAGCGCTCTACATTCTAGTGCTCTAAACTCGAAACAAAGTCGTGTGGCCGCTATGCCCATGTGAGAGTACGTCATTCTCAGGCGCCTAATAAGTGAAGAGCCCGCTACGCTGTAGCGGGCTTTTTTACGTCTACGATTTATGGATTGGGCTGCTTTAGACTGCTGTATTAATAGGTTAGCGCTCTACATTCTAGTATTTTAAGCTCGAAACCAAGTCGTGTGGCCGCTATGCCCATGTGAGAGTCGGATATTTTGAAGCGCCGGATCAGTATCAAAACTCGCGACTATTTAGTGGGTTTTCACATTTTCGGTTTATGGCTTGAGCAGTTTTATTAATAGGTCAGCACGCTAAGTTCGATGCCACATATAGTGCGTTTTATATACCTATGCGAAGGTGATCAGGTAACTCAACTGCGCTACATTGAGCGGAGCTTATACCTTACGGATAATTATGGAACCTCATTTTAGAACGTGAGTGACAAACCAATTAAGTAGAGTAAGGCGATGTTTTTATTAGACGTTTGTTGTCGCTGAGGTGTCTGTTTGATAGCCGTTTAGAGGTTCGTTTTTCGTGCACTTATTTGGGGTTCATGCCGATGTATGGGCGGGAACACGATAAGGAAGTTTTTATCGCTAACATGGTTTGCGTATTAACTTTGATGGGGTAATTGTGTTTTATTGGCGACATTAATATTACTTAAAATATTGTCACTTTATTGCAATCGGTGGAACTTAACTTTAAATAGCATCGCAGTAATTTGATTGCTTAGGTTATGATAAATACATTGCTGTAAAAGTTAAATCCGCCATGGGGAGGGCTATTATATCGAGTTGGTGCTGGGTTGGGCGATACGTTGGCTACCAACAGCTTTTGTACCCCATTAGCTATTTTCTGTAAAGATCTGTTCATTCACACGAATATTACTGGTCAATGTGGCGCATAATTGCGGGGTTTATGCGCTTGTCGGTTAAAAAAGTCGCGGTCAACAAGCTTGGTATAATAAAGTACTTTACCTTTTCAGTCTCTTTGCGCATAGTAACAACTTCAACAGGGGTGTAGCTCCAATTGGTAGAGCGGCGGTCTCCAAAACCGCATGTTGTGAGTTCGAGTCTCCCCACCCCTGCCAAATATAGAAAAAGCCGAGCATTAGCTCGGCTTTTTTGCATCTGTCTACACAAGGCTACTAAGTTTGCTATGTTTACCATGTCTGTTGAGTGCAGATGATCCCTATAAATATGTTCTATAAGCTAAGTTATGACTTCAGCTTTTGGGCTGATGGAATGGTTATCAACTGGTTTTTTATTGTATTAAAATTGCACTTTATATAGCTCGGTGATTGAAAAAAGCGCAGTCAGCCAGTTTGCTTTAAAAAGTACTTTACCTTTTAAGTCAGTTTACGCATAATGCGTCTCGTCAACAGGGGTGTAGCTCCAATTGGTAGAGCGGCGGTCTCCAAAACCGCATGTTGTGAGTTCGAGTCTCCCCACCCCTGCCAAATATAGAAAAAGCCGAGCATTAGCTCGGCTTTTTTGCATCTGTAATTTACTCACTTTTACGTTTAGTATCTAGGCTTCACAAGCTGGTGAGTGAGCTGCTATTCTACATCTAACAATGTTCCTTTTGAGCCAATATGAAATCGAGTGATTACTTAGATGCTATGGGTGTAACTCGTTGGGTAAAGCCTGAGTTAAAGCCTGAGTTATTAACGGTACTGGTGACCCCACGCCGACTAAATCAAACCGATAGTCCTATTATAACTAAAGTACTTGAGTTGCTTGGGTGTGAACGTAACCAAGTTCGCTTTGCCACGAATGCTGAACCACACTCAAAAGTAATTTGGGATATGCGCGGTAAGCATGCACAAAATAGTGACACTACTTTAATGTCGGCACCAATTAACGTGCTCGAATCAGACCGCGAAGCAAAACAGTTACTCTGGCGTAATATGCAACCTTTTATCGTTAAAAAGGACTCACAGTGAAAGTTGTTAGTATTGCTGCTGTATCGGCCTCTAAGATGGCTTCCATTGCTGCGAAAGCACATAGTCACCCAATGAGCGAGTCGACGATTAAGACTTGTTTTGGGGCGTTATACACGTGTTTTGGGGTGTATGAGGACAATGAATTATGTGGTTTTGCAATATTGCATCAGATCTTCGAAGATGCCACCTTAATGGATATTTGTGTTGAGCCGGTTCATCAGGGGAAGGGCTACGGTAAAGCATTACTCAATACAGTGATAGGACAAGCGCAAGCAAAAGGGGCTGAAATGTTATTGCTTGAAGTACGAGCTTCAAGTGTTGGTGCTAGGGCGTTATACCAAAAAGCTGGCTTCGAATTAACAGGAGTACGTAAAGGCTATTATAAGACGGTTTGTGAGCCTGAAGATGCGATATTAATGACGCTGACGTTGTAAGCATATTATGTGCTAATGAATAATTAGACTTTGCGCATTTTGATAGTGAAAGCCATGGAGAAGATAAAAAAAATAGCGCCAGATTGGCGCTATTTTTTTTATCTTTCTTACACTAAAGCAGTTACTTTACTTCTTTGCCCTGTGCCTGAAGATCGGCATGGTAACTTGAGCGAACCAGTGGTCCACATGCTGCATGAGTAAAGCCAATGCTCTCGGCGAGAACTTTTAATTCATCAAATTCGCCTGGAGGCACGTAGCGTTCAACAGGGAGGTGGAACTTAGAAGGTTGCAAGTATTGCCCTAAGGTCAGCATTTCAACGTTATGAGCACGCAGATCGTGTAGTACCTGTGCTATCTCTTCGTTGCTTTCCCCTAGCCCCATCATTAAGCCTGACTTAGTCGGTATATGTGGATGGCGGTCTTTAAACTTTTTCAATAGGTCAAGTGACCATTGGTAGTTAGCACCTGGCCGCGCTTTTCGATAGTGCATCGGCGCTGTTTCTAGATTGTGGTTGAACACATCTGGTGGCTCAGTCGCCAAAATATCCAGCGCTCTGTCGATGCGGCCACGAAAGTCCGGCACTAAGATTTCAATCTTAGTATGGGGGTTTAGTAGGCGGATTTCTCGGATACAGTCAGCAAAGTGCTGCGCTCCCCCGTCGCGCAGATCGTCACGATCAACTGAGGTGATGACGACATATTTGAGCTTCATGTCCTTAATGGTTTGAGCGAGCTTTTTTGGCTCTCCTGCATCAGGTGTTAGCGGTCGTCCATGGGCGACATCACAGAACGGGCAGCGTCGAGTACATATGGCGCCTAAAATCATAAAGGTAGCTGTACCGTGGTTAAAGCATTCTGAGAGGTTAGGGCAAGATGCTTCTTCACAAACCGAGTGCAGTCCATTGTTGCGTAACGCTTGTTTGATCTCTGTAATGCGTTGGTTAGACGCTGGAAGTCTTACGCGCAACCAGTCTGGCTTTCTAAGCATAGTTTCGGGCTCAGAAGGGACAACTTTAATAGGAATGCGCGACACTTTTTCAGCGTCTCTTAACTTAACGCCAGGTTGTAATCTTTCAGGTCTATTCATAATGACTCTGGTAATCCTTGATAATGAACCAGGTTGTTTATTCCGAGCTCTTGGCTAAAGTTTTCAATTAACTGCTTGCCAGCTTCTTCGACAGTTTGTGGGCCACCGAGCTGCTTGCATTGGATCATTTCCATGCCAGCATAACCGCAGGGGTTGATGCGCTGAAAAGGTGACATATCCATATCGACATTGAGGGCTAACCCATGGAAAGAACACCCTTTTCGGATCCGTAAACCGAGCGATGCTATTTTGCGTTCTTCTACGTAAACCCCAGGTGCATCAGCCTTTGCATAAGCATTGACGTCATAACTTTTGAGCATGTTCACGATACTTTGTTCAATATGGGTAACGAGTTGACGCACGCCTACTTTAAGGCGTTTGATATCAAGCAGGGGGTATATAACTAATTGTCCGGGACCGTGGTAAGTCACTTGTCCACCGCGGTCAACTTGTATAACCGGGATGTCGCCAGGATTTAATATGTGCTCACTCTTACCAGCTTGGCCTTGAGTAAATACGGGCGTGTGTTCAACAACCCAGATTTGATCTGGGCTGTTTTGATCGCGGTGATCAGTGTAGTGCTGCATTGCATGCCACACTGATTCGTAATCTTGTTTTCCTAGGTGCCGAATCTGCAAAGTACTGTCTGGCAAGGGCAACCTCTCCCTAAAAGATAAGTGCCGCTATTATACGCCCCAATTTGATAAATGTAAGACGGATCACATTTATCAGTAATGAGTAATATTACAGAACGCGTTTTACGCCATCAATTGCGGCAAGATCGGTATACAGTTGCTCAACATGTTCCTTGCTTGTAACGGTCACGCGAATTGTCACTGAGTGGTAAGTTCCTTTGCTGGAGACTTTTGTTGATGGGGCATAGTCACCTGGTACCGAGCTTTGAACTACGGCAACAACACGGTCAGCAAGAGTGTCACTTGCATCGCCTACCACTTTAAAAGGGAATGAGTTAGGGAACTCCATTAATTCATCAAATTTGGTATCTAACATATTTTTGTCTCAGTAATTTCAATAGCAGTGATATGGTGCCGATTATAGCTAATTCAAGCCCAGTTATCATGTAATCGGTGTAGGTGAAATGCTTTAACGTAAAAAGCCACCCAAAGGTGGCTTTATCTCACAAGGGATGGCTTAGCTAAACCAGCCAGCAAACATTTGCTTGAAGTAATCCATCAGTTGGCTAAACCAGCTGCCTTCGTTGATTTCTTGCAGCGTGACTAACGGGAACTGCGCTATATCTTTTCCGTTTAGTTGGAAGTATATACGGCCTACCGTTTCGCCTTTTGCCATCGGTGCTTTTAGCTCTTTGGTGAGCTCAAAATTAGCTTGGAGGTTTTTAGCTTGACCACGACTAATGGTAATTGGTGTATCAGTGGTTACACCTAAATCGATGGTGTCTCTATCGCCAAACCAGATTTGCTGCGTTACAAAACTATCACCCGCTTGATACGGTGTGACGGTTTCGAAAAAGCGGAAGCCATAGTTGAGTAGTTTTTTGCTTTCAGCTTTACGGGCTGATTCGCTCTTAGTACCCATCACTACTGAAATTAAACGCATGCTGTCTTTAGTTGCAGAGGTGACAAGGTTGTAGCCTGCGCCAGATGTGTGGCCGGTTTTTATGCCGTCAACGCTTAAGCTTTTATCCCACAATAGTCCGTTACGGTTGTATTGTTTTATGCCGTTATAAGTAAATGATTTTTCTTTGTAAACCGCGTACTCTTCAGGCACGTCACGGATGATTGCAGCGCCAAGGATCGCCATATCATAAGCGGTGGTTTTGTGGTTATCTGAATCAAGACCGTGTGAGTTTTCAAAGTAACTGTCTTGCATGCTTAACTGTTTGGCCCACGAGTTCATCAGGTCAACAAAGCCATCCTCGGTACCGGCAATATGCTCAGCCATAGCAACACACGCATCATTACCTGATTGAATGATAATCCCTTTGTTAAGCTCTTCAACTGACACTGTTTTGCCGACTTCAATAAACATTTTTGAAGAGTCGGGGAAGTTTTTAGACCAGGCGTTTTCGCTAATAGTGACTTCATCAGATGGTGAAATATTACCGACTTTAATTTCATGACCAATTACATAACTGGTCATCATTTTGGTCAAACTAGCAGGGTTGAGGCTTTCATATGCGTTGTTTTCAGCAATAATTTGGCCTGTGTTGTAGTCAAGTAGCACATAGGCTTTGGCTGCCACAGTCGGTGCATTAGGTGTCATTACAGGAGCTGCTTGTGCAGATAAGGCGGCGACTGAGGTCGCTAGCAAAAGCGTTTTTATTGTTTGGTTTAATAAATTCATATTAATCATGCACGTCTTTATGTTTAGGTATGATGAAAGCGATGTTCCGTAAAGTATATCATTAGTGGACAACCGAATTCGTTTATAGGTTCATTAATCTTGTTTCATTCTGTTATTAGGTAGCTGTGTGGGTAACCTTGCTGTTTTAATGTTGCTGTCAGTTTGGTTGCCAACGGGGCTTGCCCAATCGGACCCAGTTGTAAACGGTATAAATTGTTTGTCTGCTGGATGCGACTTTTTACTTGGTATGTTTGCTCTAAATCTTTAGCTAACGTCGTTAACTTGGCTTTATTTGAAGAGGCCACTATTTGTATATAGTGCTGGGCATTGCCTTTTAACTCGGCTAAAGCCGCGGACTCTGGGTTGGCAATATGGATAGCCTCTAAGTGTACGTTAGCGGTACCCGTTTTTAGCATATCTAACCGATGTGCGGCAGCATAAGACAAGTCTATTAGTCTATCTTCATGGAACGGGCCGCGGTCGTTAACCCTGACAATCACTTGCTTGTTATTTTTAACATTCGTTACGCGAACATAGCTAGGCAGTGGCAGGCTTTTATGTGCAGCTGACATTGAATACATATCATAGGTTTCGCCATTAGAGGTCAAATGGCCATGAAACTTAGCGCCATACCAAGAGGCGATACCTTCGGCTTGGTAGCCTTCTGCGCTATCCATTACTTGATATGTTTTACCTAAAACGGTGTAATTTTTTTTATTGCCACCGCGGCTGTAGGGCTCAAATTTAGGGTGAGCATCTTCAACCTTAGAAACATCAGGTGCTGAAGTCGGTGCTTCATCATTAGTAAGCTGGTAGCGACTTTGCTGATGACTCGAGCAAGCAGCTAAGAGGCTGACTAACAAAATTACGGCAAGCGAGTTAATGCGCAGCATAAGCGTTTTTTAATTCCTGACTAAATTGATATACAGCCATAGCGTAAAGCGGGCTGCGATTGTACCGGGTGATCACGTAAAAGTTTTTCAGCCCTAACCAGTGTTCGCTATGGTCAGCTTGCTCTAGCGCAATGACTAATGCAGGTTGCGAGATATCAATATCAACCGATTTAGCTAAGGCAACGCTGGGCGATAAAATGTCAGCAACGGTATAATGCATCTTTTCACCTGCCCATGTTTGTACTGTAGCAGGTAAAGCCGATGTCACCGCAAGTTTTAGTGCGACAGGTTGGTTTTGTTGCCAACCATGTTGATGAAAGTAATTGGCGACACTGCCAATGGCGTCAACGGGGCTATTGAGTAAGTCGCGGCGACCGTCGTTGTCAAAGTCTACTGAGTAGTGGCGGTAGCTGGAAGGGATAAACTGCCCAAAGCCCATGGCGCCAGCATATGAGCCTTTTAGATTATCAAGATCTAGGCCTTCTTCTTTAATCAAAGCTTGTAGGTTGGCAAACTCACTTCTGAAGAATGTGGCTCTTGGTGGGTAATGAAACCCTAATGTATATAACGCATCTTTTACGGGGTAGTTACCCATGTAGCCACCATAGAAGGTTTCAATACCAATAATAGCGACAATAATTTGTGGGTCGACTTGAAACTCTTTCGCTGCCTTATCGATGGTTGATGCATGCTTTTTCCAGAATTTGAGCCCTGCATCCAAACGTTTTTCGGTTAGAAAAATAGGGTAATATTGATGCCATGGTTTGGCTTCCCATGGTTTGGTCATTGCGTCGATAACTGCTTGGTTAAAATGCGCGTTTTCGATGAAAGCTATTGACTCTGCTTCACTAAAACCCTGCGTTTGTTGAGTCTTAACAAACTCTGCTTTAAGCGCATTTACCGATGGTTTGGCTTCACCAGCATTGGCTGTACTAGACAAAATTGCCAACGCTAAAGGTGCTAAAAAACGGCTTATCAGTGTCATCTTCGATACCATCCTCTGTAATTGAAAAGCGCCTATAAAGTTGTTGAATACGATAAGCGCTATCGAATGAAACAATCGGTCTAGTTGTTCTACCTATCAACGTACCGACGATGAGTATGAATACTCATTAAAATACCAAACCCCGTCATGAGTGTCAGCATTGAAGTACCACCATAACTTATTAATGGTAAAGGCACACCTACCACGGGCAAAATGCCTGATACCATACCGATATTCACAAAAATATATACAAAGAAGGTTAGGGTTATACTGCCGGCTAATAGTCGGGCAAAGCTGGTCTGCGCTCTAGAGGCTATCACTAACCCGCGACCAATAACGTATAGGTACATAAACAGCAGTAGTAAGCTGCCAATAAGGCCAAATTCTTCTCCGATCACCGCAAAAATAAAATCGGTATGACGTTCAGGTAAAAACTCTAACTGCGACTGAGTTCCTTCTAGCCAACCTTTGCCCCACAGGCCGCCTGAGCCGATAGCAATTTTAGATTGGATAATATGATAACCAGCTCCGAGAGGATCTTTTTGTGGATCCAGCAAGGTGAGAACGCGAATGCGTTGGTAATCATGCATCAGAAAAAACCACAACACAGGTAGCATCGCAATCACGGTGCTAATAAAACCAACTACAATCCGCCAGCTCATACCTGATAAAAACAGCACAAATATCCCTGAGGCTGCAACAAGGATTGAGGTGCCTAAATCGGGTTGTTTAGCGATCAGTAGTGTCGGTAGTAACAATATTACCACCGCTCCGGCCAAGTAGCGTTTTTTAGGCGGCAGCGGAAACTTACTGATATACCAAGCCATAGTGATAGGGAATGCCAGCTTAATCAGCTCTGAAGGCTGAAACTCCATAAATCCGAGGTTTAACCACCGTTGAGCCCCTTTATTTATTTCGCCAAAAAAATGCACTCCGAGCAGCAATACAATGCCAGCTAAATAGATTGGAAATGCCCAGCGCCTGAGTACTTCAGGATTTATTTGCGCGACGGCAAACATAATCACCAGTGATAAACCCATGCGGACTAGTTGTCGTTCCATTAGGGCTAGGTCTTCCCCGCCAGCCGAGTAGATCACGACGAGGCCGAACCCCATCAAAGCTAATAAGCCGGCTAATAATGGCAAGTCTATGTGAAGTCGTTGCCATATGTTTGGGCGATGGTTATGTGCGCTCATTTAGCTTCATCCCAGGAATCTCTTAGCAAGTACTCATCTAATAATGCGCGCGCCACAGGCCCGGCGTTAACGCCTCCCCAACCGGCATTTTCAAGTACCACAGCAAGTACTATTTTCGGGTTCTCATAAGGGGCATAAGCAATAATTAATGCGTTATCTCTTAAGCTCTCGTCAATGGTGTCTGCATCATATTTTTCATCTTCTGCCACACTAAATACCTGTGCAGTACCGGTTTTCATTGCTGCGGTATATTTGGCATCAGTAAAGCGAGATTTGTGCGCTGTGTTGCGCATGGCTTGATTGATGATGTCCCAGTTATTTGGGTTTTTCAGCTCTATCGGGGGCAACTCATCTGGCGGACTATCTATTTTAGCTGTTTCATCTTGAATTGATTTAAGCAAATGCGGTACAAAACGACGACCTTTGTTCGCCATGATCGCAGCGGCATTGGCCAGTTGCAATGGTGATGTTGTCCAGTAACCTTGACCAATACCGACTGAAATTGTATCGCCGATATACCAAGGCTGATTGTAGCGTAAACGTTTCCACTCTTTAGAAGGTAGTATGCCGGTGGTTTCTTCGTAAAGATCAACACCTGTGCTTTCTCCAAAACCAAATGGCGCCATAAAGTTTGCAATCGCATCGACCCCGGTTTTGTAGGCTAAATCGTAGAAAAAGATATCGCAGGAGCTCACAATAGCACTGTTAACATCCACCCAGCCATGACCCCAGCGTTTCCAGTCTCGATACTTACGCTCCACCCCAGGGATCTGCCAAAATCCAGGGTCCCAGATACGGGTTTTACGCGAAACGGTTTTATTTTCTAAGCCCAGCAAAGCTAGGTGAGGCTTTACCGTTGAAGCCGGTGCGTATTGCCCCTGTGTAGCTCTGTTAATGAGCGGGCGAGACTTAGAGTTAAGTAGTTCACTATAGGCTTTGCTGCTAATACCATGTACAAACTGATTAGGGTCATAAGTCGGACTAGATAGCAACGCTAAAATACCGCCATCACGTGGGTCAATGGCGACCACCGAACCACGGCGGCCATGCAGCAGCTCCATGGCTTTTTTCTGTAAGTTAAGATCTAACGTTAAGTAGATATCTTGACCCGGTGTCGGTGATTCTGACTTTAAGGTACGAATGGTGCGTCCACGGTTATTGACCTCTTCTTCGAGGTGTCCAGGTTTTCCCAGTAATATGCTTTCGTAAAACTTCTCAATACCTTGCTTACCGATATCTTTGGTAGCAGCGTAATTTGCCCACTTATTATTTTGTTCAAGTGAATTCTTGTCGCGGCTATTAATTTTACCCACGTAGCCGAGTGCGTGAGTCATTAGCCCGTTATACGGGTAATGCCGCTTAAGGCCTGCTTCGACCGAAATGCCGGGGAATTTGTGCTGGTTTACGCCAAACACGGCAACTTGTTCTTCAGTAAGTTTATTTTTGATGGTTAACGGTTTAAAGCGGCGGTGGTATTTTAATGCGCTGATGACGGATTGTTTTTCGTCGTCAGTAAGGGCAATGACTTCGCTTAACTGTGTTAATGTTTCGCTGATGTCGTCAACTTTTTCTGGCACCATTTCTAAAGAGAAGTAGGGTTGGTTCTCTGCCAGCAGTTGCCCGTGACGGTCGTAAATCAGTCCGCGACTAGGGGCTACTGGGACAACTCGAATTCGGTTGTCATTTGAGCGGGTTTCGTAATCTTTAAATGAAAGGATCTGCAGTTGGTAAAGGTTGGCAAACAGCAGGCTTAATAGAATTAACACACAGAGAAAAGTAAATAGAGCGCGACGTTTAAACAGCGATGCTTCAGCTGCGTGGTCGTTCATGGTGATGCGCTTATTTGGGGACAATTACACTTTCTCCTGCTCAAAAAAAGGTGCCAGGCACATATCTTATTCCTGTAAAGGTAAGACTAACTGAATGTAAAGTCGATACTATTCTCTATGGTATGGGTGATTATTATTGATACTCCAGCCTCGATAAAGGCTTTCGGCAACAATCACTCGGACCAACGGATGAGGGAGGGTTAACGCTGATAAGCACCAGCTTTGTGCTGCTGCTTTTTTACAGTCGGGAGATAGGCCTTCAGGACCACCAATAAGCAGACTGACATCACGGCCATCGAGTAGCCATTTGTTCATCTGCTGCGCCAGTTCCGGAGTCTTCAAGTTTTTACCTGGAAGGTCAAGGCTGACAATGTGGTTACCCTTCGGGACAGCCGCCAACATTAACTCGCCCTCTTTTTGGAGGATGCGAGCTATATCGGCATTTTTACCGCGTTTGCCAGCTGGGATTTCAACTAATTCAAGCGCCATATCTCGAGGAAAGCGGCGCTGGTATTCTTTAAAACCTATTTCGACCCAATCTGGCATGCGGGTCCCTACTGCAACTAACTGAATTTTCATTATTCAGGTTTTTCTGACCAAAGCTTTTCAAGCTGGTAGAATTCACGTGTTTGCTCTTGCATTACGTGCATGATCACATCACCTAGGTCAACAAGAACCCATTCACTGCTTTCACGACCTTCTACACCTAAAATATTTAGGTTAGCGCGTTTAGATTCAACCACTAAGTTTTCAGCGATTGATTTTACGTGAGTTTTAGAGTTACCTGAACAAACCACCATAAAATCGGCGATGTTAGACTTCTCAGATACGTCCATTACGACAATATCTTTGGCTTTAAGGTCTTCAACCTTATCGATTACAAATTGCTTTAGCTCGGCGCTTTCCACGCGGACACTCCATTAACTTTTAGACAGCGCGATAGTATAGCAGGTTATAGGTAGTAGATTAATAGCGAAGATTAGAAATAGTGATTTTAGAGCCGAAGTTTTTTTTAGCGCTCACTAAGCCTTTGAACTATATAACTGGTGTTGAGCAATATACTGTTGAACCGAGGCTGGTAAAGCTGCATCAGTTGGTAATTGCTGAGCCAGGTTAGCCCTAATTTGGGTTGAAGAAAAGGGTTGCTCAGTGATTGGTACCTGAAAGATGTTACCGCTTTTGCTGGTGGCGTTAACCACTGTATTTGCTTCTTGTGCAGTGATAATCGCTTGCATTGGATGGTCGGCGGACAATTGCCAACCTGGCCGTTGACACACCACTAAATGGCATAGCGTGAATAAGCGTTGCCATTGGTGCCAGCTTTGTAAGCTTAAAAACGAATCCATTCCCATCAGGAAGTAAAATTCATGCTGCGGATATTGCTGTTTGAGGGTGGTAAGGGTCGTTACCGTATAAGACGGCGTGTCTCGCTTAGCTTCAATGGTGCACAATTTTAGTTCTGGATATTGCTCACATGCGGCTTGCGCCATTGCTAGCCTGTCTACAGTGCTTACATGTGTGGTGTTTTTATGAGGGGGGATATGGTTGGGCATGAGCCAGATTTCATCTAGCTCAAGTTGTTGCTTAACTTCAATGGCTGGGCGTATATGGCCGAAGTGTAATGGGTCGAATGTGCCGCCGAGTATGCCAATTTTCATCATTAATCGAGCGCGATATGTTCAAGTACTTTATGCGCTCTAGCATCGAATAGTAAACTGATGTGGCTAAGGCCGGTCCAGTCTTCAATGCCTTGTTGTTTCAACCGTAATTCAATGGTGGATGACTTTGACAATAGTGTTTCAATTTGCTCAAGCGTTAAACGTTGCAGTGCACTTTGGTATAGGGGTTTGCGTTTATCCCAAATTCTCAGTTTGCTCCAAAGACTTTGTATTGAGCCGCCTTGGGACTGCGCAGATTTAAGTTGAAACAGTACGGTTAGCTCTTTAAATAATGACCACAGTATTATTGGCATAGCCACGCCTTCACTTTTTAGCTGTGACAACATATGTTGCGCTTTATCTTGCTGGTTTGTCAGCATGGCGTCGGTTAGTTGAAACACGCTAAAGCGTGATTGGTCTTCAAAGTATTGGCTCAGGTGCTCGGGTTCAATTGGCGCGGTTGGGCTTAGCAACTGTAACAGCTGTAAAGCTTGGTCTGCGGCCAGTAGATTTCCTTCATATAACGCAAATAGCATTTCACGCGAGTCTCGCGTTACGTTGAGTGCATAATGGGTTATTCTGCCATCTAGCCAACGTTGAAACTGAGTTCCCTCAGGAGTAATGCAAGGTACATAAATGCCTTTAGCATCGAGCGACTTGAACCATTTACTCTTGGTCTGTTCGGCCGCCAATTTAGGGCCGGTTAAAACCAATAATACATCTGGGTTATCCATCTGCATTAACGATTGAAACATCGCGCTACCTTCTGTGCCCGGTTTGGCTGTTGGTAGTGTAAGCTCAATAATACGGCGACTCGAGAACAAGCTCATTGCTTGCCATTGTTCGATTAATTCATTCCAACTAAAACCCGTTTCTTGGGTTAACTGGATTTTTTCATCGAAACCTTGCTTCTTGGCCACTTGATATAAAGCACTACGGCTTTGCTCGCATAACCAAGGGTCGTCACCAAAAATTAGGCAACATTGTGGGAGCGGGCTGATGTTTCGCAGCAATTGATCTGGGTATACCCGCATCAATTTACCTCTGTAGCAGCCAAGGTTTGGATAATACGATCGGCCGCTTGGTTACGCATCTCTTTGAGTAGTAATTGCATCTCACGACTCTTGGCTAACGCTGTGCGGGGATCATCTAAGTAATCACGGTGGATCTCGACTTCAAAACGCTGAGACTCAGCATCAGGTAGTTGCACGGCAAAAGAGACTTGGTAGTTTAATTCGTACTCGGCCACATTACCGGTAGGGTAAATAGACAGGGTAGAGCGATCTAGTGAGTCACTTATGATGCGGACGGTCGGGATGTTATCTGCTGGCTCGACAATCGCAATACTGCTCAGCCTTAACCGTTCGCGCACTAGACGGGTCAGCTCACTGTATTCGTCTTGGCTGGTTAGGCTCAATGTTTGCAATTGCTCAGGGATAGAATAGCTACCCTGTAATTTAAAGCCGCAACCCGCACTGAGCATTACGCTCAGTGCTAAGGTTGCTAAAAATATGCGTTTAATTAGCATAAGCTTTGTTTAGTCTTCCTTGTTTGCATAGTTAGTTGCAACGCAATTAAGCTGGCGTTAGTTGGCTACGATGTTGAGCAATTTGCCCGGAATGTAGATAACTTTACGCACGGTTTTACCTTCAGTGTGTTTAATCACACCTTCTTCTGCCATACCGGTTGCTTCAACTACTTCTTTGCTGGCATCGGCTGCAACAGTAATTTTGGCGCGAAGCTTGCCATTAACTTGCACGATAATCAGCTTACTATCTTCAACGAGTGCTGATTCGTCAACTTCTGGCCAAAGTACGTCTTCAATTGCCCCAGGGTTGCCTAGTTCGTTCCATAAGCTAAAGCTAGTATGTGGAATGATTGGGTAAAGTAGACGCGTTACAGCGCTTAATGCTTCTTGCATTAATGCTCTGTCTTGTTCTGACTCAGTTGGTGCCTTTTGTAGGCGGTTCATCAGCTCCATTACAGACGCGATAGCAGTGTTGAACATTTGACGGCGTTCAATATCATCGCCCACTTTAGCAATGGTCTTGTGTAATTCACGACGTAGCTCTTTTTGAGCGGCGTTTAGTGATTTAACATCAAGTGCTACGGTTGGGCCTGCAGCAACATGGTCATGTGCTGTTTTCCACAAACGTTTAATAAAGCGATGCGCACCTTCAACACTCGACTCTTGCCACTCTAGTGTTAGCTCTGGCGGCGCAGCAAACATCATAAATAGGCGAACGGTATCCGCGCCATATTTATCAACCATCTCTTGTGGGTCAATACCGTTGTTTTTCGATTTTGACATCTTGCTCATACCGGTATAAACCAGTTCATGACCTTCGCTATCAACCGATTTTACAGTACGGCCTTTGTCATCCGTTTCAAGTACAGTTACGTCGCTTGGCGATACCCAAACTCGCGCACCTTTCTCGTTGTTATAGTAGTAAGCGTCTGCTAGTACCATACCTTGAGTTAGTAGACGTTTGGCTGGCTCGTCTGAGTTCACTAGGCCAGTATCACGCAATAACTTATGGAAGAAGCGGAAGTACAATAGGTGCATACACGCATGTTCAATACCACCAATGTACTGATCTACTGGTAACCAGTAGTTAGCTTTAGCTGGGTCGAGCATCTCGTCTGCATGCGGGCTACAGTAACGTGCGTAGTACCACGATGACTCCATGAATGTATCGAAGGTGTCGGTTTCGCGGAAGGCTTCTTGACCGTTTACCTGAGTCTTGGCCCACTCTTTGTCAGCTTTGATTGGGCTTTGGATCCCGTCCATTACCACATCTTCTGGCAAAATAACCGGTAACTGATCTTCAGGTGTTGGCATGACAGTGCCGTCAGCTAGTGTCACCATTGGGATTGGTGCGCCCCAGTAACGTTGACGTGAAACACCCCAGTCACGAAGGCGGAAGTTAACTTGACGCTTACCTTTGCCTTCTGCTGTGAGTTTTGCGTCAATGGCATCAAATGCGGCTTGGAAATTAAGACCGTCAAATTCACCAGAGTTAAACAAAACACCTTTTTCAGTGTAAGCTTCTTCGCTGATATCAAGTTCGCTATCAACTGGCTTAACGACACCTTCGATGTTTAAATCGTATTTTTTAGCAAATTCGTAATCACGTTGGTCATGGGCTGGTACAGACATTACCGCGCCAGTACCATAGTTCATTAATACAAAGTTACCCACCCAAATAGGGACTTCTTTGCCAGTCAGTGGGTGAATGGCATAAAGGCCGGTAGCAACGCCTTTTTTCTCCATTGCAGCCATGGCCGCTTCGGTAGTATCAGCGTTTTTACACTCTTCGATAAACTCAGCTAATGCTGGGTTATTTGCAGCAGCTTGCGCAGCTAATGGGTGAGCGGCAGCAATCGCTACGTATGTCACGCCCATTACAGTATCTGGACGAGTAGTATAGATATCGAAGCTCTGGTCACTGTCTGCAACCTTAAACGTCATTTCTATGCCTTCGCTACGGCCGATCCAGTTGCGTTGCATAGTCTTAACTTGTTCAGGCCACTGGTCTAGCTTATCGATGTCGGTAAGTAGTTCGTCAGCATATTCAGTTATTTTGATGAACCACTGCGGGATCTCTTTTTGTTCAACAGTGGTATCACAGCGCCAGCAGCAACCGTCAATGACTTGTTCGTTAGCCAGTACGGTTTCATCGTTTGGACACCAGTTGACTGATGATGTCTTTTTGTAAACTAGGCCTTTTTCGTAAAGCTTAGTGAAGAACCATTGTTCCCAACGGTAGTACTCTGGTGTACAAGTGGCGATTTCACGTGACCAGTCATAGCCAAAACCAAGCATTTTAAGCTGGTTTTTCATGTAATCGATGTTTTCATAAGTCCAAGGCGCTGGTGCCGTGTTGTTCTTAATCGCTGCGTTTTCTGCTGGCAGGCCGAAAGAATCCCAACCAATAGGTTGTAGGACATTTTTGCCTTGCAGACGTTGGTAGCGAGCAACCACATCACCGATGGTGTAGTTACGAACATGGCCCATGTGTAGTCGACCTGAAGGGTATGGAAACATAGAAAGGCAGTAGAACTTTTCTTTATTTTCATCTTCAGTAACTTCAAATGTCTTTTGGTCTTTCCAGTGCTGTTGCACTTTTGCTTCAATTTCAGAAGGAGTATATAGTTCTTGCATCAATCTATTTCCGGCCATGCCGCCCATTGTTTGATCTCGCGCCATTTCTACGCGAGTTATATCGACATAGAATAAACTAGAAGTGAGTCATTAAAAAGGTTCGTTGAAGGAGTATTTACTATGAGTGAACAATCTACCGCGCTACTTTCGCTTTACGAGGCTCTTTTTCAACAAATAAAAGAGCAGTACAGTAAGGATAACTCTTTGACAGTTAAGAGTTTGTATCGACAGACTCAAAGTTCTAAACAGTTTTTAGCGATAAAACAACAAGCCAAGGAAGAAGAGCTGGCTTTGGTTGAACAATTTTTAAAACGTGATATCGCAAGCTTTTTACAAGAGAAAAATGCGAAAGACCTCAATCATAGTCCAACAATGATCACGATTGAAAATACACTGTGGCATTGGTTAAGCGAAATCACCGATAGAAGTCAGCTGGAATGGCATGAGGTTGTTCAAGATTTTAAACATCAAGGCCAGTATCAAACAGGTGAGATAGTAGGGCAAGGAACGATGGTTTGTGCCGCTTGTGGTCATGAGACTAAAATTGAATTTCCGAGTGTATTACCTGATTGTATTGAATGCGACCACAGCCTGTTTACTCGAGAAGCGTTAGCACCATAATCGCGTTGGTAAGTACATACTCGCTTTAACACTAGCCTCTGTTTTAATTAAATAGGGGCTAATTTGATGTCGATAAGAGCTTGTGACATTGCTTGCAATGCGGCGTGAAGTGGTTGATTGCGGCTGCATTCATCGAAGAACTAGCATTTATCGCCGTTTGAACCTGCACTTACTCTAGATGATTACTGCGCTTTAAATTAGGTATACCTGTTTAGGCACCTCTAATTCCTACCTGTACACATTGATAGCTCAGATTTTAGCAGTGACGCTAGCCTTGCTAGTATCACTGCAAAGTATCCCTCATAATGATTGTATATTAGTGACCGCAAACTCAATGGAATTAGCGAGCGCTAACTTACATGGTATGTGCTGATGTTAGCTCATGGCTTAAGTCTGTTAGCTAATACCGCAAAAAACAGTAAAAAGCTTAATATCAGTACTGGCCACTGACCCACTAGGGTAAACAAGGTGCGACCTTGAACTAGCGGAATATTAGCTGTGAGCACGCCGGTTTCAAATTGCGGTAGCTGATGAGTGATGACACCTTGCTCATTAACGACTGCAGTCAGGCCGTTATTGGTTGCGCGCACTAAAGGGCGACCAAGCTCAACTGAGCGCATTTGAGCTATTTCCATATGTTGTAACGGCCCGTTTGAAGTACCAAACCAAGCATCGTTAGAGACGGTTAATAGCAGATCAGTGTTGTCATTCATATTGGCACGTAACTGTTCAGGAAAAGCAATTTCGTAGCAAATTGCTGGCGAGATCTGGTGCCCAACTGCATTGAGGTTATCTTGCTTAAAGTCACCTCTATCGAATGACGACATGGGTAGATTAAAGAATGGCGCGAGCGGGCGTAATAACGCCTCTAGCGGTACAAACTCACCAATTGGAAGCAGGTGATGTTTTCTAAATTCGTTGTCGGCTTCGCCGTAATAATCTGCCTTAGCCTGTTGCTTGGCATGATAATTACCTAAAACGATGAGTGAGTTGTAAAAACTGTCACCTCGTTGACTTATTATCCCGGTGATAATCGCGCTGTTATTTAAATTGGCGGCTTGGTTAGCATTATAGAGAAAGTCTTTCACCATATGCTCAGGCGCGGGGATCGCAGCTTCGGGCCAAATAATAAGATCGGCAGCAAATTTCGCACGTGACAAATCCATATATTTAAGCATGGTGGGCCATAGAGCATCGGGCTGCCATTTCATGCTCTGTGCAATATTGCCTTGCACAAGGGCAACGCTCAGCTCCTCGCCTTTTGGTTCGACTGTCGAAGTGTAAGGTGCAATAAATAGTAGCACTGCCGTTATGGGAATAATGACAACAGCACTGCGCCAGCGTTTAACAATGCAAAGTGCTAATGCGCCTGCAATTAATGCCACAATAAAGCTCAAACCTAAGGTGCCAGCCATAGACGCTATTGGTTTTAGCGGGCCTTGAGTTTGACTGTAGCCAGCCCAAAGCCACGGAAACCCTGTCAGCATCCAACCCCGGGCCCACTCTGTTAGTGTCCATAACGCTGGAAACAGTACTATATTGCGGGTTAAGCTGGTGGTTGGTGCTAATTTTTGCAGTACATAACCCGTAATGGCTGGGTAAATAGCTAAATACAGAGCCAGCAAAGCCATTAAAGCGATTGATACTATGAGTGGCATACCACCAAAAGTATCCATACTCACGTGCACCCAGCTAATACCAATAGCAAAGCTGCCAAAACCGAAACTTAACCAGTAATAGCCACCTTGCTTAGCAGATAGGCCAGCACTTTGGTGTATGGCAAATGCCATGGCGATTAAATACAATGGCCAGTAGGAATAGGGCGCAAAAGCTAACGCCGTGATGGCACCAGCCGCGAAGGCTAGCAACATTTTTAGATAGAAATGATGGGCGGATGCCCGTAATTTACTCAGCATACCGCCTCATCATTGGGGGCTGTTAGAGATTCAACGGCTAGGACGTTGTCTCAGAAACAGTTTTATCGGGGAATTTCACGCGTAACTGGATCAATCTGCGGGTATCAGCATTGACGACTGTAAATTCAATACCATCAATCATGACTTTTTCATCACGTTCTGGCAGGTGGCCAAAAGCATGTGAAACTAAGCCACCAACGGTGTCAAACTCTTCATCACTAAACTGAGTAGCAAATGCGTCATTAAAGTCATCAACCGGTGTTAATGCTTTAACCATAAAGACTTGCTTTGAGATTTGTTTGATTTCTGTCTCTTCTGCAGAATCGTGATCAAACTCGTCTTCAATATCACCGACAATCTCTTCGAGAATATCTTCAATCGTCACCAAACCAGACACTCCGCCGTATTCGTCGACGACAATTGCCATATGGTAACGTTGTGAACGGAACTCTTTCAACAGCACGTCGACCCGTTTACTTTCAGGTACTACCACTGCTGGACGGATAACCTGTCCAAGTTCAAAAGGCTTTTCACTGTTTTTAAAGCCATACTGAAGCAGATCTTTTGCGAGTAAAATACCCTCAATATGATCTTTATCTTCATTGACTACGGGAAAGCGGGAGTGTGCCGAGCCTATTACAGTAGAGAGTAGTTCCTCCACTGTATTGTCTATTTGAAGTGCTACGATTTGCGCGCGTGGGATCATAATATCCCGTACTCGAAGATCGGAGACCTCTAATACACCTTTTATCATTTCTCGCGTGTCTTCGCTGATCACCTCACGCAGTTCTGCGTCATGTATTACATCAACCAAGTCTTCGCGATTTTGGGGTTCGCCCTGGAATAACTGACTTACTTTTACCAACCAGCCTTTCTTGGAGGCGTTGGTACTCGGTGGGATATCGTCACTCATAGTGTTTTATTGACTCTTTCAAGTCAATTATAGTTCCTCATAAGGATTGTTATAACCAAGGCTTTCAATTAGTTGGGTCTCTATTGACTCCATCTCTTCAGCCTCAACATCTTCAATATGATCATACCCTAGCAGATGAAGACATCCATGTACAATCATGTGCGCCCAATGTGCGGTAAGGGTTTTGTTTTGATCGATTGCTTCTTGCTCTACCACTGCTGCACAGACCACAAGGTCGCCTAGCAGCGGTAGTTCAATACCTGGTGGTGCTTCAAATGGAAAAGACAATACATTTGTTGGTTTGTCTTTTCCGCGGTAGGTACTGTTAAGCGTTTGGCTTTCGGCTGCATCAACGATGCGAATCGTTAACTCAGCGTGTGCCATTGTTTCTCTGAGTGCTGTTTTTACCCAAAGTTCAAACTGTCCAGCGTCAGGGAGTTCAACCCCTTCAACAGCAATTTGTAGGTCAAGCTCAATGTTTGCTTGAGGATTACTCATTATTTGGTGTTACCTGTAGTTGGTATTGACTGTCTTTGTTGCCTTTGCTGCTCTGGCTTTTCAAATCGAACGCTTCATAGGCCTCAACAATTCGAGCTACAATTGGATGTCGAACAACATCTTTGGCTTGGAAAAAGTTAAAGCTTATTTCAACAACCTCTCCCAACACTTCAATTGAGTGACGTAAGCCAGATTTTTGGTGTTTAGGTAGATCGATTTGCGTTATGTCGCCGGTGATCACCGCGCGTGAATTAAACCCAATACGGGTTAAAAACATTTTCATCTGCTCTACAGTGGTGTTTTGGCTTTCATCGAGAATGATAAAAGCGTCATTGAGTGTGCGACCGCGCATATAAGCAAGCGGCGCCACTTCAATCACATTACGCTCTATTAAGCGTTCGACCTTTTCAAAGCCCATCATTTCAAACAGTGCATCATAAAGTGGGCGTAAGTAAGGATCGACTTTCTGGCTTAAATCACCAGGTAAAAAACCAAGTTTCTCGCCAGCTTCAACGGCTGGACGAGTTAATAATATACGGCGTACATCTTGGCGTTCGAGTGCATCAACAGCTGCAGCGACGGCCAAATAAGTTTTCCCTGTGCCGGCTGGACCAATACCAAAGCTAATATCATGGGTGCTGATGTTACGCACATAATCACTTTGGTTAGGATTACGCGGTTTAATAACTCCGCGCTTGGTTTTGATGTACAGCTCTGTTTCGTCGCGAGGAGCTTCCATCTCTAATGCAATTGCCTCTTGAATGGCCATATGCACCGTATCGGGCTCAAGATCTGGAGTGCTGCCTTTTAGAGGCTGCGTTTCAATATACAAATCTCGTAATAAATTATTGGCCGTTAAACAATTTTTGGGGATACCAACAATCTGAAAGTGATTGTTTCGGTAGCTTATCTCCACGCCTACACGGCGTTCTAATTGTTTAATATTGTCATCAAAAGGCCCACATAGCGAAGCGAGTCTACGGGTTTCAGCAGGCTCTAAATAGAGGTTGAGCGTCGTTAGCTTGTTTGACAAAAATAACTCCAAATTCAAGAATGATATTGAGCGTGAGTAGTCTAGTTTACGAGCGATAATTGATAAATGCGAATGGTATTTATCAATGCCGTTTGAGATGAAAAAAGCGGCATCTTAGATGCCGCCTCATAGACAAGTTTACCTTATTAAACTGATTGCGATTAAGAAGGAGTAAACTGTGTTACACCTAGTGCATCATCGTGTTTGTATTTTGCCATGATGTCTGACGGACGTAGATCGCGACGTAAATCCATTTCATCTTCTGCGCGTACAAATACTCCGCGTAAAGAGTTGGTGTATACGTCTACAATTTCAACGTCAACAAAACCGCCAATGTGCTCAGGTTTACCTTCAAAATTTACTACACGGCTGTTTTCAGTTCGGCCGCGAAGTTCCATTGGGTTCTTAACCGATGGGCCTTCAACTAAAATACGCTGAACCGTACCAAGCATTTGGCGGCTATAACGCATGGCTTGCTGAGTAATGCGGTCTTGTAAAATAGCTAAGCGCTCTTTTTTCTCTTCCAGGCTAACATCATCAGGTAAATCGGCAGCCGGAGTACCAGGACGTGCGCTGTAGATAAAACTAAAGCTATGGTCAAATTGAATTTCTTCAATCAGTTTCATGGTGTCAGCAAAGTCTTGCTTAGATTCACCAGGGAAGCCAATGATAAAGTCAGAGCTTATAAGGATATCTGGACGCGCTTTACGTAGGCGGCGAATAATAGACTTATATTCGATTGCCATATGGCCACGTTTCATCTGCGTTAGAATTAAATCTGAACCAGATTGAACTGGCAGATGTAAAAAGCTGACCAATTCAGGGGTATCTTCATAAACATCAATGATGTCTTGTGTGAACTCAATTGGGTGGCTGGTGGTAAAGCGTAAGCGGTCAATACCATCAATTGCGGCAACGTAACGTAATAGTTCTGCAAAAGTACAGATTTCATCATCGTGTGTTGCGCCGCGATATGCGTTAACGTTTTGACCTAGCAGGTTGACTTCACGAACACCTTGAGCCGCCAATTGGGCAATTTCAAGAATAATATCGTCCAATGGACGGCTAACTTCTTCACCGCGTGTATAAGGTACCACACAAAAAGAGCAGTATTTACTGCAGCCTTCCATGATTGATACATAAGCGCTAGGGCCGTCAGCACGTGGCTCAGGTAGGCTATCGAACTTTTCAATTTCAGGGAAACTAACGTCGATTACTGCTTTTTTACCGTCTTTGATTTGGTCAATCATTTCAGGCAGGCGATGCAATGTTTGCGGGCCAAAAATGAGATCAACGCACTGAGCGCGTTCTTTAATCGCTTTACCTTCTTGTGAGGCAACGCAACCACCAACACCAATAATTAGTCCTGGTTTTTTATCTTTTAATGTTTTCCAGCGCCCAAGCTGATGAAAAACTTTTTCTTGTGCTTTCTCACGAATAGAGCAGGTGTTTAACAACAACACGTCGGCTTCTTCAGCACTGTCTGTTAGCGTGTAGCCCTCGTATTCGTCGAGAAGGTCAGCCATCTTTGATGAGTCGTACTCATTCATTTGACAGCCCCAAGTTTTAATATGGAGTTTTTTACTCATCAGTTTTTATCACTCTAAGAAGCACCGAAAAAATAGCGGAATATTTTAACGCTTCTAAGTGCTGCTGGCTAGCATTTGGCCTATGTTTGAGTGAAATTATTCTGCTAACGCTATTAGCCTTATAGTGTTCAATGGTCTAGGTTGGGTTCGGGTTAGTTGGTAACCGCTTGTAATGCAAGGTTGTGTTTTTATCATTACAAAGTCTTATATCGAACTGTGATGTGCTTTTTAGGGGCGCCTAATAAAGGTCTTTCGGTTAATGACTCATAACAGTACGGTGTCCTGCAGTAAACATAGACTCTTTAAAATGCAAAGCACCTTTGCCTTTGATAAAGAACAAACAAATTGCACAAATTTTGTTATGTAAAAGGTCTATAACCCAGTATTTGAGTGTAAACTTGACCCAATATCAGTGCCATCTTTCGGGAGTCAAGGTTTAGTGGAACAGCCAAAGAATAACAATATTATTTTCGATGCCGTGGTTGTTGGCGGTGGAATGGTCGGTGCAGCCACTGCAATTGGCTTGGCGCAATTAGGCTTAACAGTGGCCGTGGTTGAAGCGTTTGCACCTAAACCTTATGACAGTTCGCAACCGTTGGATTTAAGAGTATCGGCAATTAGTGCTGCGTCAGAAGCATTATTGCAGCGCCTTGGGGCGTTAGACTATCTTAGCACCATGCGTCAGGTTGCTTATAAAGGGCTCGAAACATGGGAGTTAGATGGCTGCATTACCCAGTTTCACGCAGACCAAATTGCCACGTCGCACCTAGGTCATATTGTTGAAAACCGATTGATCCAATTATCTTTGTGGCATCGAATGGCACAGTTGGACAATGTTACGCTGTTTTGCCCCGTAAAAATTAGCAGCCTTGTGCGTTCAAATGATGCTGTTATTGATATTGGTCTAGAGGACGGACAGGCTTTTTCTGCCCGCTTACTCATTGGTGCCGACGGCGCTAATTCGTATGTTAGGCAGTGGGCTAAAATTGGTATCACGGGTTGGGATTACAGCCAAAGTGCAATGCTTATCAATATCGCTACCGGCGAAGAGGAGCAAGATGTTACATGGCAACAGTTTACACCTACGGGGCCGCGTTCATTATTGCCATTACCTGGTAATAATGCCTCGTTAGTTTGGTATGACGATGCAAGCCGCATCACTCAACTTTCGCAGCTAAATAACGTGGCGTTAAAAAAGCAAATAGACCAGCACTTTCCAGACCGCCTTGACCGCGATTTTACCGTAGTCAGTAAAGCCAGCTTTAAGCTAACTCGGCGTCACGCAGAGCGTTATTACCGCGATAACGTTGTCATTTTAGGTGATGCAGCGCATACCATAAACCCACTTGCAGGGCAGGGGGTTAACCTTGGCTTTAAAGATGTTGAGGCGCTGATAACAACTGTAGAGTCAAACTTAAAACTTGAAGGCGGCTGGTGGAACCGGGCAGTGCTAGAGCAATATCAGACGTGCCGATATCGCGATAACCTATTGATGATGAGCGCTATGGATATGTTTTACGCCAGTTTCAGTAACGACTTTTTACCCTTAAAGTTATTACGAAACGGAGCGCTGAAGTTAGCAAATGTAGACAGCCCGATTAAAAAGCATGTCCTTAAATACGCATTAGGGTTTTAACGCCAAATGTTGGCTGGCATAAAAAGAAACGGAAAGCTTAAATACGCTTTTCGTTTTTGTTTGGGCTAAGCACTGCTTGGCAATATGGCCGATTTTAACATCAGATTGCATCAATTTTGCGTATAATTTGTTGACTCGGGCTTTGAGTGCTAAAATGCCGCGTTTTTAATTTTGTGGCCTATGGCGGCAAAAAATGAATAAGTAAATACAGACTGAGTATTATGAGCAATATAAAACTTATTGTTGGGTTAGCAAATCCCGGCGCGCAGTATGAACGAACACGTCATAACGCAGGTGCGTGGTACGTTGAAGAGCTCGCTAGAGTATGTGGCGCAACGTTAACATTAGACAGTAAGTACTTTGGCATGACGGCTAGAGTGACGTTACATGGTAAAGATGTTCGCTTATTGATCCCGACAACCTTTATGAATCTAAGTGGTAAGTCGGTTGGCGCGTTAGCGAATTTCTTTCGTATCGCCCCAGAAGAAATTCTCGTTGCCCATGATGAGCTCGATATTCCGCCGGGTATTGCTAAGTTTAAATTAGGCGGTGGCCATGGCGGCCATAATGGCTTGAAAGACATCATTGCTAAATTGGCAAATGATAAAGGTTTTTACCGGTTGCGGATTGGTATTGGGCATCCTGGTGATAAGAATCAGGTCAGCAATTATGTACTCAGTAAAGCAGCTCCTACAGATCAAGAGCTGATGAACGCAGCAATAGATGAAGCTGTGCGTTCAACAGAGATCTTATTTAACGAAAATATGGCAAAGGCGATGCACAGGTTGCATTCTTTTAAAGCTTAAACAAATGCTCGACGCAACGCGGCGAGTTATTCATTGATATAAAGGTAATAATATGGGTTTCAAATGTGGCATCGTAGGCCTGCCAAATGTTGGTAAATCAACACTTTTTAATGCGTTAACTAAAGCAGGCATCGAAGCATCTAACTTCCCGTTCTGTACTATTGAACCAAACACAGGCATCGTTCCTGTACCGGATCCAAGACTTGATGCACTTGCTGAAATTGTAAAACCTGAGCGTGTATTGCCAACCACAATGGAATTTGTTGATATTGCCGGTTTGGTTGCGGGTGCTTCTAAAGGTGAAGGTCTTGGTAACAAGTTCTTAGCTAACATCCGTGAAACTGACGCTATTGGTCATGTTGTACGTTGTTTCGAAGATGACAACATTGTTCACGTAGCCAACAAGGTTGACCCAGCAAGCGATATCGAAGTGATCAACACTGAACTAGCACTTGCCGATTTAGACTCATGTGAGCGTGCGATTACTCGCCAAGCTAAGCGTGCTAAAGGCGGTGATGCCGATGCTAAGTTTGAAGTAGCAGTACTTGAAAAAATGCGCCCTGTATTAGATGAAGGCAAAATGCTGCGTTCAATGGAGCTAAGTAAAGAAGAACTAGAGGCGGTTGCTTACTTAAACTTCTTAACGATTAAGCCAACGATGTATATTGCTAACGTTTCTGAAGACGGGTTTGAAAATAACCCTCATTTAGATATCGTTAATGCGATTGCTGCCGAAGAAAACTCTGTCGTTGTAGCTGTATGTGCTGCAATTGAGTCAGAGCTTGCTGAAATGGACGCTGATGACCGTGAAGAGTTCATGGCTGATCTTGGCCTTGAAGAGCCAGGCCTTGATCGTGTGATCCGTTCTGGTTACAACTTACTGACTTTGCAAACCTACTTTACTGCAGGTGTAAAAGAAGTACGTGCATGGACTGTTAAAATAGGTGCTAGCGCTCCTCAGGCCGCTGGCGTGATCCATACCGACTTTGAACGTGGCTTTATTCGCGCCCAAGTTATGGCGTATGAAGACTTCATTACTCATAAAGGTGAAGCTGGCGCGAAAGAGGCAGGTAAACTGCGTGCAGAAGGCAAAACATACATAGTTAAAGATGGCGATGTTATGCATTTCCTATTTAACGTATAAGAGTTGATGGCGTTTTGGCCTAACTTTTAAAATAGCGGTTATTGGCTTTAAATCGCCACCATAGCCTTAAAATAATTAAACGCAGCGCTGAAAAGATTTTTAGCGCTGCGTTTTTGTTTTTCAGGGAGGCGTTTTAGCTCAAAAACAAGCGCCTTGTAGGCACAACGTGCTTTTATTGAGTCGATAATTAGCTTGGGTTAACAAATTTTTAGTGTACTTAAGTTAGAAAATATCATTTTTGTAGCCTAAAATTGTGTCTAAACTGAGATGTATTGCACATCTGTTGCTCAGTTTGGCGAAGTAATAGCCGAACAGTGAAGTTAGTTTAAATTAGCGGAAAAAAGCAGTTGACCTACATACTCTGAATAAGCATAATACGCCCCGTTCCTCACTGAGAGGGACAAGAAAGAGATGGCAATGTAGCTCAGCTGGTTAGAGCACAGCACTCATAATGCTGGGGTCGCAGGTTCAAGTCCCGCCATTGCTACCATCTTCTCAAGATGTAAAAGTGAGAATGGCCGACTAGTTGATAAGTGAACTTGATTTACGAAATCAGAAATAGGGTTGGCAACATCTTAATCAGGATGATAACTTGATGTAGTGCGGGAGTGGTGGAATTGGTAGACACGCCAGATTTAGGTTCTGGTGCCGTAAGGTGTGAGAGTTCAAGTCTCTCTTCCCGTACCATTTATTTAAAAAGTAATGAGCAATGCTCGTTACTAGTAAGAAAGATTAATTGGGATATCGCCAAGCGGTAAGGCACCGGGTTTTGATCTCGGCATTCCCAGGTTCAAATCCTGGTATCCCAGCCATCTTTGGCAATGTAGCTCAGCTGGTTAGAGCACAGCACTCATAATGCTGGGGTCGCAGGTTCAAGTCCCGCCATTGCTACCATCTTTCTCTAGATGTAAAATGAGTCATCTTAATCAGGATGTAAACTTGATGTAGTGCGGGAGTGGTGGAATTGGTAGACACGCCAGATTTAGGTTCTGGTGCCGTAAGGTGTGAGAGTTCAAGTCTCTCTTCCCGTACCATTTATTTTAAAGTAATGAGTTACGACTTGTTATTAGCAACATAGTTTTATTGGGATATCGCCAAGCGGTAAGGCACCGGGTTTTGATCTCGGCATTCCCAGGTTCAAATCCTGGTATCCCAGCCATTTTTTAAAGGTTAATTTATTGACCTTGTCAGCATAACAAAAAGTAATTCGTTGCTTGGTGTTATAATGATGAAGTAGGGCAACCTACAGTAAAGTTCGATGCGGGAGTGGTGGAATTGGTAGACACGCCAGATTTAGGTTCTGGTGCCGTAAGGTGTGAGAGTTCAAGTCTCTCTTCCCGTACCATCGAATTTTAATATGTTTTAAAGAGTTAATTGGGATATCGCCAAGCGGTAAGGCACCGGGTTTTGATCTCGGCATTCCCAGGTTCAAATCCTGGTATCCCAGCCATAAACAGAAAGCCCGTCTTATTAGACGGGCTTTTTGCTTTCTGTTATTTAAAGAACTTGTACTTTGTCTATTACATAGGCCGACTACTTGCTATGCATCTACCTACTGTACAATGTGCGGCAGATCCTCAGCCTACCTGCGCTTAGCCAGTAGCACTCACTTATTCACTTTACTGCATCTGTTGCAACACTATTTCAGCCTGAAATAAAGGCGTTGATATATAGTGATACTTAATATTTCTAGCTCGAGTCACAGCGAACCGTTCCATAAAAGGTAAAGCACTGCTGCGTAAACTAGTGCAAAACCTTTTGTCCTGTATGGCAGTTCGTTACATTGCCAGTTGCTTGCAATCTATTGAGTTTATGAACTAGGGGTTAAGATTAAAAATCAGGCTTCGAGTCTGATTTACTTTTGTGGCCATGAATATATTAATCATGGCATTGAGCATTACTGAGGCAGTATTTGTTTCAACATTGAATGTCGAAGCTTGTGATTGCTTAGTAAGGTTGGCTTTATAACATTGTGCGCCAGTTACTAAGCGCCGCTCAATGCGATATTGTATTTGGGTATAGAAAGTCACTGAGTTTTGAATATTAGAGCTTTCACTGATCTGATTCATTTTGTTAGCAAGCTATACTGGCTATATGGCGTCGATATTAGAGCTATTTGAATCTAGCAAGATGCTGGTATGCGAGGTAAAACTATCAAGTATTACTGGCTGCAAGCTTGTTCAGCACTTTGAGCTGTATTAAGGGAGCTTAGCCCATGTGGCTAGCTATATTGATGAGGTTATAAATTGGTGCTTGAACCGAAACCATCGAAAATAATGACATTTGCAACGCCAACTGAACTCAGCCTTTGGCTTAAGTCTAATTACGCCTGTGAAAGTGAACTGTGGGTGAAAATATACAAGAAAGGTACTGGAATACATAGCGTCACTTGGAATGATGTCGTTATCGAGGCTTTGTGTTGGGGCTGGATCGACGGTGTTAAGAAAACAATTGATAACCGAGCTTACCTTCAGCGTATAAGTCCCAGAAAACCACGTAGCAATTGGTCAAAAAGAAACACTGAGCATGCTGAGCGTTTGATAAATGAAATGCGGATGATGGAAGCCGGCCTCGTACACATTCGTGCTGCAAAAGAAGACGGTCGTTGGCAAAATGCTTATGTTGCAAGTGAAATAGAGCTCCCATCAGACTTTAGTATCGCGCTAGAAGCTAAGCCAAATGCTAAAGTATTTTTCGACACGCTCAATAAATCGAGTCGGTATGTTATTGCACATGGATTATTAAGTGCCAAGAAACCTGCGACTAGACTCAGACGGTTTACTCAATTCATGGATATGCTAGAGAACGGACAAAAGCCCAAATAATGGTTAACACAGGCTAGCTGATTTGCTGTTGTTAACGAGAAAGGCACATTCTAAGTGCTATTGTGCTATGACGTTCATCGGGTATAGGGTCATTAGTTATGAGAGTCATTCTAGCTTGTGATGTATCGAACTGTGGGCTCTTACACTCAGGTATTTGTGGCAAAGGTCATCATTGTTATTTACGGCTGTGGTTAGGGCAGTATGGCGCCCTTGTTGAGCTACTGATTAAGATTTTAACCCCTGTTAAACAAAAAACGCACTCAGTAGAGTGCGTTTTTATTTTCAGCATTAAGCCTAATTACATTTCAATTAAAGTGTAATTAGTGCTTAAACATTGCCGAAATTGATTCTTCGTTGCTGACGCGACGAATGGCTTCAGCCATCAATGTAGACATTGTAAGCTGTGATACTTTATTAAGCGCCGCAATTTCAGGGCTTAATGGAATCGTATCAGTCACAATCACTTCATCAATCACTGATTCTGCGATGTTTTTAGCAGCGTTACCTGAAAATACTGGGTGAGTTGCATAAGCAAAAACGCGGTTTGCACCGTGCTCTTTCAGCGCTTCAGCAGCTTTACAAAGTGTTCCGCCTGTATCAATCATGTCATCAACAATGATGCAGTCACGGCCTTGAACGTCACCGATTATGTGCATTACTTGAGCAACGTTTGCTTGTGGACGACGTTTGTCAATGATCGCTAGATCTGAATCATCTAATAACTTAGCTACTGCACGAGCACGTACAACACCACCGATATCAGGTGAAACTACAACTGGGTTGTCTAGATTTTTAGCTATCATATCTTCAAGTAACACTGGGCTACCGAAAACGTTATCAACTGGTACGTCGAAGAAACCTTGAATTTGCTCAGCGTGCAAGTCACAAGTCAATACGCGGTCAACACCAACGCTTGATAGGAAGTCTGCAACAACTTTAGCAGTAATAGGTACACGAGCACTGCGAACACGACGATCTTGGCGTGCATAACCGAAGTAAGGGATAACGGCTGTAATACGACCAGCTGAAGCACGGCGAAGTGCATCAACCATAACGATCAGTTCCATTAGGTTATCGTTAGTTGGTGCACAAGTAGATTGAATGATGAACACATCCGCACCACGTACATTTTCATTAATCTGGACACTGATTTCGCCGTCACTGAAAACGCCTACTTCTGCGTCTCCAAGTTTACAAAATAGACGATCGGCTATCTTCTTCGCGAGACTAGGTGTTGCGTTACCGGCAAAAAGTTTAATGTCAGGCACTGTATGGACCTCAGGCGTATGCTTCATGGTAGAAACTGGGATTTAGATATATCCCAGTCGTATAGTTAATGCTGAGCTAATCTCAGCATTAATGGCGATATATTTTTTCCTTTTGCAACAAAGCCCTTAATCGATGCTGGCAATTTAGCCAAAACATCGTTTGCTTGCTGCTCTTGCTCGAATTGACCAAAAACACATGCTCCGGTTCCGGTCATTCTTGACGGCGCATATTCTAGCAGCCACGCTAAGGTTTTGGCAACTTGAGGGTGACGTTTAACGACCAATTCTTGGCAGTCATTTGACCAAGGATTGCTCATTAAAGAATCTAACGTTAACTTTGGCGTGTCACGAGGGAGGTCTGGGTCTTGGAAAATATCGGCAGTTGACACATGCACGTCAGGAACTAAGACAAGGTACCAATACTCTGCTGGCGTTACAGCTTGTAATTGTTCGCCAACGCCTTCGGCAAATGCAGATAAACCCTTAATAAAAACAGGTACATCAGCACCAAGTTCTAGGCCTATTTCAGCAAGCCTTTCGGTAGGTAAATTGAGTTTCCACAGTGCATTTAACGCCACTAAAGTGGTCGCAGCATCAGATGAACCACCACCTAAACCGCCACCCATAGGTAAGCGTTTATCGAGCCAAATTTCAGCCCCAAGTTGGCATTTTGTTTGCTTTTGTAATGATTTTGCGGCACGTAGAATTAAGTTATCGTTATCTGCGACAGCTTCAGACATATTGGAGTGTAATACCAGCGCCGGTTCATTGGTCACCTTAAAATCAAGGTAATCACAGTGGTCTACAAATTGAAATAAGGTTTGTAGCTCATGGTAACCGTCATCTCGGCGACCATTGATGTGTAAAAATAGGTTAAGTTTGGCTGGTGCTGGCCAGCCTGAAGAGCGGGATGCGGTCATAAAACTGGCTCGTTAGAATGTGGGTGCGGACGATTAGTTTTTATATCAGTTTCAGGGCTCAGAGCTTGCCATTGGTTTATTTGAATCTTAAGGCGAATGTCATCTCGTGTTACATCGAGTAGGCGCGGTAGTTCTGCACCACTTTGGGTTTGCCAGCTCTTGTAGCTGATTTTCCAAGCGGGTAATTGGCTATCGTGGCTGACAGTTTTAGGGCGGTTTTGGCTATCGACCTCAATGATGTTGTCGTCATCACTAAGCTGACCTGTGATCCACAGTGGCAAGGTATCGATAGGGAGCGTCCAACCAGTGATCCGCGTAAGTAAACGTTGCGCGTCAGAGTCGGTATAGGTTTTACCATCGGCTTCTAACACGGTACGGCCTTTTTGGCTTGATAGGTTCAGCAACGTTGTGCCCAGCATTGTAGTTAGTTTTAACTCGTCAGAATGATGAGTGTGCAACCAGTACAAATTAGTACTAAATTTATCGCTAGCAGTGCGTACAGCTAACTTACCCTGCATTTCCCATGCTTGGGCGTGCTCGACTTGCTTGACCGATACGGGCACCAAGTTGTCAGGTATGTTCATTGAACAACCGCTTATTAAAAGAAAGCTCAATATCACCCATACATAAGTGTGTTTTGTGAAGCTGCTCAAAATATTCATCTATTACTGATACAAAAGAGCCCTTATGATACGAGCGCTTGGATAAATTACCAATGCCCGTATGCAAAATAACTATTTGCATCATATTAATTATTGTCAATGATGGCTATTTCTTTGTTTAAATGGTTAAAAAATCGGCGTTAGTTTGTAAAATGGGTTCCAACAACGATTATTATTCGGTTTTGTTAAGCATATTCTGTTTTTAACAAGGCCAATTCAGTAGAATGGCAGCCATAAATAAGATGCCCAAGAGTCCAGAACGAGTCAAATGAGCCTTGTAGCAATCGGAATAAATCATAAAACGGCCACGGTCGACCTTCGTGAGAAAGTCGCTTTCGCACCAGACAAAATTCATGACGCTATGAAGAGTCTTGCGTCGCACACTCAGTCGGGTGAAGCTGTAATTATCTCTACCTGTAATCGGACCGAACTATACTGTAATAACGGTAAAGGGGCCGATGTCGTACAGTGGCTGGAAGAATATCACGACCTTTCTCATGCCGATGTTGAACCATGCCTGTATCAGTTTGAAGATCAGGAAGCGGTTAAACATTTAATGCGAGTCTCGGCAGGATTAGATTCGTTGATTCTAGGCGAACCACAAATTTTAGGCCAAGTTAAGCAGTCATTTGTAAAGGCTAAAGAAGCAGGTACAGTTGCTGCAACCATGGACCGCTTATTTCAAAATACTTTTTCGGTGGCTAAGAAAATTCGCACCGAAACTGAAATTGGTGCTGCAGCGGTATCCGTTGCGTTTGCAGCGGTTAGCATGGCGAAACATATCTTCTCTTCCATCAGCAATACGCAAGTATTATTGGTGGGAGCAGGTGAGACTATCGAGTTAGTTGCCCGTCATTTAAAAGACAATGGCGTTAAAACCATGGTGGTAGCAAACAGAACTGTTTCTCGGGCTGAAGCCATGTGTGAAGAGTTTGGTGCGACAGCGATTACACTTGAACAGATACCTGATTTTCTCCCTAAGGCCGATATCGTGATATCCTCTACGGCTAGCCCCTTGCCAATTATTGGTAAAGGCATGGTAGAAAAAGCGCTTAAGCAGCGTCGTCATCAACCTATGTTGTTGGTAGATATAGCAGTTCCTCGAGATATTGAGGCTGAAGTAGCGGATCTAGATGATGCGTTCTTATATACCGTTGATGACCTGCAAAGCATCATTGAACAGAATATGGCTTCTCGTAGAGAGGCTGCCGAGCAAGCAGAATTAATTGCAGACGATCAATCTTATCAATTTATGGAGTGGATCCGCTCATTAGAGTCGGTCGACAGTATCCGTGAATACCGTACCAATAGTATGGCGATAAAAGATGAGTTGGTAGAGCGAGCGGTCAACAAATTGGCCCAAGGCGGCAATAGTGAACAAGTGTTGCTAGAGCTAGCTAATAAGCTGACCAATAAATTGATCCACGCACCGACCCAAGCGCTTACTGCTGCGAGTCGCCGAGGTGATTTAAATTCACTTGGACAATTAAGAACCGTGCTCGGATTAGATAAAGACTAAGGTTAGCGTTTTAATGAAGGACAGTGTGATTCGCAAGCTTGAAGGCTTGCTTGAGCGTAATGAAGAAGTATTGGCGTTATTAAGCGATGCGGGTGTGATTGCCGATCAGGAGCGTTTTCGCGCCTTGTCTAGAGAGTATTCTCAATTAGAGGAAGTGGTCAGCTCTTTTAAATCTTATCAGCAAGCCGAGGAAGATCTCGACTCTGCTAAAGAGATGATGGAAGAAGATGACGCAGAAATAAAAGAGATGGCTCAAGAAGAGTACAAAGCGGCCAAGGCTGCGATTGCTGTACTTGAAGATGAGTTGCAAATTCTGTTGCTACCTAAAGATCCTAATGATGACAATAACTGCTTTATTGAAATCCGTGCTGGCGCGGGTGGCGATGAAGCCGCTATTTTTGCGGGCGACTTATTCCGCATGTACAGTAAATACGTTGAAAGTAAGCGCTGGCAGTTAGAGATAATGAACACCAACGAAGGCGAACACGGTGGCTTTAAAGAAGTTATCGCTAAAGTCAGTGGTGAAGGTGTATACGGTAAACTTAAGTTTGAATCTGGCGGACACCGCGTTCAGCGTGTACCAGAAACTGAATCTCAAGGCCGCGTGCATACTTCTGCTTGTACGGTCGTTGTGTTGCCAGAAGTCCCAGAGTCTGAAGCGATTGAAATCAACAAAGGCGACTTAAAAGTTGATACATTTAGGGCATCTGGAGCTGGTGGACAGCACGTCAACAAAACCGATTCTGCTATTCGTTTAACGCATATTCCAACTGGTATTGTGGTTGAGTGTCAAGACCAACGCTCGCAGCATAAAAACCGTGCACAAGCGATGAGTGTGTTATCTGCCCGAATTCAAGCTGTTGAAGATGAAAAACGTCGTAGTGCTGAAGAAAGTACTCGCCGCAACTTAGTTGGAAGTGGTGATCGTTCTGAACGTATTCGTACCTATAACTTCCCTCAAGGTCGAGTTAGTGAACACAGAATCAACTTAACACTTTATCGTTTGAATGAGTTTATGGAAGGCGATTTAGATGCTGTTCTTGAACCGCTCATCCAAGAGAACCAAGCTGACATGCTAGCTGCTTTGGGTGACAACTAACTCAACTTTTGAGTTATCCAGAACTTCTGAATAAGGACATTCCTTGCTATTGACTATATCAGGGGCCCTAAAATGGGCCTCTTCTCAGTTAGATGCTATTTCAGATTCAGCATCATTAGATGCTGAAGTGATGCTACTTCATATTATTAATAAACCTCGTAGTTATTTGTACACTTGGCCTGAAAAAGAGCTCAGTAGTGAGCAGGTCTCAGAGTTTAAAGAGATGTTGGCAAAGCGTCTGCGCGGCAACCCTATCGCGCATATTGTTGGTGAAAGAGAGTTTTGGTCACTGCCATTTCGAGTTAACCCTACAACCTTGATCCCAAGGCCTGACACCGAAATTTTAGTCGAAACGGCACTTAATTTGCCATTGGCGACAAATGCGAAGGTGCTAGATTTAGGAACTGGAACTGGCGCGATAGCGCTATCATTAGCGCATGAACGTAGCGAATGGCAAGTGTGCGCCATTGATAAAGTTGAAGACGCGGTTGAGTTAGCTATTGAAAATCGCACCAATTTAAAGCTTGATCAAGTTGATGTTTTTCAAAGTGATTGGTTTGATGCAGTTGAGTGTTATGACTTTAATTTAATTGTATCCAATCCGCCTTACATTGACGAAGAAGATGAGCACCTATCGCAAGGTGATGTTCGGTTTGAGCCGCAAAGCGCCTTAACTGCACCACAAAAAGGTTTTGCCGATCTATTTCATATTGCCGCTTGTGCGCGAGATTATTTAGCACCTGGTGGCTATTTGTTATTAGAACATGGTTATCAGCAAGCTATTGAACTGAGAAAGAAGTTAACCGAGCTGGGCTATGAGAATGTAGCAACAGTTCGAGACTTTGGCAGTAATGATCGCTGTACTATGGGCCGTTGGCCGCGATAATAAAGTGATTACCGATCATTGATAAAGGCACTGCATAGTGCCTTTTTTATTGCTTAAAGCTGCCATATCTCGTGCAGTTCCACTGCTACTTGCCTTGACTCACCTTGTAAACGTGGCATTTAGCATATAAATGATGGCTCACCAGCAGGCATTATTGATCAAGCCATACGCTCGCACATGCCAACTCCTGATTGTAAAAGGTCGCTGTATATCCACATTAATTTAAGAGGCGTATAAAATTTACGCACTCTAGTAGCAATAGCATGGTGGATATTGGTTATGGTTAAGGGGATCGGGTACACTAGCGACTTTGCTGGCTAAAAGACCTAACATTATGGAAACGTTCTATAGTTTATATCCTGCATTTAAGCACTCTCATATGACTTTCGTCGCGTTGAGTGTGTTGTTCTTTATTGTGCGTTTTGTGCTTCATATTCGTCAATCGCCAATAATGGACAAAAAGTTCATTAAGATCGCGCCACATGTTATAGACACCTTTTTGCTGTTGTCAGGGTTGCTTTTATGCTTCTCGATTAAGCAATATCCATTTATTGATCCATGGATGACAGAAAAAATTGGCGCTGTTGCCGCTTATATTGCGTTAGCAACGATTTCGCTTAAAGCCGACCGTGGTACATTATTCAAAATATTCGCTGCACTCGGCGCGGTTGCTTGGGTGGTTTACGCCGCTAAGCTAGCTGTTTTGAAGCAAGCGATGTTATTAGGTTGAAGACTCACTTGAAACTTATCGATTCAATTCAATTACCTGAAACTGCATTTGAAGTTGCAGAGCATCTAGGCTTTTCAAAAGTCAAAAATGCCAACTGGGCTTGGCTTGAACTTGCAGGCTCAGTGCTGAGCTTTTACGTGGTTGACCGGCATGAGCGCTTAGCTGGGCTTATCAAATGGTTCTACAAAGACTTAGGTTTTTGCCCACGTGAAGCGTATTACAGTGCCGACGCTGCCGACCTAGGCAAGTGTATGACCTCAAAACAAGGCAATAGCACTACATTGGCTACCGTGTTAATGCTACTTGCCAAGCAACTTGATCTTAAACTTGAGCTGTTACTGTTACCAGGCCATACGGTGTTACAGAGTCAAATAGACGATGACATTCGATATATTGACCCGTTAACAGGCGATGAGCTGACCAAACACCAATTACATATTTTGGTGCGTGGTGAACTCGGCAATGCTGCATCGTTTAAACACAGTTACTTAAAGCCTGCTTCGGTAAAGCGCGTGATGTCGCGTATGCTGCATGAGATAAAAGCTGGCAGCATTGTAGGGCGAAAATTTGAACCCGCAATGGAGTGTTGTAACCTATTGCTGCAATGGCACCCTGAAGACTTAAACCTTAACCGCGAGCGTGCGTTTATTGCACAGCAGTTGGGTTGTATCAGTGTGGCTACAGCCGATTTAGAGCATTTTGTTGATAACAGCCCGCATGACCCAGTCATCGAGCTGGTCAAAATGCAATTGAAAGAACTTAAAGAGAACGTTGAAACGTTCCATTAAGTGTTAGTCCAAGAACACCTCAAAGTGCTAAATTATGGCCATTGAAGTGACTTGAGTAAAAAGGGCCTAATGGCCCTTTTTAGTAACACCATAATCATTAGTATTAGAGCGCACTAATGCGCCATTAATGAACACCACAAATTGAATAGAATGAATAATTTGGCAAATGCCACTATCTAGGGGATAGAGTTAATGAGCAATTCCGCTTCCGTCACCAGCGCGTTAGTTACAAACGACGCAACAGCGCTAGGCATACTTGCTGTTGTGCTAGGTTTTGTGTTTTATACCAGCAACAGTAGCAACTCCTTTTGGAAAAAGTTTTACACCTACATACCCGCGTTATTGATGTGTTATTTCTTACCGTCATTACTCAATACGTTTAATATTATTGATGGCGATACCTCGCGTTTATACTTTGTCGCGTCACGTTACTTGCTACCAGCTTGTTTAGTGTTACTTATTTTGAGTGTTGATCTCAAAGCAATTATGTCGCTAGGACCTAAAGCGATAATTATGTTTTTGACGGGAACAATCGGCATTGTTATTGGTGGCCCAATTGCACTGCTGATCATTTCTAGTATTAACCCAGAGGTATTGGGCGTAACCGGCCCAGAAGCTGTATGGCGAGGTATGACAACACTTGCCGGAAGCTGGATTGGTGGCGGTGCAAACCAAGCGGCAATGAAAGAAATTTATGGCGCCGGTGGCGATATTTTCTCAATCATGGTGACAGTTGATGTCATCGTGGCCAATATCTGGATGGCCGTATTGCTGTTTATGGCATCGAAAGCCAAAGAGATAGACGCAAAAACCGGAGCAGATACCACCGCACTTGAAGCGCTTAAAGATAAAGTTGAAAAATACCAAGCTGAAAACTCACGCATTCCGAGCCTTAATGACTTGATGATGATTGCCGCGGTAGGTTTTGGTGTTACTGGTTTAGCGCATATTTTTGCCGACTTTTTAGGACCATTTTTTGAAGCTAACTACCCTTGGACACGCGACTATAGCTTAACGTCAAAGTTCTTTTGGTTAATCGTTACCGTTACGACCATTGGTTTAGCTATGTCATTTAGCCCAGTGCGCCATCTAGAAGCGGCTGGCGCGTCAAAAGTCGCCTCGGTGTTCTTGTATATCCTGGTCGCTACGATTGGCTTGCATATGGACGTATCTAAGTTATTTGATGCTGCTAACTTGTGGTACTTTGCTATTGGTATTATTTGGATGACAGTGCACGCCAGCTTTATGCTGATTGTCGCCAAATTGATAAAAGCCCCTTTGTTTTACATGGCGGTGGGGAGCCAGGCTAACGTGGGCGGCGCGGCATCTGCACCTGTTGTTGCAGCAGCTTTCCATCCGGCGCTTGCGCCAGTCGGTGTGCTTCTGGCTGTGTTGGGCTATGCTTTAGGCACTTATATGGCTTGGATGTGTGGTCAAATCCTGCAAATCGTTGCGACCTAGTTTAGCCCGCAATAATTGAATTTGAATAACGCCAAGGCAAAGGCCTTGGCTCACAAAGAGAGAAGAGATTGATGAGCAATAAAACCATTAATTTAGGTTCGATTGAAATCGCAAATGACAAACCTTTTGTGTTATTTGGTGGTATGAATGTGCTTGAGTCACGCGACCTTGCAATGAAAATTGCTGAAACGTACGCTGAAGTGACGCAAAAGCTCGGGATCCCTTACGTCTTTAAAGCGTCATTTGATAAGGCGAACCGCTCTTCTGTTAACTCTTACCGTGGTCCAGGTATGGAAGAAGGTTTAAAGATTTTTGAAGAGATAAAATCAACCTTTAACCTGCCTTTGATCACCGATGTACATGAAATACACCAGTGTGCTCCAGTTGCTGAAGTGGTTGATATTATTCAACTGCCAGCATTTCTAGCGCGCCAAACCGACTTGGTTGTGGCCATGGCTAAAACGGGCGCGATAATTAACGTTAAAAAACCGCAATTTTTAGCACCACATGAAATGCGCCATATCGTGACTAAGTTTAACGAGGCGGGTAATGATGAGATTATTTTATGTGAACGTGGTTCAAGCTTTGGTTATAACAACTTAGTGGTTGATATGCTGGGTATGGATGAAATGAAGCAATCTGGCTACCCAGTTATATTTGATGCGACGCATGCATTACAAAAACCGGGTGGACGTAGCGACAGTGCCGGTGGACGCCGCGCACAAGCTACAGAGCTTGCCCGCAGTGGTATGGCATTAGGTTTAGCGGGGTTGTTCATTGAAGCGCATCCCGATCCTGACAATGCAAAATGTGACGGGCCATGTGCGTTACCATTGCATCAGTTAGAAAATTACTTAGTACAAATGAAAGCCGTAGACGACTTGGTTAAGTCATTTGCGCCAATCGATACTAGCAAGTAATTAAGCTATTGGTTGGCTAAACACCTAGTTGCCTAATAGTACTCGCACCTCAAGCCCCGTTATTCAACGGGGCTTTTTAATGTTCAGAGTAAATAGAGCGATATGATAGCCAAAACTAGGCTAGGTGTTTGCCAACTAAAGTTAGCACTTATTCTGTAGAGTTAATGAATGCTGAGCGGTTCGGTGTTACAGCTGGTGCATTAAAGCTTATTTGAACCTTAAAGCTGTTACTTGTACTATTTTTTCATTGATAATTTTTAGCCAATATCCGTATCTTTAAGGCGCTTACAGCTAGGACTCTAAATAAAATGCTGGGGTCTTGATTTATTGCGCTATAACGCACTTTCCCTCAGTCTTAACCACTTCTAGCGACAGAGGTGGGGCTGAATTAGTTTTTTGTTTAGTAGGTTTACCGCAGAGGCTAGTATCTTGTTATTGCTTATAAAAATTACAGCAAATAGTCGATACATAAGAAAGGCCAAGTGATGAGACTTGGCCTTTTTGTTGGGGAGTGATGAGTCTAACTATTGTTACTTTTTATCTAGTGCATGTTTAGCTGCGTTTTCACCAGCTTTTCGGCCAAATACTACAGTTTCTGCGATAGCATTACCGCCTAAACGGTTGTGGCCATGTAAGCCACCGGTCACTTCACCTGCAGCAAACAGGCCTTCCATTTTCCAGCTTTGAAGGTTCAATACGTTGGCGTCGGTGTCAACGGCTACGCCACCCATTGTGTGATGGATACCTGGTGCGACTTTTACGGCGTAAAAAGGTGCTTTACTTAGGTTTAGTGGCATATCTTCACGCCCAAATGCACTGTCTTTACCTGCTGCTTGATACTTATTGTAATCAACTGCTGTTGTAGGCAATTTACTCATACCAGTAATTTTTGCCAATTCTTCAATAGTATTAGCTTTACTTAGCATACCTAAATGCTCATAACCGCGTACCATTTTCTTTTTCTCAACCAATTGTTCATCAAAGACTAACCAAGCATATTGATCTTTTTGCTTTAGGATTGCATCTGAAGCACGGTCACGAGTGGTTAGCTCACTGATAAAACGTTCACCATCGGTATTAACCATGATTGCGCCCACACCTCGAACGGTTTCAGAAATCAAAATACGGCTGTCTTTACCAATCGTTGGGTGTGCCTGAACCCAGTCGATATCGGTCATAGATGCGCCAATTTCTTTGGCTAATAACACACCATCACCAGTCGCTGTGACATTATTAGAGCTAGTCATGTCTTTCATTGTTGGTCGGTAGTAAGCCACCATTTCTTTGTTCATACCATAACCGCCGGTAGCAAGCACGATAGAGTCGGCTGCAACCATGTTGTAACCACTATGGCGACCATGAACAATGACGCCAGCGACTGACTTATCCTCGTTGAGGACAATTTTTTCAACGCGTGAGTTAACTCGTACTTCAATATCGCGTTCAATAGCCGCTTTTCTCAAAGTATCAATAATATGAGGTCCAACGGATGCGCCGCCTGATGGGCGATGGGTTCTCTCTACTCGTGCACCACCTGAACGCTTTAAGTCATCCATATTGGCACCAAGAGACTCGAGCCATTTTACGGCACCAGCAGACTCTTCTGCGAGTATTTGAACAAGTTTGGGATCATTTTGATAGCGACCGCCTTTCATTGCATCTTCTGCATACCAATCAACAGTATCTTCAATACCTTTAGCTTTTTGTTGAGGCGTGCCTACAGCATTAATGCCGCCTGCTGCAAGCATTGAGTTACCACCTGTGTATGGCGCTTTTTCAAACAATACAACGTTAGCCCCTGCCAATTTAGCTGAGATTGCAGCGTTAAAGCCTGCAGAACCACCTCCAACGATGATTACGTCTACGGTTTCAACTGGTCCTTGAGCAATCGCTTTTTGAATTTTGTCTTGGTTCCAGCCTGCATCCCACTTCTTTTTAGCTTTAGTATCAGCAAATGGCATGTCCATTTCGAAGTTATGGCAGTTGTTACAGGTTAATGTAGCTTTGTCGTGACCTGAATGACATGAAGTACAGTTAATTTCACCTAAGTGTGAAGCATGTGGATCAAACTCTAATCTATCGCTGGCTAACTCTTCATATGACCCATGACATGAACGGCATTGCTCATTCTCATGTGTTTGGCTATCAGTGATACCTTTCTTAATGTCTTTCATTTTTTCTGCAACATGACAAGATTCACAACCACTCATGTCAGTGTGGAATGAAGCTAAATTATTACTCTTGGCGACTGCAGCACCAGAAGATAACAGTAATACTGTCATTAGCGAGGCCAGTTTAGTTAGTTTCATCATTTACTCCATAACGTTTATTTTAGTACTCGATTACTTGTACTAATTATTTATGAGTAGGTTAGCTTTGTCGTCGCTGTAAAACGTAGATCAATATCATGTAAAAAAACTGCATAAGCAAATGTTAATCATGTTTAAGTTTTACTTAAAACGCTATTTATCATCTATTGATGTGAGCCGGGAGTATTTAATTTTATTCGTTATTAAATAATATTTGATTTGTGATTTTTAGCTTTTAAATAAAGTTAAATGTGAAAATTATTTATTTCTATTTAATTTGTTAAGTGGGTATGTATGAATAAAACAATATTGTCGGCTGCCATTGTTTCTGTAGTCTCTTTGAGTTCTTTTTCTGTTTTTGCTGATGGGCCGCAAATATATGGTCGATTAGATCTATCCATAACACATTCTGATAATGGGACCACGACTCAAAATAGTAAATCAGGAACGGTCATTGAAAACAACTTCTCAAGAATTGGGGTTAAAGGTAGCGATCACCTGTCAGATGACATTGAATTACTTTACAAAATCGAGGTGCAGGTTAATGGCGCAACTGACAGTGATGATGTGTTTTTACCGCGAAATACCTATTTAGGTTTGAAATCTAAAATGGGAACAGTACTTTTTGGTCGTAATGATACGGTGTTTAAAACCTCAAAAGGTAATGCAGAAGCCTTTGCTGTGACTAATGCAGGCTACAACCGCATGATTGGTATTCCGGTGCGAAGGGCTGATGGAATCACTTACTATTCACCCAAAATAGCGGGTTTATTCAATGTTCACACCACTTACTTAATGGGTGATAATTATGAAGATACCGAAGAAGAACAGTATGCTGTTAATATTTTTGTCGGAGATAAAAAACTAAAGAAATCGGCATATTTCTTGTCTGCTGCATATAATACTATTGCAGGTTATGATGCCTATCGAGCAGTTGCTCAGGTTAAGTTTTATGATTTTAAACTTGCAGGGCTATTTCAAAATACTACCAGTCAAAGTTACTCCAATAAAACCGGTGACTCATATTTTATCTCAGCTATTTATAATGTTAATGGTGTAAATTTAAAAGCAGAATATGGTAAAGATAAAGCTGGATTTGGTAAGTACTTTAAAAATAGTGCACTAAGCTCTACTGATTACAGTGAGGCTACAGATGTTAATATTGACTCGTTAGTGGTTGGTGCTGATTACAAATTATCAAAGTCGACTACAGTATACGCCCATTTTGCAACCTACTCTGGATCGTATCGCGTTGCTAATTCTGGCCCTGTTATTGAACTGGAAGATGATAATATTACCAGCGTTAGTCTCCGTTATAATTTTTAAATAGTGATTGTTTGGGTAGTCGTAAAATTAATTTGTGTAATTATTAATGCTTGCTAGTTGATCTAAGTCTAATTAATCATATAACTTTTACCTCGACTACATTTTCAGCCTTTGCTTTTAGATTAAACAGGTATTCGGCATTGCTTAAGATATAATTAAGGTCGTTTTTAGCTATGACACTGAACATGAGAATAACTCTAAAACAATTAAGCATTTTCAAGGCCATTCATAACAGTGGGCAAATATCAAAAGCCGCAAAAACACTTTATATGTCAGTGCCAGCAGTCAGCATGGCACTCAAGGAGTTGGAAAACTCGCTTGGTAGCCGACTGTTTGAGCGTAATAGCAATGGCTTAATGATAAATGACAATGGCACGGTGATCTTGCCTTACGCTAATGACATGCTTTCGAAGGCTGTACAGTTAGAGCAGATATTTGTTGAGAAGACCAATGGTGTCAGAGGAACGTTAAAAGTCGGCAGCAGCAAAACTGCGGGTAACTATGTCTTGTCACGAAAAATTCCGTTGTTTAAGAAAAATAATCCTTTTGTTGATATCAAATTAGTCATTGAAGACTCCGCTACCATTGAGAAAATGGTGAGTGAAAAAGAGCTCGATCTAGGCTTTATTGATGCGAAACCCGGCTGTAAAAATATTTGTACTCAGCAATGGATTAAGGACGATATTTGCATCGTAGCCGGTGCGACGAATCCTATTAGCGCTACGGTTGTTTGTCCGACGAGTTTATCTAAAGAGTTATGGGTGCTGGAGCAGGCGAGTTCTATTTCAAGAACAAGAGCCATTCAACTGCTTAAAAGTGCCAAGGTAAATATAGAACAAGAGCTAACGATGACGACAATGGGCGCCATCAAAAGAGCCATCAGTACGGGGATCGGGATCAGTGTTTTACCTTGGTTAGCGGTTGTCGAAGAGGTTAAGCGTGGCGACCTTGTTAAAATAGAATTAGCCGGTTGGGACCACTGTAGACATTACTGGTCTATTTACCGTGAAGACGAAGCTCTGTCTGAGTTAGCAGCTAAGTTCCACGACTTTTGTTATGGCAAGTAAACGGCGCCATGATTAGCTCTGATCCCGTCATACTGGGTATTGTTGCCAGCACGTTAGGCGCTATTTTCTATACTAGCCAGCAACAACATGTTTTTTGGCAAAAGCTTTATCAGTATATTCCTGTCATGGTGATGTGCTATTTCTTACCCTCATTGTTTAATGCTTTTGGCCTAATTGACACCAGTAATAGTCAATTGGCCAGTATTGCTTCGCGCTATATCATGCCTGTTTGTCTTTGTTTATTGATTATTAGTGTGGATGTCCATTCATTGCTGCAGTTAGGCCCCAAACTTATTATTCTGTTTCTCATCGGGGCAGTAGGTATTGTTGTTGGTGGGCCGCTTACGCTAATGCTCTTTGCTTACTTTGTTCCTGAAACTTTGCCTTGGAATGGAGCCGATGCTGTATGGAAAGGCATGGCAACGCTGGCGGGGAATTGGGTTGGAGGGACTGCTAATCAACTGGCTATGAAAGAAGTTTTTCAAGTGGGCGATAATATATTTTCAATTATGATAACCGTGAATGTGGTTTTTTCTGCTTTGTGGATGTCGTTTCTACTTTTTTGCGCCAATCATTCAGCCAAAATAGATGTGTGGTTGCAAGCGGATACTCACCAAATAGAAAAGCTACAACAATCAGCCTGCCACTTAAAGACCAGCACAAAAAAGGTGCCTAGCCTTAATGATTATATGAGCATTTTTGCTGTTGGTTTTGGTGTTATGGGGCTTGGGCATGGGGTCGCGGATTTTTTAGCACCTTTTTTTAGTCACCACTACCCAGCGTTAGCAAGATTGAGTTTTACCTCCGAATTTTTCTGGATTGTGATTGTGGTATCGCTGGTCAGCTTTGGTCTTTCTTTCACGAAAGTGCGGCAATTAGAAGCGGTTGGTGCGTCTAAAACCTCCTCGTTAATGCTTTATTTTTTGATTGCGATCATGGGGCTGCAAATGGATGTAACGTCTATTGCAGACTTTCCTATCTACTTCTTAATTGGCGCTATATGGCTACTGTTCCATGCGATATTAGTTGTTATTGTAGGCTGCATGATGCGTGCTCCTGTGGCGTATATGGCGATAGCCAGTCAATGTAACTTAGGCGGTGCGGCGTCATCTCCTGTTGTGGCAATTGCCTTTCATAAAAGCTTTGCACCCGTTGCGGTGCTGCTCTCTGTATTTGGCTATTGTGTGGCCACTTATATGGCCTGGTTGTGTGGTGAATTACTTAAAGCCGTGACTCCCTGAAATATAGTTTGAGTTGATATCATTCATATCTATGCTGATTATTAGCTTGAATGTAGCACTAACGTACTAGGTTATCGGCATAATGAATGACAGCCTCAGCTAACATCATCAACTTAGGTGCAGTATAAGATGGCATGGGTGTTTTATACTTTTCTTGCCGCGTCAATGCAGGCCTGGCGTAACGCGTTTCAAAGCCAATTGAGTCAAGAGGTCAATACTGCGGGGATGACCTTGGCGCGCTTTTTGTGGGCCACGCCAATCGCGTTACTGTATTTGGTAACTTAATATTGGTGGCAACCTGTTGGGCAGCCCTTTATCACGCCGATGTTTGTGTTTTACATACTGGCCTAGGCTAAGCCTTTTAACCAGTACCACGAGTTGTTTAGGTTCTATTGGCTGGTTTAGCGCAATGTCATTACAAGCTGTGCCATATGTTTAAACGCTAGGGCAAATAGAAGTGTTTTTTATGCTTTTAATTGCCGCCTTTTGGCTTAAAAACAGGTATAAATTAAAGATGTGGCGGCATTAGTGATGATCGCTATTGCCGCCATTTTAGTGATGCTCAGTTAACTCTGAGCTTACCCCAAGTCGTCATGACTCGGTAATACCATCGTTTTATTACGTTTAAACCGCCATCGTGGGGTTTAGCGTGACGCTAGGCGTCCAAGTAGGTAACACGTTAAGTTAATCGACATGTGCGCGCTGAACACGCCGAGTGTTGCTCCGGCAAGTAGATCACCTAAAAAGTGATAATTCTGCCCGAGTTGCCCCGCTAAGGTGCCTAACATGGCGATTATCCACAAGATTTTTAACTGTGGGAAGCGCCACCAAAACACACTGACAAGTGCGTAACTAAATAATGCATGCCCAGAGGGAAAAGAGTTATACGCCAACCCTTCTGCAAAGGGAGTAAAGCCTTCAATGCCATCGGTTATCCAAGATGGGTTACTCCCAGACTCGGTGTGGATCCAGCTCTCTGGCCAAGTCCGGCCGAAAATGAATTTGGTGGTAACGCGTATCGTACTGGCTAAAAGATAGGTGATACCCAATGCTAATAATAACGAGCCCAGCTTTTCACGGCCTTTGACAGTAATGCAGCTTAGTAGCACCAGTACTGACAGAAATTCAAACAGCAGCGGAATGTTGCTCAGCGGTTCTAAAATATAGCTAGCATGACTATGTGCATGCATCCAGGTGGACACGTTGCGGTCAAGGCACATTACACTCAACAGTGTTAAGGCGAGGGCGCCAAGGTAGAGGTATAAGCAAGTACGCTGACTGAGTGTTGGCGTGAAACCTGTCATTAGAGCTGCTGGGGGAATTGTATTTTTCATCAATGCGTTGTTAGCTGCTAGGTTGTTGTTTTTGAAGTTGATGATTTTAGAGAGCCATAGGGCTTAGTACAAGTAGGGTCGCTAAACTTGCAGCTTAACTTGAAATAAGCGGCGAATATTGCTGCTCTAAAAGTTTAATTTGCTCAACAAAGAGCTGGTTTTTTGGGGTGGCAATATGATGATTTTTTGCCATTTGCACCACAAAACCGTTAATGGCGTCTATTTCTGTTAACCGCTGGTGGTGCACGTCTTGATGCATTGATGAGTAGTTTTGAGCTGTAAGCGCAATCACTTGGTAGACTCTATCGAGCACCGCATTTAACTCTAGCTCAATGTGTTGCGCTTTAGCTACGCTAACAAGTTCGGCTACAACGGTGGTTATATCAGCTTGGTATTGCTTGTCAGCAAGTTGTCCATTTTGGCATTGCTCAATGGCCGTAAGCGGGTTAATCGCAGCATTAACTGCCAGCTTTTGCCACAGCATGGTTAAAATATCGCTGCACCACTGGCTGTTTGGAATAGCCGTCAACAGCATGGTTTGCAGCGGTTGGGGTAAGGTTGACGGTTGACTATACGGCCCTAATTGCGTCAACCCATTCCCCGTTTGTGTGATATGCCAAGCGGATTGCTTTAGTGCTCCTTGCGAGGTAGTACCGAGACTAAGGCTCTGGCCTGCAAGCATTGCACTTACTGTTAAGTGTGGGCCCATGCCATTGTGTAACAATAAAATATGGCAATTGGGGCTAAGGTGCGGGAGTAAGCTTTGTAGCGCATTGTTCACTTGATAGGCTTTAACACACACAATTAATAAGTCGGTATTTGGCAGTTGCTGTGCATATTCATCTTTACCAACCAGCATTGCCATTTTAGTGGTTTGCCGATGGTTGAGATCGGTAAGCGTGAGTTGTTGAGTGCACGACTGCGACGCCCGGGTAATGATATTAAGGCGATGTTGGAGCGGGTTAATCGCAGTGCTTAGCTGGTGGAATATCAGCTGGCCAATGGCGCCAGCGCCCACAATTGATATGTGCGTGAGGGTTGACGATGGTCGTGAGGTTAACAATGGCATTTACTTACGGCCTGCATTGTGGCGACGTTTACACTGTGCTGCGATAAAATATTTTCGATACAACCACTGTGTAAAATAAAACAGTAGTACCCCCACCATGTCGGCAATAATATCGGCAAGTGAGGCACTTCGGTAAGACAGTTGCGATTGAACCATTTCAATAAAAATGGCGTATATCGTCAACACAATGGCAAGCACATACCATCTTGGCTTAAAGGCAAAGTAAGTCAGATAAGACAGTACAAAAAAACTGCCTAAGTGACCCACTTTATCAAAATGGGCAAAGGTATTAACGCTATAGTTTGGTTTGGAAAAAACCAAGTAAGTAACCACCATTAGAGTGATAGCTAACGCTACTTTAAAAATACTTCGTCTGTTTATCACATCAATTACACTGGTGTTATTTGTTGTCATCATAAAAAAATAGGTGGGTAAAGTCACCTAGAACTATGCTTGTAATCAATTTAATCATTATTGGCACTTCAAGTCGTTAGGTTGTGTCGGTAAAATGCGGACAAATCAATTTTTAAGGATCAAGCGTATGCCTTCAATGGATATTGTTTCTGAAGTAAATGAAGTCGAATTACGTAATGCGGTAGACAACTCTGTGCGAGAATTGAAAAGTCGCTTCGATTTTCGCGGTAAAGAGGCAAGTATTGAATATAAAGACCATGTCGTTACATTGTCTGCTGAAGACGACTTTCAATGTAATCAATTAGTCGATATTTTACGGATGCAATTGAGCAAGCGTAACGTCGACCCTAAATCAATGGACGTTGATGATAAAGCAGTGCACAGCGGTAAAACATTCTCTCTAAAAGTTAATTTTAAAGAGGGGATTGAAACGCTGGTGGCTAAAAAGCTGGTTAAGAAAATTAAAGACAGCAAGCTAAAAGTGCAGTCTTCAATTCAAGGTGACTCAGTACGTGTTACTGGTAAAAAACGCGACGACTTACAGGCCGTGATGGCATTAGCGCGCGAAGCTGAACTTGGCCAGCCGTTTCAATTTAATAATTTTAGAGATTAAGCGTTACGGTTTGCACCAATGTTTTTGTATTGTAATAAAAAGCCCAACTGTTAAAGGTTGGGCTTTTTAATGTGTTATTGCATTAGTTAATCACTCGCTTTTGCGGTGAGGTGGATGGGTTGCAGGAACATACTTTTGCACTAACAAAATAAGCCCTAATACCGGGAACCCGATTATGCTGGCACCAATAAAGAAACTGACGTAGTCATAGGCATCGATATACATTCCTGAAAATCCAGCGACAAATTTCGGAAATATAAGCATGATTGACGACAATAATGCGTATTGTGTCGCGGTGTAACCGGTGCTGGTTAAACTTGATAGGTAAGCAATAAAGGCAGCTGTTGCCACGCCACCACTAAAGTTGTCGACCGAAATCGCCAAGGTCAAAAACGTGACGTTGTAGCCAATCACGGCTTGGTAAGCAAACAGTAAGTTAGTGGTCGCTACCAAAAATGCGCCCAGCAACAGGATTTTCATGGTGCCATAGCGAGCAACCAGTAGGCCGCCAGCTCCGGCTCCGACTAACGTCATAATTAGGCCGTAGACTTTACTTAGCGTTGCAATTTCTGCTTTAGAAAACCCCATGTCGACATAAAACACATTTGCCATCACTCCCATCACAATATCTGAAATTCGATAGGTAGAGATCAGCAATAGAATTAGCAGTGCACTTTTACCGTAGCGCTTAAAAAAATCGAGGAAAGGCAATACGCTAGCGGTATATAACCACGACAAACTTGCGGCAATTATCGGTGGGTAACGTGTCGAAAACTGTTGTTTAAGCTGGGCTTCTGTTTCATCAGCCACTTTGGTTTCGACTAACGGCTCAGAGCTAAATAACGTCGTAAGAATACCAATCGACATTAACCCTGCCATGACTAAATAGGCAGTTTGCCAAGATGCCAGGCTATAAGTGGCATTATTAGGCTCAATCCAAGCGGCAATCGTAAGGGCTCCGGCTGTGGCAATGATCATGGCGCTACGATACCCCACTTGGTAAGCGGCGGCTAATGCGGCTTGCATTCTTTCTGATGCCGACTCAATCCTAAATGCATCGATTGCAATATCTTGAGTTGCTGAAGCAAAAGCCACTAAAAAGGCGAACATTGTTAATGTTTTTATGTCGAGCGTAGGATCACTTTGACTCATGCCGACAATCGACAGTACAAGCATTGTTTGGGCAAATAGCATCCAACCTCTACGGCGACCGAGTAATTTAGTCAAAATGGGCAGTGACATCCGGTCAACCAAGGGGGACCAGGCCCATTTAAAGCCGTACACCAGTGCTATCCAGCTAAAATAGCCAATGGCGGTTCTGTCTACCCCGGCTTCTCTTAACCAGAATGACAGCGTTGAAAAAACCAGCATCAATGGTAAGCCGGCTGAAAAACCCAGTAGTAACAGGCTTAGTACCCGTTTGTGGCAATAGATAGAAAGTGAATCTTTGATGCGCTGAGCATATGAGGATATCGGCACTGAAGGTACGCACTTGCTTAAAAAGTAAGGATTGGAACAGCTTACGGGGGAGTGCGATTTGGTTCAAGCAAATAATAATAGCAATTGGATTAAGTATCTGTTGAGGCAGGGTTTAAACCTAAATACTTGGTTCCATAATTACGGGTATTAATGTCGCTGAAGTGCTTAACTCAGGTCTAAGTTACGAAAGCGGCGAACTATAAGCTACATAGTTAACAACTTTAATGAATTAAAAACACTTAAGCTATGACCATTAAAAAAGCCCAAACTGATTAGGTTTGGGCTTGGGATGGAGCTTATATTTATATTTTAGATAAAGTCTAAGGTCTGATACCAATGCATCCTCGAGGGAGTTGACCGCCAATACTTAAGAAGTCACAGCAGTCGTGAACTTGCCGCCTCAAGAACTGGTTACCCCTAATGACCCGCGAAGGCCATTTGTCAAAGGCATGTAATAGGTGCCAGAACACTCGTTCTGTATCCGTTTGCGCATCACCCTGATGGTCGTATAGCTGCCATTCTTCTAGGGTGTCCCATAGATATAACTGGATTTCTTTGAAATCGAGCTGATCACTCAATAATGCTTTTCCATAGAAAGCCAGCTGGGGCGCTTTATCATCAATGAACTCATTTGGTGTCATTGAACCGCCTCCTTTTGCTTAGCGGTCTCAGTATAGACGCAATTTTAAATTTTGTTATAAAAAACTGAAAATACACATTATATTGTATGCAAAATCAATTGCTAACCTTACTCTCTAGGTAAAAGAGTCGCTTTGTTTAGCACAATATCAGTGACCGGAAAGTCAGGCCAACCAAGCTTACTGTTAAAGTCTGTAGGGGTTTGTGCCATTGCGGCTAGCACCTCCATCCCCGATGTGACTTCGCCAAAAACGGCATAGCCCCAACGTCGTGAAGATGGGTCAAGGTTTTTATTATCGGCCATATTAAAATAAAACTGGCTGCTGGCGCTATGTGGGTTGGCTTCACGGGCCATCGCGATAGTGCCTAATTCGTTTTTAAGACCGTTGCCTGATTCGTTTACAATTGGCTTTTGGGTTGGTCGCTCTTCTTGTTTAACATCAAGCCCGCCACCTTGTACTACAAAGTCTGCTATTACGCGGTGAAACAGCGTTCCGTCGTAATGACCTGTGACCACGTAAGTGAGAAAGTTATCGACGGTTAACGGTGCGCGAGTTCTATCGAGTTCGACAACAATTTTTCCCGCACTGGTATCAAACTCTACCTGAGGGTAAAGGCTGTTTGGTTGGATATCGACCGCATTTGCAAACGTGGCCGATAATAATAGCGCGCTAACACTCACGCATTTTATGATCCAAGATTTCATAGCAATCCTCGTTTATTACTGTTGTAAGAACTGATTTAGTTCTGGGTCATTAATAATATCTGCCGTTAATTCACTGAGCAGTTTATTCATCTCAAGCTCTAACGTGGCGAAGTCTGCGCTAAATGGGCCGGTTAGCTTTCCCTTTGCACGGTAACGCTTGGTTAGCGATTGATGCCTATTTTGCGCAATGACATTGATTATTATGAGGCTGCTAGCCTCAAAACCAAAAGTGCCTTCATTAACATCGGTGAGCAACTGCTCTAACTGAAACTGCACGGTATTAACGGAACTAGGATCGACACTGTAGCCCGCTTTGGTAAGCCCGCTTCTAAAAATTTGGTCGATTTGTACTCGTGGCGCTTCGCTCGGGCTGACTAAGCGAGCTGCTTCATCGTCGTGATTAAAGCGCACAATGAAATTGGCTGAACGGGTATCGATAGTCTCAATGGCCAGCGGTAGTAGTTGGCTCGTTTGCATGGTTACATTCGGTACATCGGGGTTTAACGCAATATGGCTTGGGGTTTGGCTGGCACAGCCTGCCATTAAAAGTAGGCTTGCAATGGCTAAGTAAAAAGGTTTCATTATGACTATTATGGGCAGAAAATCAGGTGGCTACAGCATACCAGATAGCGATCTGAATTCCAGACTCTGCATTAACTTTTAGCGGGCTGAGCGACTAATTTAATTCACGCCACAAAAGAGTTGTGATGCACCCTTACTCAAGCGTTGCTTGGCTATATTGCAGCGGTAATCCATGTTGTTCTGCTTTTTGGGGGGGAGCGAGCAAATTTTGTGCTATAGCTTTTCAGTTGTGCTGGTACAAGATAGAGTGAAGCTATAATGTGTTGATAAGGAGTTTGAGCTTATGTCTGTAGAACGTGTGCAAACGCTCACTAGTGTCACCGCACCAGCATCGCTGATTAATGCCGACGGCTTTCCGAATTTTGGCCATTTCGATGGTCCCGTTAATCAGCTAGCTACTGAGCAGTTTCGTTACTTCAACTCAATGGATAAGCCTGCATCAAGGTGGTCTAAGCACTTCGACTATAAACAGTTTCAATTTGTCAGCATCGTTACACCTCACTATGTTATTGGCGTCGCACTGGCCGACATTCGTTATTTAGGGAGCGCATTTTGCTATTTGTACGACATTCAAAACAACACTTTATTAGAGTCAACTTGGCTTAAACCACTGGGCGTTGGCTATAAAATGTCAGCATCGCCTATGCAAGGTGTGGCAAGTATTAGTGGCGGTAAAGGTACTATCGAATTTGGTATTGTCGACGGAGGGTGGCGAGTAGGTTTGCAGGCTCTTGGCATTGAAGCTGATTTACATTTACAGCCAGAACCGTTGAGTTTACCGATGGCGGTGTGTATTCCCACAGGGTACAACGGTTGGACGTATACCCAAAAGCACAATGGGTTACAGGTAAAAGGGCAGTTGATTATTAATCATGAGCCTCAGCCTTTGCAGCGAGTTACTGCTGGTTATGATTTTAGTGCTGGCTATATGCGCCGAGAAACCAGTTGGCGTTGGGCGAGTATTAATAGTTTAACGGCGCAAGGTAGTTTGGGGCTTAACTTAGCGGCCGGCGTGAATGAAACCGGTTGTAATGAAAATGTATTTTGGCTTAACGGTGAGCGTCATTTACTGGGCGCGGTGCGCTTTGAGTTTGCTCGGCAACTATCAAAAGAAACCTCAGCGCAGCCGTGGCAGATCTACTCTGACAATGGCCAGATTGAATTGACTTTTATACCTCGCAATTGTCGCCAACAAAAGCTCAATTTGTGGCTGATTAAAAGTAACTTTAGGCAGTATTTAGGGCATTTCAGTGGTTATATTATTGATAACTTTGGGCATAAACATTTGATCAATAATGTGCTGGGGCTAACCGAAGACCACTTTGCACGCTGGTAGGTAGTTAAGCCTTTCTAAGGACGGTTAAACATGGACGAAAATTCGCTAATTTTTCCCCCCGATTTTTTGTTACTGCTGCTGGCACCGCTGTTTTTTATTTGTATATTTCTGGAGTGGTATTTCGGTGATAGGCAACAGCGATTACCACTTAGCGCACGTTACCACTGGCCTGAAACCTTATGTAATGTCAGTTTAGCGGCGATGTATCAGTTGGCGGATATTGTGACTGGGCTCTTTATTGCCAAGTTGTACTTACTGTTTTTTGGATGGCGTGCGTTTGATATCGAGATGGAGGCTACCACATTTGCAGCGTTAATGATTGCGCAAGACTTTTGTTATTACTGGTTTCATCGTGCCAGTCATCGGGTGCGTTGGATGTGGGCCGCTCACGTGGCGCACCATAGCTCTGAACATATGAATTTCAGCACGGCATTTAGGCAAAGCTTAATGTACCCATTGGCCGGAATGTGGCTGTTTTGGCTACCGTTAGTTGTAATTGGTTTCGAACCAAAGTGGGTTGTATTTGTGGTGCTATTAAACTTAGGGCTACAGTTTTTTGTGCACACACAAGCGATTAAAACATTAGGGCTGTTAGAGTGGCTGTTTAATACGCCGTCACATCATCGGGTGCATCATGGCCGTAACCCTCAATATATTGATAAAAACTATGCCGGTATTTTTATCATCTGGGATCGTCTGTTTGGGACTTTTGCAAAGGAGGTCGAAATCGTTGAGTACGGTATTACTAAACCGATTAATAGCGTTAACCCTTTGGTGGTCACTTTTGCTGAGTGGCGCGACATGTTTAAAGAGGCATTTGCAGCAAATTTGACGCTTATTGAGCGGTTTAAAATATTGTTTTCCGCCCCACAGAGTAAACTTTAAAGGCTAAGCTAAACCAATAAAAACGACGAACCTTTGGTTCGCCGTTGTCATGTTACTTATACCATGTGGCTACATTTAACGTTTAGCTGCGCCGTATAATGCACTTTGTGGATGTGGAGCGCTAGTTGCTGAGCTTTGTTCAAGTTCTTGTGCTTTTTTGCTTATTTTTTGCGCCTGTAAAATGACGAACTTTCCGTTTGACTCAACGGTGGTGCAGTTCTTGAAAATACGTTTTAACTTAACGTGATAAGCCAAATGACGGTTGCCTACTACGTGTAAGATCCCCCCGTTTTTTAAACGTCTAAATGCGTCTAAAAACATTTGCCAAGCAATGTGGTCAGTAATCGCTTCACCTTGATGGAATGGCGGGTTACATAAAATTAGATCTGGGCGAAAGCCCTCATTCATATTGGTTAGGCAGTCATCCCACGCAAATGTAGCTTGTTGGCCAACTAGTTCTGGGTTATCCAATTTGTTTAAAGCCCAGTTAGCTTTTGCTGAGGTGACAGCCATTTCTGAGTCATCAATAAAGTGGATGTAAGCGTCAGGGAAACACTGTTTTGCATGTAAGCCCAAAATACCATTACCACAGCCTAAATCGACAATGGATTTAAACTCACCTTTGGGCATGTTGTCGAGCATGATCCGCGCACCAATATCGAGTTTATTGGCCGCGAATACATTACTTAAATTACTAATTTTTAAATTAAACTCCGGTACCGACCAGTCTATTGTGGTTGGTAAAGCACGAGGTTTGCCGTCGGTTATACAAGTGATAACACGGGTTTTTTTCCACGTTAAGCTAGCACTGGCGGCGCCAAGATTACGGCTAATGGTTTCGAGCAATGACTTATTAATTGATTTGGCTTTAGCTCCGATAAATACCTGGGTGCCAGCCGGTAACACTTGTGATAAACGCTTGAGCTGGTGGCTAAAATAATTAAGGTTTTTAGGTAGCTTCATTAGCACGAGTTGAATACCTTGCGGTAATTCATCACGACTATTAACCCAAGTGAGGCTGTCAGCGCTTAACTGATTACGGCTTAAGTTTTGTGTTGTACCTAATAAACTGGTTTTAGCATCGGTTTCTAGCGTTAATGGCCAATCAGGATTGATTGATAACAAGCCGGCCGTTAATGCGCCAAAGTTGTCGTTTACAATAAGGGTATTGGTCGGGGCTTGTTCTGTGTCGACTAGGTGTTTTATTAAGTGCTCATCGGCAGCGTCCCACGCCTGCAGGTTAGACTCTTGTCTGCTAGGGTAACGGAAGAGTTCGAGTTCAATGCCCGAAACTGAAAGTTGTGTCGTCATATGCCAATAAGTACCAAATAAAATAGGGCGCGTATTATCGCAGATTTATGATCTTAGGTATATGTTAGGCGTAATGATTCATTTAAGCAGGATTTATTATCGGTTTTGAGTCTTTTAAGGGGGCGTAATGAAGCAAGTCAAAATAGGTTTTGACGACGTTCAGTTGGCCAATACTGTTGTTAAGCCTGCTCCTTATACACTAATTAGAAGCTATTTGACTAATGAGCAACAGCAGGCTCTTATTGAGGAAGCTAAGCAGTACCCGCTGGCGCGACCAGCGGTGACTGTTTATGGTAAGCGCCACCTTATTCCTCGCAGTCAAGCTTGGTTTGCTGATAAAGACTGCGATTACTTGTATTCTGGTTTATTGATTAAGGCACTTCCCTGGCCCCAATACGCGGCCAAGTTGCGTCAAAAATTACAACGAGACTTTTCATTTGTGAGTAATGGCGTGCTGGTAAACCTTTACCAAGATGGCACGGAGTCAATGGGGTGGCACAGTGATGATGAAAAAGAGATTGCCGCTGGTAGCGATATTGCCTCTTTAACATTGGGCGCTAGCCGAGATTTTTTTATTCGACACAAAGTCACTAAAGAGAAAGTCGTACTGACATTAAACAGCGGCGACCTGCTGATTATGCATTGGCCGATGCAAAGTAACTTTGAGCATTCAGTGCCGAAGCGGCTTCGGGTAAAACAGCCGCGGCTTAACTATACCTTTCGGCAGTTAATCGTCGGATTTCACCAGGCAAAATAGTGCTGGCAGGCTTTAGTTTGTGGGCAGCGATTAAGTGTGTTGATCTTTATTGTTTATCGCAGTAACCTGCCGCTGTCACAATTATTCTTATTGAGAAAATCGTTATGTCAGTTAAACAGAGCATTACCGAAAAACTCACCGCAGCACTGTCGCCAACGCACCTAGAAGTGATCAACGAAAGTGATAACCACCATGTGCCACCCAATTCTGAATCTCACTTTAAGGTTATTGTTAGTAGTCAGCAATTTGTAGGCAAACGCCTTATTGGGCGTCATCGCGTTGTGAATGAAGCGCTTGCTGATGAATTTGCCAATGGCTTACATGCACTTTCTATACATACCTTTACCCCAGAAGAATGGGCGATAGAATCTGCAGTGCCGGTGTCACCTAGATGTAAAGGCTAGTAGCAGTAAGCCTTACTTTGATTAAATCACAGCAATACGCTGTGATTTTTTGTTTTAACTCAAGTTGCTATCCCCAAAACACATCGGCTGGTTGTTAAGTGTCTTTTTTGTTGTAAATTTGTTATTTATAAGTAATTGTCCAGAGCGCTTATAAAATAATGAAAATAATTGAACAATGGGTCGATAGAAGCGGCCGTTGGGTGAGTTGGTTTACCCTATTGATGGTACTTATAACCTTAGCCGTCGTGATATTAAGATATATATTTAATATTGGGGCGACAGCTGCTCAAGAAATGGCGCTTTATCTCCATGGTGCAATCTTAACGCTAGCTGCGGGTTATACCTTAAAGCATGATGGGCATGTCAGGGTTGATATCTTTTATCGACGCTTCTCAATGCAGGCCCGTAACTGGGTCGACTTTCTTGGTACGTTATTGTTTTTGTTTCCTGTCTCTATTTATATCTTATACGCCAGTTTTGACTACGTGATGACATCATGGCATTACAGTGAAACATCAGTTGAAGCGGGTGGCTTACCTTTTGTTTATATTCAAAAATCATTATTACTAGGGTTGCCACTTAGTTTGATGTTGCAAGGGCTAGTCGAGCTGTTACGGTTAAACCGGCTGTTATTCCCTAAATCTGTGGGTAAAAATCAATGATGGCCACTTTGTTGTTTATTGCTATTTGCGTTGTATTAATGCTTGGCTACCCAGTGGCATTCACGCTGGCTGGTGTGTCGTTAATATTTGCTGTGATCGGCGAGATGGTGGGAGTATTTGATTCTGCACTCTTAGGCGCGTTACCGAACCGACTTTTTGGGGTGATCAATAACAGTATTTTAATGGCCGTCCCTCTCTTTGTATTTATGGGGGTGGTACTAGAAAGGTCGAAAATCGCAGAGCAATTGCTAAGTAACATGGCTCAATTATTTGGCCGCATGCAGGGAGGACTGATATTTAGCGTGTTCTTTGTCGGCATGCTGCTGGCAGCAAGTACCGGTATTGTCGGGGCTACCGTAGTTACTATGGGGCTGATGTCATTACCGACATTATTAAAGCGAGGTTATGATCCCGCATTTAGCGCCGGAGCTATTTGTGCGACCGGCACGTTGGGTCAAATCATCCCCCCTTCAATTGCATTGGTGTTGCTGGGAGATGTGTTGTCAAGTGCATATCAGCAAGCACAATTAAAGATGGGCATTTTTAGTCCTAAATCGGTGTCTGTTGGAGATCTGTTTGCCGGAGCGCTTATTCCGGGGCTACTGCTATTGAGCATGTATTGCCTGTACACGGTCATTTTAATCAAATTAAAGCCAGAACATTTTCCTAAGCCTGCAAGTGTAAGTGCGTTAGATATCCGTTTTGTGGCATCAATATTAACAGTGTTACTGCCTCCTTTAGTGCTTATTTTCTTGGTATTAGGTTCAATACTACTAGGAGTTGCAACTCCAACCGAGGCGGCCTCTGTAGGGGCATTTGGGGCCTTAGTGATAGCAGTGCTAAAAAGGCAGCTAAACCTCACGGTGCTAAAGGATATAATGCAAAGTACGGTTAAAGTCACTTCAATGGTGTTTTTGATCCTGATCGGCGCTTCTATCTTTTCGCTGGTATTTAGAGGCTTTGGTGGTGATGAGTTAATTCAACAGCTGTTTAATAACATGCCTGGCGGCGTTATTGGTGCCACCTTACTGGTGATGTTCGTCATCTTTTTACTGGGTTTTATTCTCGACTTTATCGAAATTACTTTTGTAGTGGTGCCACTTGTTGCGCCCATTTTGCTGGCAATGGGTTTAGACCCAATATGGCTTGGCATTATGATCGCGGTCAACTTACAAACTTCATTCTTAACCCCACCATTTGGCTTTGCATTGTTTTATTTGCGAGGCGTTACCCAAGAGCTTATTAGCAGTGGTGACATTTATCGCGGGGTCATGCCATTTGTTGCTATCCAACTACTGTTGCTTTTAATTTTAAGTGTATGGCCCAGTTTAGTAACTTGGTTACCGAGTGTTATTTATGGTTGAAGACCACTGGCATAAGCCTCAAACAGAACTCAGTATTAGCTTAACTTTCAGGTATTAACACAGCAAGTAACGGACAAAATAACATGGAGAGTAGTATGAAACGATTAGTCGCCTTAATGGTTGCCTATAGCGCCATCGTATTAAGCGGTTGCGGTAAAGCAGAACAAACCCCGACATTAGATACAGTCGCAGTAGAAGTAAAACCGATTGAATGGAAGCTAGTCACTTCTTGGCCGAAAAACTTTCCTGGCATTGGTATGGCGCCTGAAAATTTTGCAGACTTAGTTGCTAAAATGTCCAATGGACGGTTAACGATAAAAGTTTATGGAGCTGGAGAGTTAATGCCTGCCTTTGAGGTTTTTGATGCTGTGAGTCAAGGTACGGTGCAAATGGGGCATAGCGCTGCTTATTATTGGAAAGGAAAAGTTCCTGCCGCTCAGTTTTTTACGTCTATTCCATTCGGGCTTAATGCGCGCGAAATGAATGGTTGGTTGCACCATGGCGGCGGTATGCAGTTATGGGAAGAGGTTTATCAGCCTTTTGGCATCATGCCACTTGCTGGTGGCAACACTGGGGTGCAAATGGGCGGGTGGTTTAATAAAGAAATTAACTCCTTGGATGATCTTAAGGGCTTAAAAATGCGCTTGCCAGGCTTAGGTGGCGAGGTGCTGAAAAAAGCCGGAGGAGTGCCGGTCACTTTGCCTGGAGGAGAACTTTATACCGCACTGCAAACTGGGGCGATTGACGCAACTGAATGGATTGGCCCGTATAACGATTTAGCGTTTGGCTTGCACAAAGCGGCTAAGTTTTACTATTACCCAGGCTGGCATGAACCGGGCAGCACCTTAGAGTTTTTAATTAATAAAGACGCATTTGCAACCTTGCCGGCAGATCTACAAACGATAGTTAAAGTGGCTTCGAAAGCGGTTAACCAAGATATGCTTGATGAATACACCGTTAAGCATATCAACGCATTAGATACGTTAATCAGTGAGCAGGGGGTTGTGCTTAAGCAGTACCCTGAAGCAGTGATGGTTGAGCTGGCCGCAATTTCTAAACAAGTCATTGCAGAGCAGTCAATGCAAGATCCTATGATGAAAAAAGTTTATCAAGCTTATATTGACTACGAAGTTGGAGTGCGTAAGTATCATGAAATATCAGAAGATGCATACAGCCGATTAAGGCCGTAACCAATTAGTACTGTGAATCATACTTAGCGCGAGTCAGGAGATTAGTTATGCCGTTATTAGATAGCTTTACCGTTGATCATACTCGAATGAATGCCCCAGCAGTTAGGGTGGCGAAGTCGATGTCAACGCCGAGTGGCGATACCATTACGGTATTTGATCTGCGCTTTTGCATCCCTAACAAAGCGATCTTAAGTGAAAGAGGTATTCATACACTTGAGCATCTTTTTGCTGGATTCATGCGTGACCACCTTAATGGCAATGGTACAGAAATTATTGATATTTCTCCTATGGGGTGCCGAACAGGCTTTTATATGAGCTTGATAGGTACTCCGTCAGAGTCGGTTGTTGCAGACGCTTGGTTAGCAGCAATGCAAGACGTTTTGGGGGTTGCTGAGCAGTCTGAGATCCCAGAGCTGAATGAGTACCAGTGTGGCACCTTTGAGATGCACTCGTTAGATGAGGCTAAAGATATTGCCCGCAGTATTATTTCCGCCGGTGTTAACGTAAATCGTAATGACGAACTGACACTTAGCGATGAGATTTTAAACGGTTTGTAATAACAGCCTATAGATAAACAATGAAAAGCGGCCATAGCCGCTTTTTTTGTGCTTAAAAATTATCAATCTGGGTGCAGTTGCGGTAAAGCAAGCGACTGCAATTAGCATACGGCGCCGCAGTTTGTTGAACCGAGTTGCTATGAAGTGTGCCGCCAACAAACGTCCACAGCAATTTTATATCTGTAGTTATTTATCGATATGCCCTGTTTTGTTGTTTTGAAGTGGACTTTAACGTTACTGATGACGAATGAGCTGCAACGTGGAAAAAGCTTGAGTTGTTTAATTAGGCATTTATTTATTGATTGATATCAATTTGATAAAACTCATATGAGATATATTTTTTAGAGTGAAATTTAAACAGCTTATAGCATTTATTCGGCAAAGTAGCCGTATGAACACTTGTTTAAATAAACAGCACTTAGATGACGGCTTACCCTTGTTTATGCAAGTCTAATGTTTGCTGGTCGATAGCCTGTAAGGAGTGGTTAACTCCTTTATATATATAGCTAATATGTATTTTTTGTGGAAAAAATGAGTGGAATGTATTTGCAATATTCGGACTGCTTGTTATGAAAATGTCAGTAACCTTTTAAAATAGAGATGTTTTTCATGGCGACCTTGTGATATTTACGGTAAAATGCGCGCGAACAGCGTGATTACGGTCGCATTTATGTAATAAGTTTGCGCTAGCTCAACACAGGGGAGGTGTTTTTTTAACTTGTGTGTTTAGCAGGAACGCGGCGCATTGTCTTTCCTTCATAACGTAGTGCTTGTGGATATGATTACAATAAAGAAAGGATTAGACCTACCCATAGCAGGTGGGCCAGAGCAAGTTATTTATGATGGTCCAGCCATCAACCATGTAGCTACTTTGGGTGAAGAGTATGTTGGCTTACGTCCGACCATGAAAATTAAAGTGGGCGACAAAGTTAAAAAGGGTCAGGTCATTTTTGAAGATAAAAAGAACCTTGGCGTTAAATATACGGCTTTAGCCAGTGGTACAGTTACCGAAGTTAACCGGGGCGCTCAACGTGTTCTGCAGTCTGTTGTGATCAAGGCTGAAGGAGATGAATCTATCTCTTTTGCTCAGTATGACGCCACAGCAATTGCAACACTGGAATCGCAGCAAGTACGTGACAACCTAATCGAGTCAGGATTGTGGACGGCATTGCGTACCCGCCCTTTTAGTAAAGTGCCGGCTGTTGATTCAACCGCCGCGGGCATTTTTGTCACTGCAATAGATACGCAACCACTGGCAGCTAACCCTGTTGTGGTGATTGCTGAGCACAAAGCAGATTTTGAGGCCGGCTTAACGCTATTGTCAAAGCTAACAGAGGGGAAAGTCTACCTTTGTAAAGCGCCTGGTGCCGATATACCAAGTGCGAATGCTCAAGTTGAAGAGTTTGCTGGGGGTCATCCCGCAGGCTTGCCTGGTACTCATATACATTTCTTATTATCTGCCTCTGCTACTCGAACTGTCTGGCACGTTAATTATCAAGATGTCATCGCAATTGGTCAGCTATTTTTAACCGGAGAGCTAAACACTCAACGCGTTATAGCAATTGCTGGGCCTAAAGCAGTTAAGCCACGGTTAGTTAGAACTGTTATTGGGGCAGCGATGGTCGAATTGATGTCAACTGAAACCGCTGACGGTAATATTCGAATCATCTCGGGGTCAGTGCTCAGTGGGCGCATGGCAACCGGACCTCATGCATATCTTGGGCGTTACCATAACCAAGTTAGCTTGCTAGAAGAGGGCACTGAGAAAGTGTTATTTGGTTGGGCAATGCCCGGCGGTGACAAGTTTTCAATTACGCGTGCTTTCCTTGGTCACCTTTCACCCTCTCGTTTGTTTAATATGACAACGAGTACAGGAGGAAGCGATCGCGCCATGGTGCCTATTGGTAATTACGAGCGTGTTATGCCACTGGATATTCTGCCAACAATGCTGCTGCGTGATCTGGTCTCTGGTGACTATGATGGCGCTGCAACGCTAGGTGCGTTGGAATTGGACGAAGAAGATTTGGCACTGTGTACTTTCGTATGTCCAGGAAAATATGACTATGCATCATATTTACGTGACTGTTTAGATACGATCGTGAGGGAAGGCTAATGGGCTTAAAACAGTTTTTCGAAAATATTGAACCGCAATTTGAAAAAGGCGGTAAATATGAGCGGTTTTATGCGCTTTTTGAAGCAGCATATACTGTCTTTTATACGCCAGGTCACGTGAATAAGGGGCGTACCCATGTTCGCGATAACCTAGACCTAAAGCGTATGATGATTACGGTTTGGGCATGTGCGTTTCCGGCTATGTTTGCTGGTATGTACAATGTGGGTTTACAAGCGCAAGAGGCGTTAATTGCCGGCTTTGCTGCGCCAGATACTTGGCAAGTGGCTTTATTCGGACTATTTGGCACTGAATTAACTGCTGATGCTGGCGTCGCTACGTTGATGTGGTACGGCGCTTGTTTCTTCCTTCCTATTTACGCCGTGACATTTGTTGTTGGTGGTTTCTGGGAAGTGCTATTTGCCTCTGTACGTGGACATGAAGTAAATGAAGGCTTCTTTGTTACTTCAATTTTATTTGCGCTAACTTTACCAGCAACCATTCCATTGTGGATGGTGGCACTTGGTATCACTTTCGGTGTGGTTGTGGCGAAAGAGATCTTTGGTGGAACAGGGCGTAACTTCTTAAATCCTGCGCTGGCTGGCCGAGCATTTTTATTCTTTGCTTATCCACTTAGTATGTCGGGTGACACCACTTGGGTTGTAGCCGCTGATGGCTTCTCTGGTGCAACGGCACTGAGCCAAGCGGCGCAAGGCACCTTAGAATATGGTTTAACTCAGAACTGGTGGGACGCATTTTTCGGTTTCATTCCGGGGTCTGTGGGCGAAGTTTCGACGCTAGCAATATTGATTGGTGGAGCTGTAATTGTTTATACACGAATCGCTTCATTGCGCATTATTGCAGGTGTCATGGTAGGCATGATTGCGGTTTCACTGCTGCTTAATGCGATAGGCAGTGACACAAACCCAATGTTTGCTATGCCTTGGTATTGGCACCTTGTGTTAGGTGGTTTTGCATTCGGTATGATGTTTATGGCGACGGATCCTGTTTCAGCGTCTTTCACTAATAACGCTAAATGGGCTTACGGTATCTTAATTGGTGCGATGGCGGTCTTCATTCGTGTTATTAACCCTGCATTTCCTGAAGGCATGATGTTGGCCATCTTGTTCGCTAACCTATTTGCTCCATTATTTGACCATTTTGTGGTTCAGTCGAATATCAAGCGGAGGATTGCTCGTGGCTAGTAATAAAGATTCGTTCGGAAGAACACTCATCGTTGTAGTTGGCTTGTGTTTCATCTGCTCTATGTTTGTTTCTACGGCAGCAGTGTTGTTGAAACCAACACAACAAGAAAATAAATTGCTGGATAAACAAAAGTATATCCTTGAAGCTGCAGGTCTTATTAATATTAAAGAAGGCAAGCTAGAGAAAAAGCAAATCCAAGATACTTACGTAAAGTATGTTGAGGCCAAACTGGTTGATTTGAAAACCGGTGACTGGGTTACAGGTGATGCTGAAACTTTTGATACCGAAAAAGCCGCCCGTACCGTGGGGAGCTCGTTTGTCCCGCAAAATGATATAGCGTCGGTTAAGCGCGTTGCTAATAATGCAGTGGTTTACTTGGTTCGTGATGACAACCAGCAACTTCAAACAGTGATCATTCCTGTTAAAGGCTATGGCTTGTGGTCAACCATGTTTGCTTTTCTGGCTGTTGAGCCTGATTTGAATACCATTCGCAGCTTAGTGTATTACAGCTTTACTGGCTCTGGTGAAACACCAGGTCTTGGTGGCGAAGTACAAAATCCTAAATGGATTGCTAAGTGGACCGGTAAAAAGTTATACGATGAGCAAGGTAATCTTGCCATTAGTGTTACTAAAAATCCGACGGTAGCGGCATCATCACACGGTGTTGATGCACTTTCTGGCGCAACGCTAACCGGTAACGGTGTTCAGAACTCACTTGATTTTTGGTTAGGTGAAGAAGGTTTTGCTCGCTTTATCGAGAAAGCTCGCAAAGGAGGGCTTAGCTAATGGCTGATACAAAAGAGCTCAAACAGGTTCTAATTGGACCTATCGTTAGCAACAACCCAATTGCTTTACAAATTCTGGGTGTATGTAGTGCACTGGCAGTAACCAGTAAAATGGAAACTGCGATGGTGATGACAATTGCATTGACTGCGGTATGCGCACTATCGAATCTATTTATTTCACTGATTCGCAATCACATCCCTAGCAGCGTGCGCATTATCGTGCAGATGACAATTATTGCATCACTGGTGATTGTGGTTGACCAAGTACTCCAAGCATATGCTTACGATGTTGCTAAGCAACTGTCGGTATTTGTTGGTTTGATTATTACTAACTGTATCGTAATGGGGCGTGCGGAAGCTTATGCGATGAAAACGCCACCATTAATGAGCTTTATGGATGGTATTGGTAATGGTCTTGGTTATGGTGCAATCCTATTATCAGTTGGATTTGTACGTGAGTTGTTTGGTAATGGTTCACTGTTCGGCTTTGAAATCTTAAGCAAGATCTCTGACGGTGGCTGGTATCAACCAAATGGCCTATTGCTGCTGCCTCCAAGCGCGTTTTTCCTGATTGGTGCATTGATCTGGATTATTCGCACCATGAAGCCAGAGCAAGTTGAAGCTAAAGGATAAGCATAATGGAACATTATATTAGTTTATTGATTCGTTCAGTTTTCATCGAAAACATGGCGCTTTCCTTTTTCCTCGGTATGTGTACTTTCTTAGCTGTTTCAAAGAAAGTTAAAACAGCGATGGGCTTGGGTGTGGCGGTGATTGTGGTACTAGCAATTTCAGTGCCTGTTAACCAGATAATCTATCAAAGTATTCTGGCTCCAGGCGCATTAGCCTGGGCGGGAGTGCCAGACGCAGATCTGAGCTTTTTGAAGTTCATTACCTTTATTGGTGTAATTGCTGCGTTGGTGCAAATACTTGAAATGACACTGGATAAGTACTTTCCGCCACTATACAACGCATTGGGGATCTTTCTACCGTTGATCACCGTAAACTGTGCTATTTTTGGCGCGGTGTCTTTCATGGTTGAACGTGATTACAACTTGGCTGAAAGTTTAGTGTTTGGTATTGGTTCTGGTATTGGCTGGGCATTAGCACTGGTTTTGCTGGCGGGGATCCGCGAAAAGTTAAAATATGCAGATGTTCCTAACGGGCTTCGTGGCTTAGGTATTACCTTTGTTACCGCAGGTTTAATGGCTCTAGGTTTCATGTCGTTTTCAGGTGTGTCTTTGTAAAGAGACAGCTAGCGACGTATTAATTTGAACCTTTAAGGATAAGTGAATGGGTATTCTTGAATCTACTCCAATCGATGTGTATCTCGGTGTGAGTATGTTTACCGCAATTGTATTAGTGTTAGTTTTGGTTATTTTATTTGCCAAATCCAAGTTAGTACCAAGCGGAGATGTCACTATTGGCATCAATGACGATGAAAGCAAAGCAATTAAAACCGCTGCTGGTGGTAAACTACTAGGCGCTTTGGCAGAAAGCGGTATTTTTGTCTCTTCTGCTTGCGGTGGTGGTGGTACGTGTGGGCAGTGCAAAGTTCACGTTAAGTCTGGTGGTGGTGAGATTTTACCAACAGAAGTGGATCATATCAGCAAAGGTGAAGCGCGTGAGGGCTGCCGTTTATCGTGCCAGGTAAACGTAAAGTCTGATATGGAAATTGAATTAGAAGAAGAGATATTTGGGGTTAAGAAGTGGGAATGTGAAGTTATCTCAAACGATAGCAAAGCCACTTTCATTAAAGAGCTTAAGCTGCAAATACCAGATGGCGATTCGGTGCCATTTCGTGCTGGTGGCTACATCCAGATCCAAGCACCGGCGCATCATGTTAAGTATGCCGATTACGATATTCCTGAACAATACCGTGGTGACTGGGAACATTTTGGCTTCTTTAACTTAGAATCGACGGTTGATGATGAAACCATTCGTGCATATTCCATGGCGAATTATCCTGAAGAGGAAGGGATCATCATGTTAAACGTGCGTATTGCGTCGCCACCACCGCGCAACCTAACCCTGCCATGTGGCAAGATGTCATCGTACATCTTTAGCCTTAAAGCTGGCGATAAGGTGACTATATCGGGTCCATTTGGTGAGTTTTTTGCTAAAGATACCGAAGCGGAAATGGTCTTTGTTGGTGGTGGTGCAGGTATGGCACCGATGCGCTCACATATTTTTGATCAGCTTAAACGTCTTAACACTAAGCGTAAGATGAGTTTTTGGTATGGAGCACGTTCAAGTCGAGAAATGTTCTATGTTGAAGACTTTGACGGCCTTGCTGCTGACAATGATAATTTTGAATGGCATGTAGCACTGTCAGATCCGCAACCGGAAGATAATTGGGACGGATACACTGGATTTATTCATAACGTATTGTTTGAAAACTATTTACGTGACCATGAAGCGCCAGAAGACTGTGAGTTTTACATGTGTGGCCCACCGATGATGAACGCAGCTGTTATTGGTATGCTAAAAGATCTCGGTGTTGAAGATGAAAACATCCTGTTGGATGATTTTGGTGGCTAAACTCGCTAATTGGAGTAATAGGTCGATATGTTTAAGGCCTTAGTAAATTGGCTGGCCCTGATTGGGTTAGCCTTTTTTATTTCAGCATGTAGTAAACCTGCTGAAATAATATCATTATCGGGTCAAACCATGGGCACTACATACCACATTAAAGTGGTGAAAAGTGCGATGCTTCCCGATGCAATAACGTTACAAGCTGAAATAGATTTAGCGCTTGAACAGGTTAATGATGCAATGTCGACTTATCGGCCTCAGTCTGAACTGTCGCGGTTTAATGCTGCAGCAGTTGATACGCCTTTAACTGTGTCAGATGATGTTGCTAAAGTCGTAAAAGCAGGCTTGGATTTGTACCAAAAAACCGGCGGTGCGCTGGATATTACCATTGGCCCCTTAGTCAACCTATGGGGTTTTGGACCAGATAAAAAACCTATTACTGTACCAAGTGAAAACGATATCAAAGCAGCAAAAACGTTAACGGGCCTTGCCTCTTTAACGCTCGAGGGGAATCAACTTAGTAAAAGTAATGCTGGTTTGTATGTTGATTTGTCGGCAATCGCTAAGGGCTTTGGTGTTGATAAAGTGGCTGCGGTATTAGATCAGTATCAACCTATAGGGTATCTGGTGGAAGTGGGCGGCGAAATTAGTTTGCATGGCACCAAAGGTGACGGTTCATTATGGCGAGTTGCGATAGAGAAGCCAAATGAGTTATCAAGAGCGGTTCAGCAAGTTATCTCACCTAAAAATATTGGTATGGCAACATCAGGGGATTATCGAATTTATCATGAAGAGGATGGTAAGCGATTTTCTCATTTGATAGACCCAAGAACGGGATTTCCTATCGATCATCGACTGGCATCAGTGACGGTGTTGCATCCGCAATCAATGATAGCAGATGGTTATGCCACCGCGATGATGGTGTTAGGTACGCAAGCTTCTCTAGAGCTTGCTAATCGTGAGCAGCTAGCGATAATGCTTATAGAAAAGCAAGATGATGGCTTTAAGGTTTTTTATAGCGACGCCTTTAAACCTTACGTTGCACCATAGTTGGAGTTGAATATGAGCACATTTTTAGCGACATTTTTTGTTTTACTAGGTTTCTTTTTATTAATGTCCATTGGTTACCTCGTCAAAAGACAAGCGGTGGCTGGCAGCTGTGGCGGCTTAGGAGCTTTGGGTATCGAAAAAGCCTGTGATTGTGATAACCCTTGTGACAAGCGCAAAGCCCGCATGGCGGAACAAGAGCGTAATGAAAAGCTCGCACAAAACCGCATTATCTAATAAACGACTTAAATCATATAAGGCTCCCCAGTGGAGCCTTATATCAAATAAAACTAAAGCAAGCGTGTTTAGCATACTTTGTGCTAATAAACGCTGTTGTCCTCGCATTATTCAGTGCTGCAAACTCAGTCAGGGTAGATGTAATTAACTAGTTTAGTTAGATAAACCTGTACTTACATGCGTCTTTTTTGACTATAAATCATAGTGATAATGAGAATGGTTGTCTTTATTAAGTGTATGAAATATTAGCGTTTAATTGTATTTGTTGTTTTTTTGCCCTAGGCTGTAAATATTGATATAGATCAATTTAACTTAGGACATAACAATGAAAGGACAACCAAAAGTCGTTAGTCAGTTAAACAAAGTATTGACCAGTGAGTTAACTGCAATTAATCAATACTTCTTGCATGCCAGAATGTTCAAAAACTGGGGGCTCGAAGATCTAAACCAAAAAGCATATAAAAAATCCATTCAAGACATGAAGCACGCAGATAAAGTTATCGAACGGATCTTGTTTTTAGAAGGGCTACCAAATCTGCAGCAGCTAGACAAAATCCGTATTGGAGAACACAGTCTTGAGATGCTTGAATGCGACAAAATGATGCTGGAAGAGCAATTACTGTCACTGCGAGAGGCAATTAGCATATGTGAACAGTTAGCAGACTATGTTAGTCGAGATCTGCTTGAAGACCTATTACAAGATGAAGAGGAGCACTTAGATTGGCTAGAAGCCCAATTGGAACTCATTTCGCTAACAGGGATTCAAAATTACTTACAATCGAAAATGAACTAACCGGAGAGCACTATGAAAGGTAATAAAGATGTCATTGATACATTAAATAAACTGCTCACCGGAGAGTTATCGGCAATGGATCAGTATTTTGTACACGGGCTGATGTACGAGGATTGGGGCTTAACCGAATTACATAAACAGATCTCCCATGAATCTGATGACGAACGTGAGCATGCCAAAAAATTGGTGCAACGTATTTTGTTTCTTGAAGGAACACCTGATGTGGCTAGCCGAGAGCCTCTTAATATTGGTACTGATCCAGAGCAGATGCTCAAAAATGATTTAGCGTATGAATATCAAGTGGCTGACAACCTACGTGTTGCTATAGCGCTATGTGAGCAACACCGAGATTATGAAAGCCGTGAGATATTGGAGCTGCTGCTAGAGGAGACCGAATCAGACCATATGCATTGGCTTGAAAAGCAATTAGGCTTGATTGCAAAAATTGGTTTAGCCAATTACTTACAAAGTAAAATGTAGATACAAAAAGTAACAGAGCACTTAGGCTGTTTTTACGGGTAAGTGCTCATTGCTAAGTCAGCTTTAGCTAACGTAAGTTACCATTTTTTAAGTTGTTTTTTGACTTCATCTATTCAGCTTTTATTCAGCACCGAAAATTTATTATTGTTGAATAAATAAACACGCTAAAGTTTTATTGCTGAGTCGTTTTTTTCGACTAATCTTATAAACAAGTAATTTTGATTAGCGCATGGCATCAAAGGAATAGTTGTGATGATTTCAGTCAAAAAAGAAGTATATGAAAACGAAAGCAGGCTAAAAATAGAGCGCCTGTTAGCAAAAATTAGTCGCTTAGAAAAACAGTTGGAGCTGGCTAAACTTAACAATACTTATGCTATATCAACTCAAAACTCAAGGATTGCAGACTCAGCCTTGTCAGCTGATGAGCTTTCAATGTTGAATAACTTATTTTAAAAATCATCCTGTTTTTGCGCATATTGATTGCGATTGCTAGCGATTAAATCGATTCATTACGTTAGTTTTATGTAAGTGACGTGACTCATTAGGTTGTGTTTTGCACTGCCTTTTTTACCTGCATTAGTTTTTTTCTCTCCTGTATGTCCTTCGTTGTATGTCATCGCCTCCGCTTGTAACTTACTGCACTGTTAAAAATAACCGCGAAGCAGCCAATTTAAGAAAGTAACACGTAGGCTTACCATTAATCGCTTCTTTGTCGGCTACTGGTAAATACTGAGCATTTGCTTTAAATTTGTTTTCTTTCTGTTAAGTTAGTTTGGTCGAACCTAAAATAATGATAATAAAAGGATGATAGATGCTTTGGTTTAAACGTTCGCTCAGTATGCAGTTGGTTGTGACTATCGTGGGGGCTTTAGCTGTACTGCTTACTATCGTTGCACTGTGGTTAATTAACAATGAAAGTAGCAGCACTCGGCAGCAAATTGATAATGACTTGAGTAGCCTAGTACAGCTTAAGTCGAACGAGGTTAGCAGCTATTTTGATGCTAAAGGGCAGCTTATTCACGCAATATTTGCTAACCCAAGTGTCATTGAATGGTTCAGTCAATATAACCGCCGTTCAAGTAACTTGTCATTTGATGAAAAGTACAATGAGATTGTTGAGTACTTTAAATATTTCTCTGATAAAGACAGTGATATTAAGTCAGTGTTTTTTGGATCTGCGAATACTTTTGAGTATTTTGACCTTAATGGACGCTATGATGACACTGAGTACTTCACTAATAAACGTCCTTGGTGGCAAGAAGCGATCGATCAAGGTGGGATGTTTGTTGGTGATCCCGCGGTTGACGCAAATGATGGTTCTATTTCGGCCACTGTAAAAACGGTCGTTAATGACAAATCAGGCCGCTTTATTGGGATTGGCGGTATGGATATATTAATCGATACCATAGGTAGTGAGCTATTGGCGTCGATGAACTACCAAGGTGCTGGGCAGGCTTTTTTAATTACTGGTGATGCCAAATTAGTGTACTTTCCTGGTTTTACCCCCTCCTTTGCCCCTGGTGCTGATGTTAGTCAAATTGATCGTCAATTCAACCAGACCAGTGGGTTTAGTGATTTAAGCCAGTTAATGGTGTCGCAGGCATCAGGTTTTGCAGAAGTGACCTTCCAAGGCCAATTGCAGAGGGTGAGTTTTGTTGAAGTGAGTGGAAGCTATCCAAAGCAAAAATGGCATTTGGCATTTATGTTGCCGACAGAAATCATTGACGCACCAGTTAATAGTCTGATTTTCGATTCAATTTTAATCTCCTGTTTTATTATGCTGCTGGTTGGCATTACCGTATGGGGTATTTTATTGCCCTTTAGACAGCAAATTCATCGCCTTTTGTTTGCAATGGAAGATATTGCCGCTGGCGATAATGATTTATCAAAACGGATCTCAATGGACCGAGCGGACGAGCTAGGCTTATTAAGTGACGCCTTTAACCGGTTTGCAGCCAAAGTGCATGGCATGCTGCAACAGACACGAGACCTAACCGAAGAGGTTGAAGCTGGCGTATTCAATGCGACGCAATTTAGCGAAAAAGCGCTGAGTTCGGTTTCCCAGCAAAAGCTGGAGCTGGTATCGGTGTCATCAGCGGCAACCGAGATGGCGCATACTAGCCAAGATATGGCGGCAAGTGCGCAAAGGGCTAGTGATTTTGCCCATAAGGCACAGGCAGAGTCTATTGAAGGTGGTGTGATTGTTGCCAGAGCAACGCAAGGCATGCAATCTTTGTCGGTACAAGTTATCGAAGCCGCTAAAGTCATTAAACAGTTGCGCACTCGGTCAGAACAAATTGGCGAAGTGCTAAATGTTATTCGCGGCATTGCAGAGCAGACTAACCTGTTAGCGTTAAACGCTGCAATTGAAGCGGCCAGAGCGGGTGAACAAGGGCGTGGTTTTGCTGTGGTGGCCGATGAAGTGCGAACTCTCGCGTCACGTACTCAGGATTCAACTGCCAATATTCAAGATATCATTTTAACACTACAACAAAATGCCAATGAAGCCGAACAAGTGATGGAAGAAGGGGTCGAACAAGCCAACCAAGGGCAGGATTTAACTGCCAAAGTCGAAGTCGCGTTAGGCAACATTAGTAGTGCAATTGAAGCGATTCAACAGCAAACGATTGAGATCTCTGCCGCGGTGAATCAACAAGCGGTAGTTGCAGAGGAGGTCGCATGTAATGTTGATAATGTGCGCGAGTTATCAGACGAGTCTTTAGTTGCCAGCGAAGCACTATCTTCCAACTTTGGTAAATTCTCCAAAGTTACCGAGGCGCTATCAAATAATATTCATCAATTCAAAATTTAATACGCCGATAAAAACGGAGCCGAGAGGCTCCGTTTTTATTACCATTGAACCTATTTTGTTAACGCTATTGTGCACAGCAGTCACTTTATTGGGTTAATTAACCATGCTGCTTGAGTACTGTTTTTATATACAGTAAAATCTTCTGCGGAGGATTTTAGATTGCAAAAAATAATACATGTCGACATGGACTGCTTTTTCGCTGCCGTAGAGATGCGTGATTTCCCAGAGCTTAGAGGCAAACCCATCGCTGTTGGTGGCCGTAGCGACCGCCGTGGTGTGATTAGTACCTGTAATTACGAAGCTCGTAAATTTGGTGTGCGCTCTGCGATGGCATCTGCTTATGCGCTGAAGCTCTGCCCTGATTTGATCCTCGTTCCAGGCCGAATGCAGGTATATAAAGACATATCTAAACAAATTCGTGCCATATTTGCTAAGTACACCAACTTGATTGAGCCTCTTTCGCTAGACGAAGCATACCTTGATGTGACCAATAGCCCTCACTTTCAGGGCTCTGCGACACGAATCGCAGAGGCGATTAGACAGGATATTTTGCAAGAAACCGGGCTTACCGCATCTGCAGGAATTGCGTCGATAAAATTTTTGGCCAAAATAGCCTCCGACCTTAATAAACCTAATGGCCAGTATGTTATCCGCCCTGAAATGATTGAAGAGTTTGTTAAGACTCTACCGCTAATTAAAATTCCTGGGGTTGGTAAGGTCACTGCAAAAAAATTAGCCGATATTGGTTTGCACACGTGTAGTGATGTTCAAGCCTATTCAGATGCTGCATTAGTTGAACGTTTTGGTAAGTTTGGCACTGTATTAATTGAGCGAGCTAAGGGCATTGACCCGCGTGGTATTTCTGTAAACCGTGAGCGTAAATCGGTTGGCGTGGAAACCACATTAGCAAAAGACATTCACACTCTAGAGCAGTGCCGTGCGGTTATGCCGCAACTGATCCAAGAGTTAGCCGCCCGAGTTAATCGTAGTGCTAAAGACAGGCTGATCCATAAACAGGTGGTAAAGCTTAAATTTGATGACTTTAAACAAACCACAATAGAGCTTCGAAGCGATGAGGTATCGGTTAACTTGTTCTACCAATTATTAGAGCAAGCCTTAGAAAGGCAGCAAGGCCGTGGGATCCGATTGTTAGGGGTTGCGGTCGGGCTAGCGTCAAAACAAGTTGCAAATGATGAAGCCAATGCTGTGAACACATCACAACTCGACTTAGGTTTTTAGCTCACTCGTTGCAGTGTTGGTTCTGCATGAAGTGTATATTATTAAAAAAGCCGCTGAATAATGTCAGCGGCTTTTTGTTACTACAAAGTTTTACTTTTGCTGACTTAGCCTTTTGCTGGAGTGCGTTCAAGTACTGCTAGCAACAGTTTCCAGTATTGACCAACGGTGGTAATGTTTACTTTCTCGTCTGGGCTGTGTGGGTAGCGAATAGTTGGACCAATTGAGACCATGTCCATTTCTGGATAAGGCTTTTTGAATAAACCACACTCAAGACCTGCGTGGATCACCATGATCGTCGGCTTTTTGTTGTAAATAGCCTCGTAAGTATCACGCACACTTGCCATGACTGGCGAGCTGTTATTTGGCTTCCAGCCTGGGTAAGTCCCACTAAACTCTACATTAGCGCCTGCAAGGCTAGTTAAAGAAGTCAGTACACCTTCAACCTCTTCACGACCAGAATCGATTAATGAACGGATAAGACACAGTACTTGCACCGAATCGGTTTCTGTACTGATCACGCCAACGTTTAACGAGGTTTCGGTCACGCCTTCAATTTCATCGCTCATACGGATTACGCCATTCGGGCAGGCGTTGAGAATATCGATTAGAATTTGCTGCGATTCTTCACTCATAACTTTGGTTTCAGCGGCAATTTCAGTCAATGTTAGCGTGGTGTCTGGGTCGGCTATGGCTAATTCAGAACGGACTACGGCTTGGTACTCACTGATGCGTTGTTGCAGTAGTTCGACGTTTTCCGCTGGAAGCATAAAACTAATTTGCGCTTCACGTGGAATAGCATTACGTAGTGAGCCACCGGTAAAGTTAGTTAGTTCAATCGCTAACTCATCACTGTAGGTAAATAAGAAACGAGCCAGTAATTTATTGGCATTACCACGACCTAAATGAATGTTAACGCCTGAGTGGCCACCTTTAAGGCCTGCAAGTGATAATGTAAAGCTACTATTACTAGGCTCAGGTGATTGCCATACCATAGGTACACTGATTTGTCCGTCAACGCCGCCGGCACAACCCATGTATATCTCACCCTCTTGCTCAGAGTCAGTGTTGATCAGTATGTCAGCTTCAAGCATTCCAGATTCAAGGCCAAATGCACCGGTCATTCCGGCTTCTTCATCTATGGTCAACAGCACTTCTAGTGGCCCATGGGCAATATTGTCAGCACCAAGAATGGCTAAAGCTGAAGCCATTCCAATACCGTTATCGGCCCCAAGAGTTGTACCGCGGGCTTTTACCCAATCGCCATCAACATAAGCATCAATAGGGTCGGTTTCAAAATCATGCACTTTGTCAGCATTTTTCTGTGGAACCATATCGATATGGGCTTGTAGTGCAACAGTTTTGCGATCTTCCATACCTGCTGTGGCAGCTTTTTTAATAATCAGGTTGCCAACTTTGTCTTCGATGACTGAAAGTTGTTTCTCTTTTGCCCATGCTTGAATGTGCTCACTTAAGGCCTGTTCAAACTTTGACGGATGTGGAATTGCGCAGATCTGTTCGAACCATTGCCATAATGCTTGTGGTTGTAGTTGGTTTAATGCGGTCACTGAAAGTTCCTCTATTCTAAATAAGACTTAAGCGCCATTAGCGCTGGAGGGCAAAAATTGCCATATTCTACCATAGTCTGTTGTGCAGCAAGTGCGGGTTACTTCGCGTTATATGATGACTGTCAGTACAAGTTTCCAGTTAGGGTTTTACGCTGTTTAAGATGATTGCTAATCTGCTATTAATAGGTCAATAATGCCAGTAATTTTAAATCAAAAGGATAGGGTCATGGCTTTAATAAAATTTGTTGATGTTGCTGATCAAGATGCAATTTTTGAAGGTAGTGGATGGGATGCTTTGGTTGTTGTGACAGCCGATCTTACTTCAATAGCAGTAGAGGAAGTCGCATTGTTAGCGGATCACGGCAGCAAGGTCGATCAGCGCGTAGGCAAGTCTGTGACCCTATTATTTGCCCCTGGTATTGCTGGTGGCCGACTAGTGATTGCACCAGTGTTAAAAGCGACGGACGAGTATGAAGATGTACGCGTGTTTGCCGATGCGGCCCAGCAAGGCATAAAGGTCGCTAAAGAGGCTGGTGCAAAACGGCCTCTATTGCTAGTTAATGGTATAGCGGATCAACGCTATAAAAAAGCCGAGGCTGTCGCAGCTCTAGCGTGTGGGCAAGCGTTGTGGCAAGCCCTAGAGCGACGTGAAGCTGGCGCAGCTGATCCTGAGTTGGAATGTATTGGTTTATTAAGTGGGGCTAACAACGCCAGTATGTTGACCGCTATCGAAGCAGGTCGTGGGCTTGCTCGGGATCTTTGCGGCACTGAACCTGAGCGGATGTCGGCTCCCGCTTTTGCTGATTACTGTGTAGCAGCATTTACCGGGAGTGGCGTCGAGTTGTCGGTTGTTGAAGACCGAGACATTCTTGAGCGCGACTATCCTTTACTCAGTGCCGTTGGACGTGCTTCTTTTGCAGTATCAAGACACCAACCTCGGGTTGTAAAACTTGAATATATTGGGGAAGGGGAGATCGAGCGCACTTATTTGTTTGCTGGTAAAGGTGTGGTTTACGACACTGGGGGCGCCGACATCAAGGTTGCTGGCTCTATGGCTGGTATGAGTCGTGACAAAGGTGGCGCGGCAGCTGTGGCGGGATTACTTAAAACCATTAGCATGCTTAAACCAAAAGGGATCCGAGTTGTGGCTGAACTGGGCTTGGTACGAAATAGTATTGGTAGTGAAGCATTTGTTACTGATGAGATAATCATGAGTCATGCCGGCCAACGTGTGCGTATTGGTAATACCGATGCCGAAGGCCGTCTGGTGTTGGCTGACTTAATGTCTCAATTACGTATCACAGCGCACTCCGCCGTAAAGCCTGAGATGTTTTCAGTTGCCACATTAACAGGTCATGTAGTGCGTTGTTTTGGTGGTTACACTGCGGCGGTAGAAAACAGTGTAGCTAAGCAAGCTCAAGTTGCTGACCGAATGCAGCGTCAGGCTGCAACTTGGGGTGAGCCGATTGAGGTGTCACAATTACGTCGAGACGATTTTAGTAAAATCATTGACCCATCGGGTGCTGCAGATATGTTGTCGTCAAACAATGCACCTTCATCGATAACAGCACGCGGACACCAATATCCAGCCGCATTTTTAATTAAAGCCTCGGGCTTAAGCAGCCATGGTGTAAACAGTGCTCTGCCTATCGCTTATACCCACCTCGATATTGCCGGAAGCGCTACAGAGGGTCACCCTCAGTATGGTACGCCAACAGCAACCCCATTGGTGGGGCTATTTAATTACATCATTGATAGCAAGTAAGAGCTAAGTATCTAAAGCCGGGCAACCCGGCTTTGTGTATATCGGCGCCTGCTTAAGTAATAAAATTACAGATTAATGCGTAATTGAAAGGTTTTTGATAAAAAAGGTTGTAATAAAACTACATTTAGCTATAATTCGCTTTGTTGATTAGGTAGGTACCTAATCGAGCTAGTCTATCCAGGAAGGATAATTCTCCAAGGAATCGAGCGACGAGTTGACTTTGCTGAACCCAATAAGGGGCGAAAATAGTAAGCAAGGTAATTGGAATTCAACTTAGTAGGAGAGTTATTATGTCTTTATCAATGAACAGCACTATCTATTCACAAAGCTTTTGGTTAAATACAAATGCTTTGACTGGCGGTATATACGCCATGGGCTTATAAGGTCTGACCCCTCTATCAGCCTGGTTTTATCAAATATTCTTGCACCGTGTTCGGTGTCTGTAACCTAAGGTTTATTGAGTTTTAATGTAGGGTTGATTGCCGTAAATAGGCTAATTAACTTATCTATGACAGCACTTAGGTTATATCTCCCGCTGATAAAGCGGGTTTTTTTTGCCTCCAATTTAGCGATGCAATAGCTAGTGAGTCATTTTACAACGCTTGGATATGTATTTTTAGTACCTTTACAGTTCTAGATGGAGCATTGGTGTCGCGAAATGACTGAATTTTGTGATGAGTCACACCGTTGTTGGTGTGTAAATTACATTTTTTGCATGTTTGGACATTTATTTGCAATTAAGGGTTGTAATTTTATTACGTAAAACTATAATACTTCTCCTTGGTCAAGTTCACCACTTGCCAAGTTTAGTCTATCCAGGATGGATAACTCTCCAAGGAACCGAGCGACAAGTTGACTCATTTATTTTTGTTGGCTTCAACCCCCTAATGAAAATAAATGAGTGTTTGCTTCAGCTTTGTTTAGGAGAAGTGATTATATCATTTCGAGCTGCTGCTATTTTTTAGTAATACCATTGATTTTATCAATTGCATTACTAGGCGATTTATTCGCCAAGGCTTTGTTGGGCTAACCCTCCAATGAAAGTTGTTTTACAATCCATCAACCTTAATACCACCATTTGGTGTGTTTAGACGCAAGTTGCATGTTAACTATTTTGAACGTGCCGTTGATTAACGCTAGCGCGCTAACCGATTTCCTTTAGGAACACTTGAACATGTCTGCCTACTCTTTGAGTAGGCTTTTTTTTGCCTAAAATTTGAGGCTTGCACTAGTCTCTTTGGTGTCTTGCCGACTCAAGCATTGAATGATAGCTACCGTTATTGAATTGCCGTCATAGTGCAATCGCTTAAAAAAGTCGATTTAGTCAGCCGTCATCATTTGGTGATGGCGGCGTTACAGCGACTAAATATGCAGAATTTAACTGTTCAAGATCGGACGTTACAGGGGTTGTCGTTCTAATATCATGTTCCTTTCCAATCTAACTCTCTACCGTCATTATTTGTGAAGGGGTTAAAGCAGATATCTGCGCTCTTGGGAAAATTGATGATCTACCAATAAGCTAAACATTTTCATAAATTACAGCCGTATCCTTGCAGGAATACAGCAATTAATCAGCAAGCCACCTAATGTCGATATGACCAAGCATCATATTGCAGATCTTTATTGTTGAGTTGTGGCTGAGGTATTTCAAGGCAAGGTTCAAGCTAATTGTTTATAGTTATTAAAATTGCTTTATAAAATGAGCTGGTGATATTGAGCCGGTATTTATAATGGTATAACACTATTATATTAAGGTGTGTTATTAATACATCTACTGAATAAAATTGCCAGTTATAAAACCGTTGTAATGGCAATGATATCGGTAGCTTAGTATGACTGATTTAATAGTAAATGCAGCTCTTTGTTAGAGCTGAATATAGGCTGAAAGAGCACGTTACTATCTAGTTATGGCTAGTCTAAATGAATACCTGACATATAAACAAAAAAAGTAATTGCCTGTAATCAATTTTGAGTGCAGTTTAACCCTACTGACAAAATCAAAGGATTTGGTGTGATGTTAGAAAAACTATTCAAACTCAAAGAAAATCAGACGTCATTGAAACAAGAGGTTATTGCGGGGATCACGACTTTTTTAACAATGGCTTATATTATATTCGTCAACCCAATGATGCTGGCTGACGCAGGTATGGACCATGGCGCTGTCTTTGTCGCTACCTGTTTAGCGGCGGCGATTGGTTGTTTAGTTATGGGCATTGTGGCTAACTACCCTATCGCATTAGCTCCTGGAATGGGTTTGAACGCCTTTTTTACTTACACGGTAGTGGGTGAGATGGGTTATTCATGGGAAACCGCTTTAGGCGCGGTGTTCCTCTCAGGGCTCTGCTTCTTGGTTTTGTCGTTGGTGCGTATCCGAGAATGGATTGTTAACAGTATTCCCATGTCGCTGCGTATTGGTATTGCTGCGGGTATCGGTTTGTTTCTCGCCTTAGTGGGATTAAAGAGTGCCGGCATTGTGGTTGCGAACCCTGCAACCTTAGTTGGGATGGGAGACATTACTGCATTTCCCGCTGTAATGGCAGCCCTTGGTTTCTTTTTAATTGTTGCAATGGTTCATAAAGGCATTAAGTCGGCGGTGATTGTAAGTATTATGGCGGTAACGGCACTTGGCATTCTGTTTGGGGATGTACAATACCAAGGCATTATCGCAACGCCGCCTTCAATTATGCCGACCTTCATGAAAATGGATTTATCGAGCGTGCTTGAAATTAGCATGTTGTCAGTCGTGTTTGCTTTTCTATTTGTAGACCTATTTGATACCTCTGGTACGCTCGTTGCTGTTGCGCAGCGTGGCGGTTTTCTCGATGATAAAGGCAAATTACCGCGTTTAAACCGTGCTTTAACCGCTGACAGTACCGCAACAATAGCCGGAGCCATGTTGGGCACATCTACCACCACCAGTTATGTTGAAAGTACCGCGGGCGTGAGTGCTGGCGGCCGAACAGGGTTAACTGCCGTGATTGTTGGTTTGTTATTTTTAAGCTCGCTTTTCATCTCTCCATTAGCTGGAATGGTACCTGCTTACGCTACAGCAGGGGCGCTTTTTTATGTGGCTATTTTAATGATGTCGGGTTTAGTTAATGTTGAGTGGGAAGATTTGACAGAAGCTGCGCCTGTCGTTGTCGTGTGTATTTTAATGCCGCTAACATTCTCTATCGCAACAGGTATAGCAATGGGGTTTATTTCTTATGCCGTGATTAAGTTAATGAGTGGGCGCTATAAAGACTTAAGCATTGGTGTTGTTGTCCTTGCGGTATTGTTTGTCGTTAAATTTATTTATAGCTAAATGATATAGTGACTATTTGGTTCATGAATATAAAAGGTCACCTTTAAGCGGGTGGCTTTTTAATTACAGCCAGCAAATTAAATATTTCGTGATTAAAACGGCAATCGTATGAGATATATTTAATTCATCTTATCTTATTATCTATTTTCGGCGCACTTTACTACCAATTTAACTTGAGATTATGTATAAAGTTTGTCCAATGTTTTTAACATAGATAATGATGAACTTAAGTGAGATAGCTTATCGCCGAGTTGTGGTAAAGCTGGGAACCAGTGTATTAACTTCTGGCAGCCTAAAATTAGACAAAGCACACTTGGTTGAACTTGCGCGGCAGATGGCTTGCTTAATGGAAGCTGGCGTAGAGGTTGTACTGTGTACATCCGGCGCTATCGCAGCAGGTAAAGAGCACTTAGGTTACCCTGTACTTCCAGATACCATGGCAAACAAACAGATGTTAGCTGCTGTAGGTCAAAGTCAGTTGATCCTTGCTTGGTCCAAACTATTTAGTATTTACGATTTAAACGTTGGTCAGTTGTTGCTTACCGGTGCGGACTTGCAAGATCGCGAGCGCTACCTTAATGCTCGTGATTCACTCAATGCACTTTTGGCCAATGGCATTATTCCAATTATCAATGAAAATGATGCGGTCGCGACCACCGAAATTAAAGTCGGTGATAACGATAATTTATCGGCCAGAGCCGCGCTACTTTGCGACGCCGACTTGCTTATTTTACTGACTGACCAAAAAGGGCTGTTCGATGCTGACCCTCGCAATAATCCGAATGCAAAGCTCATAACCGAAGTCGTTAACATTGATGACAGTTTACGCAAACTTGCCGGGGGGAGCGTGTCGGGGCTTGGAACTGGTGGCATGTCGACAAAATTAGAAGCGGCAGATGCTGCAAGGCGTGCGGGCGTAGACGTCGTTATCGCATCTGGCCACCACCATGATGTCATTCAAAAAGTGGTTTGTTCCGCCGCCATTGGCACACATTTTACAGCGTTAGAAAACCCGTTAGAAAGCCGTAAACAATGGATATTAGTCGGTTCAACTGTCAGTGGTACCGTTATCCTGGATCTTGGCGCGATAACAGCAGTAACAAATAAAGGCAAAAGCTTACTACCAACAGGTGTTATTGACATTAAGGGTGAGTTTGAGCGGGGAGACACCGTAGAGCTTACCGACACCGCTGGAAAAGTATTTGCTAAAGGAATATGCCGTTACAGCGCTAAAGATTTATGCCTAATAGCAGGCAAACATTCAGACAGTATCGAATCAGAGCTCGGCTATGATTACGGTGCAGTGGTAGTTCATCGCAACGACATGGTGGTGTTATGACTCACAGCGATTATTTAAACAACTTAGGTCAGCAAGCTAAAACTGCAAGCTACACTTTAGCGAGTTTAACAGGGGCTCAAAAAACGGCTTTGCTGCAATGCGTTGCAAGTAAACTAACGTTAGCAAAGCACGATATCGTAGCCGCAAACCAGCAAGATATCGCACAAGCTAAAGCGAATGGCTTGTCAGATGCGATGATTGATCGTTTGTTACTTGATGAACCTAGGCTGCTCAGTGTGATTGCTGACATTAGTAATGTTATAGGGTTAACAGATCCAATAGGAAGTGAAATCGACAGTCGCTTACTCGACAACGGTTTACGGTTATCGCGACGCCGAGTACCACTGGGGGTGATAGGAGTTATTTACGAAGCTCGGCCGAATGTGACGGTTGATATTGCTGTCTTAGCTCTTAAAACTGGTAATGCGGTTATTTTACGCGGGGGTAAAGAAACCCTCGCATCCAATAAAGCCCTATGCAAAGTGATTCGTTCAGCTTTGGTTGAGCAAGGCTTACCAGAAAACTGTGTGCAGTTAATTGATAATTCTGACCGAGCATTAGTGTCGGGTTTACTCAAACTCGATAAATACGTTGATATGATCGTGCCTCGAGGTGGGCAAAACCTTCAGCGCTTATGTGCAGAACAAGCGACAATTCCCGTTATTTTAGGTGGTATTGGTATTTGTCATCTATACGCTGATAAAGATGCCAATATCGATAAATCAGTCGATGTTATTGTTAACGCTAAAGTGCAGCGTCCAACAGTATGTAATGCATTGGATACGGCGTTAATTCACCGCAGTATAGCAACCGATATACTGCCTAAGTTATTCGATAGACTGACGGCCTTAGGTGTATCTTTTTATGGCTGCGATAAAGCTAAAGCTATTGCTGCTACACAAGGGCTCACGGTTGAAACTGCGACTCCTGACAGCTTTTCACAAGAGTGGTTATCGTTAACTCTAGGCATCCAAGTGGTTGACGATATTGACGCTGCTGTTGACCATATCCGGCGTTATTCAAGTGGGCATTCTGAAGGTATTTTAACGGATAATATCCATGCAACGGCCTATTTTATCAATGAAGTCGATTCTGCCGCTGTGTATGTTAACGCCAGCACTCGATTTACTGACGGTGGTGAGTTCGGCTTGGGGGCTGAGGTGGCTGTGAGCACTCAAAAGTTGCATGCTCGAGGCCCTATGGGGCTAGAAGCATTGACCACTTATAAATGGATTGCTGTCGGCGACTATACCGCGCGCGATTAACACTGATTAAATGATGTAAAAAAGGAAGCCAATTGGCTTCCTTTTATATTTTAAAACCCATCACGCTTAAACGGTGGGGTTAGTATCATCTACTATAGACCTTGGTCATCCGCCATTTTAGACGCAATTTGTGGAGCGTTCCAAAGTGAAGGCAATAAAATCAACGATACGGGGACTGCGGTGATCACAATGAAAGATTGCAGTGCTGAAATACCACCAGAACCGAGCGAGATCAGTACAAGCGCTGTTACACCCATCATCACACCCCAAAATGTACGAATAATTGGGTTCGGCTCTGTTTCACCACTAATAACAACACTGATAGTGTAAGTCATTGAGTCACCCGTGGTGACAATGAAAATCGTAGTTAAGATCAAGAATAAAATAGAGATGACAATCGGGAACGGCAGTTGCATTGTAACTGCTAATAAAGCCCCTGGTAGGTTGAAGCCTTCGAAGGCACCACTGACCGAGCCAGGTTGTGCGATTTCAAACGCGAGGCCTGAGCCACCAACAATGGTGAACCAAAAGCAAGTGACTAAAGGCGCTATCACACTAATTGTCGTGATAAGACGGCGGATACTACGACCACGAGAAATACGGGCAATAAAAATAGCCATCATCGGACCGTAACCGAGGAACCAACCCCAGAAGAACACAGTCCACCAACTTAACCAGCCTTCATCGGCGCGGAAAGTCGCCATTGGGATAAAGTTGTCCAGCATGCTACCAACACCTTGAATGTAGCCATTAACAATAAAGTTAGTAGGGCCAAAAACTAGGATGTAAATCATAAGTGCTGATGCAAGTATTACATTATAACGACTCAACATTTGCATGCCGCGGTGTAACCCGCTGAGTGCAGATATCGTGTATAAAGTAATTGCGAAGAGAATGATAATAAATTGGGTGGTAAAACCGTCAGGAAGATCAAACAAGGCGTTAAGAGCATAGCTGACTTGTAGACCTAAAAAGCCAATTGGGCCGATGGTTCCTGCTGCTACAGCAATAATACAACATGCATCAATCAGGGCACCGGTGTGACCTTTTAGTGCTCGGTCACCCAAGACAGGGTACAGCAAGGTGCGGGGCTTAAGAGGTAAGCCTTTGTCATAGTGCAGGTGCATAATTACGATTGAGGTTAAGCTACCAACAATCGCCCAAGCTAAGAATCCCCAATGCATAAATGATTGCGACAATGCATTAACTGCGATTTGCTGTGGACTTTCTTGAGCTCCAAATAAAGGCGGTGGGCTAACAAAGTGAGCAATAGGCTCAGCAGCGGCCCAAAATACGCCTCCACCTGCGAGTAAGGTACAGAAGATAATCGCCATCCAGCGAAAACTGTCCATTTCAGGCTTTTCAATACCACCTAAGACAACACGGCCTGTACGGCCAACAGCTAAAGCAATACCAATTAAAAATGTCATTAACAACAGGACTTGCCAGTATGGGCCACAAACTTTTACCGCCCAATTAAAACCGGTGTTAACCATGCTAGAAAGTAACTCACCGTCAATCAGTGCTAAGCACACAAAAGCTGCAAGAAAACCACCGCTGTACCAGAAAGCTGGGTTGTCTAACCCGAGCTTTTCGCTCGTTGATTTTTTGGCTGTGCTCTGGCGATTACTGACGGGATCTTGTTTGTCAGTGAATACGCTAGTCGGTGTTGTACTATTTTTTAAATCAGTCATTTACTGACTCCATTTTTGCTTTGCTATCGCAAAGACATATTTATTACCTGCTCATTTACTGGATGTTGAGCAAGTGAATAAATCTATGAATTTGAGGATTAATCAATTGGCTTTAATCCGTGGTGCAGGACATTTACGTCATTTCACCTAATAATCGATCTTGTTCGAATCGATTAATTCTGTAGCGAATTAATCAGTTGTTGGTAATGCCACCTCTATAAAATGGTTAAGGTGATTAATTTGATTAGCAGAGGCTCAGAATGTGCTGCACTACCTGTGGCGATACAGTCATCCATCACAATGGGCAAAAATTCAATGTAACCTTCGTTGCATCGGTGTTTCAGCATTAATCAGTGCTGACATGTCCCCAATTATAGTTTTAATAAAGCTATCTGGCATTGTGAGTTAAACGAGTTGGTTATCTGGTGCGTCAAAGTCGATAACTTCCTCAAAATGTAAGAGCAATTATGATGTAAGTTTTGGTACAATATAAAAAAAATAAATGTACGAAATTGATGCTTACAAAACAAATTACACATGCGGTGGGCCCACTTTGGGAACAAGCTATGTCGCTGTATTGCGACGTTTTCCCCCAATGGGAACGAGAGCCTATTGCCGCCATAGAACAAGCGGTTAATAGCGGCGAATCTCGTTGCATATTGTTGTGCAAAGATGAACAAGTTTTAGGTATGTCATTGACCGAAATCTACCCAACTTTGTCTTTTGCCATGCTAGGTTACTTATTCATAGCACCTGATTACCAAGGCCAAGGTCTTGGAAAACGACTGTGCCATGAGCTCTTTGATTTTTTCGGCGCTCATTATAGTTTAAAATGGCTGTTAGTTGAAGCAGAATCGGGTCCAGAAGCATTTTACCAAAAATTAGGTTTTACTAAATTTAACGTAGAATATTTATCTCCACATTATGACGATGCCGATTCTAGCCCTATGGCACTTATGTATCGGTCGAAACCTAACCAAGGCAAGCCATCAGCTATTGAGCTTAGCAATATTGTGGAACATATTTTTACGCAAAGTTATTACCTGCCCCTTGATGATCCAAGACATGCCCAACAACGACAACGAATTTTAGCCAAGGACGTTTTATGACTCTTGACCGAGTTGCTGCGCAGCAAACTATTTTAATTCATTTTTTTAAACTAATTAGAGAAGAAGATTTTGAACAGTGCTTTCAATGGGCCAAAAAAGCACTGCAGGCTAAAAGTTCAGCCGCTTTTACTCTTATTGATCAATTAGAGAACGAAGCCGTCATTACAGCGAGTAGCTTAGAAGGGGTGAGTGACGACGATATCCTATTGCTGTTTTGTGGTTGCTATGGCTTTGCGCGGCATGAGGTTGAAGAGAGTAATCGTTACCATCATGCCGAGACGCTGGTTCGCTCAAGTATTACCGCATTAACTGTTTTACCCCTCTGTGGGCTTAACAAGGCGCTGCAAAAGTTTGCTGCAATTCAAATTGACATTTGCCGGATAGACCGTGGTTTTTATACCAGTCAAGAGTGGCTGATGACAGAGGCGACTCAAAACATTGAAGCGCACCTTGTTGAAGTTGATGCTCTGCACTCGCAGTTTTCTGAACTTGAACGTCAGCTTTATACAGAATATTTACATCAAGAGTTTAGCTCCTATCGCTATTTTAGTGACGGTGTTTCTATTATTGCTAAGTTGTGTGATATTCGCTGGGGAGATCCAGAGCTGTTAGCCCAAAAAATGGCAGAGCAACGCCCGCTATTTCTTAAGTCTGTAAATGCGTTAACGGATAACGACAAGTATATTATGTCGACGGACTTGGAAGCGTTGTGGCCGCCGTTAGCCTTTTTTAGCCAAAACAGAACCAAAGGTTCTGGTGAGCTTTTTGTAGAACGTGGCGCCATCAGTATTTCGTATTTTGCTAGCGTAAACCACATTGTGACACGCGAGTTAAGGCAGTCATTGTGTGACGCGGTTAACCAAGGTTCAACCAGTCATAAACTCTTTCCTGATAGTTGGAATGCACAAACTCCTCACCGCAATATGCTTAATGATATTTGGGCTGGCATTGCCAATAGCTTTGAAGATATTTATTCTTGCTTTTTGCCTGACATATCAATGATTTTTCGCGACAAAGAGGGCAAGGGTGAGCTTAACTTTAGTGTTGAATTGATTTACTACCCAATGGGCATTTTTGCTTTAAATCTCAAAGCTCCGCTTGATAATGTCAGCGCCAGCGGTGTCCGCCATGCAATGTCACTGGGTACGCCTTTTGCGATGGATCAAGATATGCGCTGGAACGCAGAACGTTTAGGCTTACTTGAAGATTTTGCTGAAAGTCGTTTTAACGAGTTAGCTCTGGCGCTTAGTGACAATTTTGATCATTACACAAAGCCCGCGTCAGAAATGCTCACCTTCAATAAAACCGATAATCGATTTGTGTCGGTTTTAGTGGATCGATTAGTTGAGTGTGTTGATGGTCAATATAGCTCTGTCACGGCTAAGTCATTAAAGTCGCATTTTGCTTATCCGGTATTTGTGTTACAACAGCGGGAGTTACGTACCGCTGTAGATGACTGGTGCTTGCGGTCGGTAACATCTGACGAATTTAATTTAAATCGAGACTGCTACAACCGTGATGAGTTTGTTTACACTAATCACCATGAGTGCATTATTGGCTTGTTGCAGCAACCAAATTGGGTGTTAGAACAAGCATCTGAAATGATGGATGTAGCATCAGCTATTTACAATTTATTTCACCTCACCAACAAAATGTTAGATAAACAGCTTAAACTGAGCTTGGAACAAGCCGCTCCAACACTGAAAGATAAGAAAATTTCTGCAGCAAAGCTTCGAGCGCAAATGGAGACGCTCACCGCTGAAGGGGAATGCTTAAAGCAGTTTACTCATGATGCCCATTGGCTGCTGGATTTAATTAGCGCAGGCAGCATGATGACCTTCCCCGATCATACTCGTATGATCCACAAGGTGTTTGAGCAAATGGACTTTGCCAAACTGCATACGCGGACTCAAGAGACACTGAGTAAAATCCAATACCGACAAGAAGAAATTATCGCTGAAACAGCAAAACTGTACGAAAAATTGCAAACCCGCAATAGTAAGCGATTAACTCAAGTATTGTCGGGGTCAATGGCTTTGATATCGGTCGGTGCACTCAAAGATATTTTTGATATTCTCAATAATGCTAAAATAGGGGTGCATATTTCAGGCTCACTACAGGTGAGCATTGTAACCTTGTTTGGCATGATGCTGATTATCTTGCTGATCAATAAAAATGAAAGCGATAAGTAACCGAGGTTAAGCCAACTTTGGCGAGATAACAGCACGTTAACTATATCGCAGCTATCGACCTGTGCCAGCTTCAGTTGGCACAGTCGGTAGCCCAATCCCGCTGATACTATCGACAACATAACCGCCAATACTAGCGGCATGGCACCTTGCTATCTACTAATAACCAAGCTAATAACCAAGCTAAATGTGATTCCTAGTTAACGTTACGGCTCTTGAGTGTTTGAGCTTATTTAGTTGAGGCAATAACTGCTGTAACACCAGCGCGGAAAGGACCAACGTCAGTCCCATGTATGTGGGGATGTTATAGGTTCTTGTAAAATCCAAGCAATAAAGCCGATAGACATCACCGGCGACAGAAAAACCAACGTGCTAATACTTGCTGTACGTTTGGCTTTTTTAAGGCGATTAACCACAATACAAAAGTGACGCCCATTTCAAAAAATCCTACATAGATTGCCGCTGCAAACGCCTGAGTATTCCAACTAGGTAAAGTTTCTGTCCCTAATAATGTTACGACAATAAAGGGGAGGCCAACTAAAAAACTGAGTAGCAAGCTAACAATGGGGTCGCCTTTGTCTTTGGTGTTCACAATCCAGTAAAGGCACCACAGCAAAGTGCGGGTTAGCGCGAGTGCGACCCTACGCCGCTTTCAAAATCAAAGTCGTAGAAGTGACCGTTGGTGGCACTAAGCTGTACACCTATGTAAGCCACTATCGCAGCGGTCACGTTACTTTTTCTGAGCTGTTGTGATAACAGCGGTACAGACAATAATGGCAACAATATAGCCCAAGTGCAGTTTAGGGCGAGTGCCTGTTGCGCTGGAAGCAGGTCGTAAGCTTTAAATAGCACAAGGTAGTACAAAAAAAGGATTCAGTAGTCCAGTTTGCAAATAAAAAAACGGCCGCGCGATAAACAGCTTTCGAGCTAACGCCCCTTTACGTTGTGCTGCAAGGGTGGCGCTGAGTGCAATAATCGAAGTAAATGATGCAATAAAAACGAGCTGTAACGGACTGTAGTGCAACAGTGCTAGCTTAAATGCAGTTGCAACGGTAGACCAAAGCAGTATAGCTGCAATGGCAAAAACATAAGCTTGATGGGATTGTGTCATAACGCGTAGGCCATAAACGTTATCGCGTCACAGGCACATGCCCATACGCATGGTTAAAAATTGTATGCGGTATACATTTTTGGCCAATACGATAAATAAAAAGACAGATTAAATGACAAAGTTTACTTTTTCCCCCTTGTATTCGTTTCAAACGTCCCAATATAGATAATCAAGAGACGAACTGGGAAAAATAAAAGACTTGAAAACAATTAAGTCGCCCCCATTTCAATCATCAAATAACAAATTTAGTTTTAGATTTCGGAGGACTCCATGGGTAGAATTATTGGTATCGATTTAGGCACAACTAACTCTTGTGTTGCAGTATTAGATGGCGACAAAGCGCGCGTATTGGAGAATGCTGAAGGCGATCGTACTACACCCTCAATCATCGCATACACTGCTGATGAAACGCTAGTTGGTCAACCTGCAAAGCGTCAGGCTGTAACAAACCCAACAAACACTGTTTTTGCTATTAAGCGTCTTATCGGTCGTCGTTTTAAAGATGATGAAGTTCAACGTGACGTTGACATCATGCCATTTAACATTATTGGTGCTGATAACGGCGATGCTTGGGTTGAAGCTCAAGGTAAAAAAATGGCACCACCACAAATCTCAGCTGAAATCTTGAAGAAGATGAAAAAGACCGCTGAAGATTACTTAGGTGAAGAAGTAACAGAAGCGGTTATTACTGTTCCTGCATACTTTAACGATTCACAACGTCAAGCTACTAAAGATGCTGGTCGCATCGCAGGGCTTGAAGTTAAGCGTATTATTAACGAACCAACTGCAGCAGCACTTGCCTACGGTATTGATAAAAAGCAAGGTGACAACATTGTTGCTGTATACGACCTCGGTGGCGGTACTTTTGATATCTCTATCATTGAAATCGACAGCGTAGATGGCGAGCAAACTTTTGAAGTACTTGCGACCAACGGTGACACTCACTTAGGTGGTGAAGATTTCGATAACCGTTTGATTAACTACCTAGCTGATGAGTTCAAGAAAGAGCAATCTCTTGACCTACGTAATGATCCGCTAGCAATGCAACGTCTAAAAGAAGCTGCTGAAAAAGCGAAGATTGAGCTTTCAAGCGCAACTCAAACTGAAGTTAACCTGCCATACATCACTGCCGATGCAACAGGTCCTAAGCATTTAGTGGTTAAAATCACTCGTGCAAAACTAGAATCTTTAGTTGAAGACTTGATTACTCGTTCACTTGAGCCATTAAAAGTAGCCCTAGCAGATGCTGACCTTTCAGTTTCTGATATCAACGAAGTAATTCTTGTTGGTGGCCAGACTCGTATGCCTAAAGTACGTGAAGAAGTATCTTCATTCTTTGGTAAAGAGCTACGTCAAGATGTTAACCCTGATGAAGCCGTTGCTATTGGTGCAGCAGTTCAAGCTGGTGTTTTGTCTGGCGACGTTAAAGACGTATTGCTACTAGACGTTACTCCATTGTCTCTAGGTATTGAGACTATGGGCAGCGTAATGACTAAGCTTATCGAGAAGAACACCACTATCCCGACTAAAGCGTCACAAACATTCTCGACAGCTGACGATAACCAAGCTGCTGTGACTATTCACGTATTGCAAGGTGAGCGTAAGCAATCAAGCGGTAACAAATCTCTAGGTCAATTCAACCTAGAAGGTATTGAGCCAGCTCCACGTGGCATGCCACAAATCGAAGTTGCTTTTGACATCGATGCTGACGGTATCTTGCATGTATCTGCTACAGACAAGAAAACCGGTAAAGCACAAAACATCACTATTAAAGCCTCTTCTGGCCTAAGCGATGAAGAAGTTGAAGCAATGGTACGTGATGCAGAAGCACATGCTGACGAAGATGCAAAATTCGAAGAGCTAGTAACTGCACGTAACCAAGCTGATGGCATGGTTCACGCAACTAAGAAGCAAATCGAAGAAGCAGGTGATGCATTACCAGCTGACGAAAAAGAAAAAATTGAAGCGGCAATGACAGCTGTTGACGTTGCGACTAAAGGTAACGACAAAGAAGCAATTGAAAAAGCGACTCAAGAGTTAATGGAAGCTTCTTCTAAGCTAATGGAAATTGCCCAAGCTAAAGCACAAGCTCAGCCAGGACAAACCGAAGGTGCAGGCGAAGCTCAACCAGATGCGAAAGCCGCTGACGATGTTGTTGACGCTGAGTTTGAAGAAGTGAAAGACGACAAAAAATAATGCCGGATAACTCCTAATTTATTCTAGCGGGCGTTTGAGGCAACTCTAACGCCCGTTCGTGCAACTCCAGCAAAGAAAGCATTAGATTATGTCAAAGCGAGATTTTTACGAAGTATTAGGTGTCGGACGTGACGCCAGCGAACGCGAAGTGAAGAAAGCTTACAAGCGTTTAGCAATGAAGTTTCACCCTGATCGTAACCCAGGTGATAAAGAAGCCGAAGCTAACTTTAAAGAAGTTAAAGAAGCTTATGAAATCCTAACCGACAGCGATAAGAAAGCGGCGTATGACCAATTTGGTCATGCTGGCGTTGATCCTAATCGTGGTGGTGGTCACGGCGGTGCTGATTTTGGCGATGTGTTTGGCGACGTATTTGGTGATATCTTCGGCGGTGGCCGTCGTGGCGGCGGGCAACGTCAAGCTGCGCGCGGTAGCGATCTACGCTATAACCTTGAACTGTCTTTAGAAGAAGCAGTTAAAGGGCTAAGCAAGGAACTACGCATTCCTACGCTGGCAGCGTGTGAACCTTGTGATGGTAGTGGTGCTAAAAAAGGCTCTAAGCCAACCACTTGTGGTACCTGTCATGGTCAAGGCCAAGTGCAGATGCGTCAAGGGTTCTTTGCTGTACAGCAAGCCTGTCCTACTTGTAATGGCCGCGGTAAGATCATTAAAGATCCTTGCAAGAAGTGTCATGGTGAAGGTCGCGTAGAGAAAAGCAAAACTTTATCAGTTAAAATTCCAGCAGGAGTTGATACTGGCGATCGTATTCGCTTAACAGGTGAAGGCGAAGCGGGTGAGTTTGGCGCACCTCCTGGTGACTTATATGTTCAGGTTAGTGTGCGTGAGCATGCTATTTTCCAAAGAGATGGTAATAACCTTTATTGCGAAGTGCCTATCTCATTTAGCAAGGCTGCATTGGGCGGCGAGATTGAAGTGCCAACATTAGATGGTAAAGTTAATCTTAAAATCCCAACTGAAACACAAACTGGCCGTATGTTCCGCATGCGTGGTAAAGGTGTTAAATCAGTTCGTAGTCATGCTGTTGGTGATCTACTGTGTAAGGTTGTAATGGAAACGCCAGTCAACCTTAATGAGCGCCAAAAAGAGTTGTTACGCGAATTTGAAGAGACCTTAACAGGTCAATCAAAAAAACATAGCCCAAAAGCTGAAGGTTTTTTTGACGGTGTTAAAAAGTTTTTTCAAGATTTGAATAGCTAATAATTTGGTTAGTTGTTATACAATAAAAGCCTCGCATTGCGAGGCTTTTTTTTTACTCAAAAATTGGATTGAATTAACGATGAAGGGATTACTGTTAATTATAAGCGTGGTGTTATTGCTGTCGGGTTGCGCAACGAATCAGTCGCCAACTGGCCGAGGTCAAACGTTACTGTTTTCGTCGCAAGAGATGACCCAACTCGGGAACGCCTCATTTGCTGAAATTAAAAAGAATGAAAAAATCAGTAATGACGTCGCATTAACGCAATATGTTGATTGCGTTGCCAGTCGCATTACTCAAGCGTTACCGGATCAAAGCCAACATTGGGACGTGGTGGTATTTGAATCAGAGCAAGTCAATGCGTTTGCACTGCCCGGCGGCCACATTGGTGTCTATACGGGCTTACTCAAGGTGGCGCAAAATCAAGACCAGTTGGCAACGGTCATAGGGCATGAAGTTGCACATGTATTAGCTAACCATAGTAATGAGCAAGTATCGCGAGCGAAAATGACCAATACTGGCATGCAATTGGCTCAACTTGCGCTAGGGGTGAGCGGAATATCAAACCAAGAACTTTACATGGGCGCCTTAGGTTTAGGTGTACAAGTTGGTTATACGCTGCCTTACGGTCGCGAGCAAGAAACCGAAGCTGACGTAGTGGGTGTTAAGTTAATGGCTGCAGCTGGATTTGACCCTAGCCAGAGCGTGGCGTTATGGCGCAATATGGCTGAAGCTGGCGGAGAGCAAGGGCCAGAGCTGCTTTCAACTCACCCATCTCACGGGCAACGTATCGCGCAACTGCAAAAAATGCAGACAGAGGTTCAACCACTATACAAAGCGAGCCTGATTAGTGTGAAAAATCGTTGCCAACGGCCAAAATAACCGCACTTTTTAAGGCTATATTGCGAATAATATGATAAAGTTACGCGCGAAAATTCATTGAATCATTGAGAGAATAATCATTATGTCTGATAAGTTCAGTACCATCGAAGAGCAAGCAAGTTACGGTGTTGGTCGTCAACTTGGTGAGCAACTCGCTGCAAACTCGTTTGAAGGTATCGATATTTCTGCCGTTAAATTGGGTCTTTCTGACGCTTTTGAAGGTAAAGAAAGTGTAGTTGCTATGCAAGATATGCAAATTGCATTTACTGAAATCAGCCAACGTATCCAAAAAGTTCAAGAAGCTGCCGCAGCTGCTGCATCAGAAGAGGGTGAAAAATACCTAGCTGAAAACGCTGCTCGTGATGGCATCGTGACAACGGAATCAGGCCTACAGTATGAAATCATTACTGAAGGAAACGGCGAGAAGCCAGGTTTTGATTCAACAGTACGTACTCACTACCACGGTACATTCATCTCTGGTGATGTATTTGATAGTTCAGTGACTCGTGGCGAACCAGCTGAATTCCCAGTATCAGGCGTTATCGCTGGTTGGACTGAAGCCCTTCAGTTGATGGGTGTTGGTTCTAAGTGGAGATTGTACGTTCCACAACACCTTGCTTACGGCGAGCGTGGCGCGGGAGCTTCTATCCCGCCATATTCAACTTTGGTATTCGAAGTTGAATTGTTAGAGATTGTTAAGTAAGACAATAAGCCTAAGTTAATCCTTAGGCTTTTTTTTGGTTTGTGCAGGAGTGATTGAAATGACGGAACAAGTAAGAGTCGCGATTACCGGCGGCAGTGGTCGAATGGGACGAACTCTTATTGATGCGGCTAAACAACATAAGTTGATACTTTTAGGCGCGGCGATTGAACGAGCGGGATCGACGCTGTTAGGTGTCGACGCTGGCGAGCTTGCTGGTGTTGGTACGATGAATGTTCCGATCACTGACTCACTTGATAATGCAGCTGATGATTTTGATGTACTTATTGATTTTACTTCGCCAGAAGCGAGCGTCATCCATACCGATTGGTGTGCTAAAAATGGCAAAGCCATCGTCATTGGTACTACAGGTTTCAATCATGCTCAAAAAGAGCACATTAGTGCTTACTCTGAACAAATTCCAATTGTGCTAGCACCCAATATGGCTGTTGGCGTAAACCTCATGTGGAGGCTGCTAGAAGTTGCAGCTGAAGTTATGGGTGAATACAGTGATATTGAGATCCTTGAAGGCCATCATCGTTTTAAAAAAGATGCGCCATCAGGCACTGCTTTAAAGATGGGTGAGGTCATTGCCGAAAAGCTGGGTCGTGATCTAGAAGAGTGTGCTGTATATGGCAGAGAAGGGATCACCGGAGAACGCGACAGAAAAACCATAGGCTTTGCCACCGTTCGCGCTGGCGACATTGTTGGCGAGCATACGGCCTTATTTGCAGACATGGGTGAGCGACTAGAAATAACCCATAAAGCCTCCAGTCGGATGACATTTGCTAATGGTGCTATGCGTGCATCAACTTGGTTAGTTGAGCAAAAAGCAGGCTTGTACGACATGCAGCAAGTTCTTGGCTTAAAGTAAATAATTATTCAAAATTGCTACTGTGTTTTTTTGGGAAACTCTTTTTTTTGATAAAAGCACAGTTGCACTATAGACGAGTACCAACTTTACATATAGAATCGCCGGAATTTGTCAAAATTTCGTATTTTAGCGAAAGTTGGTATTTTAAAAAAACACAAAAAAACATTGTATTTCAATGATCTGGCTCTTTCCGGAGGTCGCGTTGACAAAGTCTGCCTTACTCGTACTTGAAGATGGAACCGTTTTTTCTGGCACTGCAATTGGTGCTGAAGGGATGTCTGTTGGTGAAGTGGTATTTAACACTTCAATGACTGGTTACCAAGAAATTTTGACTGATCCATCATATGCCCGTCAAATCGTAACATTAACTTATCCACATATTGGTAACACCGGCACAAATGAAGAAGACACTGAATCGTCGTCTGTTCATGCTTGTGGCCTGATTATTCGAGACTTGCCGTTGATGGCGAGTAACTTTCGTAATCAGCAATCATTAAGTGATTACTTAACGGCTAACAATGTTGTTGGTATTGCAGATATTGATACCCGTAAATTGACTCGTATTTTACGAGAAAAAGGCGCTCAAGCAGGATGTATTCTTGTGGGTGACTTGGATGAAGCTAAAGCGCTTGCAGCAGCGAAAGCATTCCCTGGTTTAAAAGGAATGGACTTAGCAAAAGAAGTTACCACCACTGAGGCCTATCAATGGCGCAGCGGTAGCTGGCGTCTTGTTGGTGGGTTACCTACTGATAAAACTGAAGCTGAGCTTAAGTATAAAGTTGTTGCGTATGATTATGGTGTAAAACGTAATATTTTACGCATGCTCGTTGACCGTGGCTGTGACGTTACAGTTGTACCTGCACAAACTCCAGCATCGCAAGTACTAGCGATGAACCCTGATGGTGTTTTCCTATCAAATGGCCCAGGTGATCCTGAACCGTGTGACTATGCGATTGCTGCAATTCAAGATATTTTAAAAACCGATATTCCGGTTTTTGGGATCTGTTTGGGTCATCAGTTATTAGCATTAGCCTCTGGCGCTAAAACCCTGAAAATGAAGTTTGGTCACCATGGTGCTAACCATCCTGTGAGCAATATTGAGCAAGGTAATGTCATGATCACTAGCCAAAACCATGGTTTTGCTGCTGATGAATCAACATTGCCAGCCAACATTAAAGTGACCCATAAGTCACTATTTGATGGCTCTTTGCAAGGTATACACCTGACCGATAAACCCGCGTTTAGCTTCCAAGGACACCCTGAAGCGAGCCCTGGACCCCATGATGCAGCGCCACTGTTTAATCATTTTATTGATTTGATTGAACTGTATCGTTCGAACGCCAAGTAGTTAACTCATCCAGGAGACGATTTAAGCAATGCCAAAACGTACTGATATTAAAAGTATTCTTATCCTAGGTGCTGGACCAATTGTGATTGGCCAAGCCTGTGAGTTTGACTACTCAGGCGCTCAAGCCTGTAAAGCGCTACGCGAAGAGGGTTATCGAGTTATTCTTGTTAACTCTAACCCTGCCACCATCATGACAGACCCAGAGATGGCCGATGCAACTTATATCGAGCCAATACACTGGGAAGTGGTACGCAACATTATTGCCAAAGAGCGCCCAGATGCGATTTTGCCGACAATGGGTGGCCAGACCGCACTTAACTGCGCACTTGAACTCGAAAGCCGTGGCGTACTAAAAGAGTTCAATGTTGATATGATTGGCGCAACTGCTGATGCTATCGACAAAGCTGAAGACCGCAGCCGTTTTGACCAAGCAATGAAGGCGATTGGACTTGAATGTCCTCGTGCTGGTATTGCGCACAACATGGACGAAGCACGTGCTGTATTAGCTGAAGTTGGTTACCCATGTATCATTCGCCCATCATTTACCATGGGCGGCAGTGGTGGCGGTATCGCTTACAACAAAGAAGAGTTTGAGGATATCTGTTCTCAAGGTCTAGAATTGTCGCCAACCAGCGAATTGCTTATCGACGAATCTTTGATTGGTTGGAAAGAGTACGAAATGGAAGTGGTTCGTGACCGCAACGATAATTGCATTATTGTCTGTGCCATTGAAAACTTCGACCCAATGGGCGTGCACACGGGCGACTCGATCACCGTAGCTCCAGCGCAAACATTAACAGATAAAGAGTACCAGTTGATGCGTAATGCATCACTTGCAGTACTGCGCGAAATCGGTGTTGAAACTGGTGGTTCAAACGTCCAGTTTGGTATTAATCCGAAAGATGGCCGCATGGTTATCATTGAGATGAACCCACGTGTTTCTCGCTCATCTGCACTCGCATCAAAAGCGACGGGCTTCCCTATCGCTAAAATTGCAGCAAAACTGGCTGTTGGCTTTACTCTTGACGAGCTAAGCAACGACATTACTGGTGGTGCAACTCCTGCATCATTTGAGCCTGCAATCGACTACGTAGTAACAAAGATCCCGCGTTTTAACTTTGAAAAATTTGCTGGCTCAAATGATCGCTTAACCACACAGATGAAATCAGTGGGTGAAGTGATGGCGATTGGCCGTACTTTCCAAGAGTCGCTACAAAAAGCGCTTCGTGGTTTGGAAGTTGGCAAGAAAGGTCTGTGTCCTGAAATTGATTTAGCTGAAACCGATGCGCTCTCTCGCATCCGTCATGAGCTAAAAGAGCCTGGTGCAGAGCGGATTTGGTACATTGCTGATGCTTTCCGCGCCGGTCTTAGTGTTGAAGATATCTTTGGTTTGACCAATATTGACCCTTGGTTCCTAGTACAGCTTGAAGATTTGCTAAAAAGCGAAGCACAAGTTGCGGAAACGGGGCTTGCTGGACTTACCGAAGACGTACTACGTAAGCTTAAACGTAAAGGTTTTGCCGATTCACGTTTAGCAGCCCTTGCAGGTGTAAGCGAAACTGAAGTACGTAAACTACGTACTCGGTTTGAGATCCACCCAGTTTATAAGCGTGTCGATACCTGTGCGGCTGAGTTCTCAACCGATACAGCTTACATGTATTCTACTTATGAAGAAGAGTGCGAAGCTAACCCATCAAACCGTGACAAAATCATGGTGCTGGGCGGCGGACCAAACAGAATCGGTCAAGGTATTGAGTTTGATTACTGCTGTGTACACGCGGCATTAGCGTTACGTGAAGACGGGTACGAGACCATCATGGTTAACTGTAACCCTGAAACGGTTTCAACCGACTACGACACGTCTGATCGCCTCTATTTTGAATCAATCACCTTTGAAGATGTGCTTGAAATCGTCCGCATTGAGAAACCAAAAGGCGTTATCGTGCAATACGGTGGTCAAACACCGCTTAAATTAGCGCGAGATTTAGAAGCCGCAGGTGTACCGATTATTGGCACCAGCCCAGACGCAATTGACCGCGCAGAAGATCGTGAACGCTTCCAGCAAGCGATTGAGCGCTTAGGTATGAAACAGCCAGAAAACGATACCGTGACCACGGTTGAAGGTGCGGTTATTTCTGCTGAGCGCATCGGTTACCCGTTGGTGGTTCGTCCATCATATGTATTGGGTGGTCGAGCTATGGAGATTGTTTATGACGAGCAAGATCTTCGCCGCTACTTTAATGAAGCTGTAAGCGTATCGAATGCGTCACCTGTACTGCTAGACCGTTTTCTTGATAACGCTATCGAAATTGATATCGATGCCGTTTGTGATGGTGAAACGGTTGTGATTGGCTCAATTATGGAGCATATCGAGCAAGCAGGTGTTCACTCAGGTGACTCTGGTTGTTCATTGCCGCCATATAGCTTAAGCCAAGATGTACAAGACCGCATGCGTGAGCAAGTAGGTAAGCTTGCAATGGAGCTGGGTGTTATTGGTCTAATGAACGTACAGTTTGCAGTTAAGGATAACGAGATCTACATGATTGAAGTTAACCCACGTGCTGCGCGTACTGTGCCATTTGTATCAAAAGCGACCGGTGTACCGTTAGCTAAGATTGCCGCTCGAGTAATGGCTGGCCAAAGCCTTAAGTCACAAGACTTCACACAGGAAGTTATTCCGCCGTTTTACTCTGTAAAAGAAGTGGTACTGCCGTTTAATAAGTTCCCAGGTGTAGATCCTCTACTAGGCCCTGAAATGCGCTCAACAGGCGAAGTCATGGGCGTGGGTGATACATTTGCTGAAGCTTATGCCAAAGCCCAGCTAGGTGCGACATCAGAAGTGCCAAAGTCGGGACGTGCACTTATTTCGGTACGTAATAGCGATAAAGCACGTGTTGCAGATCTCGCGGCTAAGCTCATAGGGTTAGGTTACGAAATTGATGCGACTCATGGTACAGCAGTCATTTTGGGCGAAGCGGGGATTAATCCACGTCTTGTGAATAAAGTCCATGAAGGCCGTCCGCACATTCTTGACCGCATTAAAAATGGCGAGTACACCTACATTGTTAATACCACTGAAGGTCGTAAGGCGATTGAAGATTCACGCCAACTTCGTCGCGGTGCATTGCGTTACAAAGTGAACTACACCACGACATTGAATGCAGCGTTTGCTACATGTATGGCGCATGCAGCCGATGACCGTACAAACGTCAACTCAGTGCAAGAGCTACATAAACGCATTGTAGATTAAGTTAAGTTATCTATAAAAGGCCGCATATAGCGGCCTTTTTTTATGGCAAGAAACAGCGCCAACTTTAACAGTTAACTTAATACCACCTGGGCGAGTGACATAAACTCTTTAGTGGATTTGACTCATTCATGTAGAATAGGCAGTGTGCACAGCCACTTTATAGGGTTGAACAATGTGTCAAATAAGTGAACATACTTGCGGTTAGTAAAAAAACTTGTGACTTTGCTAGTAACTAAAGCCAAGGTTGAGTAAGCTTTATTAATTCCCTATGCGTAACTTATGCATTCAGCGTTCTTAATGGCGCAATTCCACAGATTATGACCCCGTCGACAATTTTTAAGTTGGCGAGGACTGCTTTTGTTTTAAAGGAGACGAAAGAAGCTTATGAGTAAGGTTCCAATGACTGTCGTCGGTGCAGAACGACTGCGTAAAGAATTAGAAATTTTGAAATTTGAACGTCGTCCAAAAATTGCACTGGCAATTGGTGAGGCACGTGAGCTTGGTGATTTAAAAGAAAACGCTGAATATCATGCAGCACGAGAAGAACAAGGCCTATGTGAAGCTCGAGTTCGCGACATTGAAGGTAAATTATCTCACGCGCAAATTATTGATGTTACCACTATGCCAAATACTGGTCGGGTTATTTTTGGTACCACAGTGACAATTTTGAATATTGAAACTGATGAAGAAGTGACATATCGCATCGTGGGTGAAGACGAAGCTAACGTAAAAGAAAACTTACTGTCAGTTAGTTCTCCGATTGCACGTGGCTTAGTGGGTAAAAGTATCGACGATGAAATTTCGATCACAACCCCTGGCGGCACCAATGATTTTGAAATAATTAAAGTCGAATATATTTAGTCGTTAATATCGCTTTAATTTTGAAAAAAAAAGCCGCTAATGTGAATTAGCGGCTTTTTGCGTATATAAGTAATAGGTTACTTAATGTATTACTTTGCCTTTGGCACAGCAATTTTCATTTCTTCAGACTGACGGAACAGTACTAATACGTGACCAATAAGCTGTACATTAACAGCTTGTGTTTCACGTACAATGGCGTCAACGATTGCTTTTTTTAGCTCTCTGTCACCAGAGGCTATTTTCACTTTGATCAATTCATGATGAGAGAGTGCGCTATCTATTTCAGCCAGTACACCTTCAGTTAAGCCGTTGCCACCAAGCATCACTACAGGCTTTAAATTATGCGCCAAGCCCTTTAAGTGCTGTTTTTGTTTGGTTGTTAAGTTCATTTATACCAACTTTATGCTGAGTTACTGTTGAAAAAACGCTATTCTACCCTTATATAAGCTTTGTGTAACTCTCAATTGTTGCGGATTTTAAATGTCAGGTAAAAAACGAACAGCGAGTTCTTCTCGCTGGATGCAAGAACATTTCGACGATCACTATGTTAAACTCGCGCAAAAACGTGGGTTTAGGTCACGTGCGGCCTTTAAGATAGAGGAGATCCAAGAGAAAGATAAACTGATTCGTTCAGGTATGACTGTAGTTGATTTAGGTGCAGCACCTGGTGGATGGTCACAAGTTGCGGTGAAGCTTGCTGGAGATCAAGGCAAAGTGATAGCGTGCGACATTCTACCTATGGATCCAATCGTTGGTGTCGACTTCCTACAAGGCGACTTTCGCGAAGAAAAAGTGCTTGATGCACTCTTAACTCGTGTAGGTGATGCTAAAGTCGATGTTGTATTATCTGACATGGCCCCTAACATGAGTGGTAGCGGCGGGGTTGATCAGCCTCGTGCAATGTATTTAGTGGAACTTGCTTTAGATATGTGTCATCAAGTTTTGGCACCTAATGGTTGTTTCGCCGTGAAAGTTTTTCAGGGGGAGGGCTTTGACGAATACATGAAAGCAGTAAAACAAGCATTTAAAACAGTTAAAACACGTAAGCCAGATTCATCGCGAGCAAGATCGCGTGAAGTCTATCTTGTGGCGACTGGGTACAAGTTATAGTAATCTATTGTAAGTACTCTAACATTGGTTTTCGAAAGACTTTAAAAGAGGTCGAGTAATTTGAGTGACATGGCTAAAAATTTAATTCTCTGGGTTGTCATCGCAGTTGTGTTGATGTCGGTATTCCAGGGCTATTCCCCCTCTTCTTCAAATAAACAGAAGATGGATTATTCTACCTTTTTAGAAGATGTTCGCACGGGGCAAATAAATACTGTCGAAGTGAAAAGCGATCAACGAACTATTGAAGGAACAAAACGCACTGGTGAGCCATTTGTCACTATTATGCCAATGCCGGATCTTGATTTAATCAACGATTTGGACCGCAAGGGCATAATGATGAAAGGTCAAGAAGCTGAAGAGTCAGGATTCTTAACCCAAATATTTATCTCGTGGTTCCCAATGCTACTGCTGATAGGTGTGTGGATCTTCTTCATGCGTCAAATGCAAGGTGGCGGAGGCGGTAAAGGTGCAATGTCATTTGGTAAGAGCAAAGCTAAGTTGATGAGCGAAGACCAGATTAAAACGACTTTTTCGGATGTTGCAGGTTGCGATGAGGCCAAAGAAGACGTAAAAGAATTGGTCGATTACCTTAAAGATCCGACACGCTTCCAAAAATTGGGCGGTCGCATTCCAACAGGTGTGTTGTTAGTTGGTCCTCCAGGTACAGGTAAAACACTGATCGCTAAAGCTATTGCCGGTGAAGCTAAAGTCCCATTCTTTACTATTTCAGGCTCAGACTTCGTTGAAATGTTTGTTGGTGTCGGTGCATCGCGTGTACGTGACATGTTCGAGCAAGCAAAAAAATCAGCGCCTTGTATTATCTTTATCGATGAAATCGATGCTGTAGGTCGCCAACGTGGCGCTGGTGTTGGTGGCGGTCATGATGAGCGTGAGCAAACATTAAACCAAATGCTGGTTGAAATGGATGGTTTTGAAGGTAACGAAGGTGTAATTGTTATTGCCGCAACTAACCGACCAGATGTATTAGATGCTGCTTTACTTCGACCAGGTCGTTTTGATCGTCAAGTGGTTGTTGGCTTGCCTGATGTTCGTGGCCGTGAACAAATCCTTAAAGTTCACATGCGTAAAGTACCGTTAGCTGATGGTGTTAAAGCCAGTGTTATTGCACGTGGTACGCCAGGTTTTTCTGGTGCAGACCTTGCTAACTTGGTCAACGAGGCTGCTTTATTCGCTGCACGTAACAGTCGTCGTGTGGTTAGCATGGAAGAATTTGAAAGTGCAAAAGACAAAATCATGATGGGCGCAGAGCGACGTACCATGGTGATGTCTGAAGCTGAAAAAGAGATGACTGCATACCATGAAGCGGGTCACGCAATTGTTGGTTGTTTAGTACCTGAGCATGATCCTGTACATAAGGTGACGATTATTCCACGTGGCCGAGCACTTGGTGTGACGTTCTTCTTGCCAGAAGCTGATGCGATTAGCCAAAGCAGACAGAAACTTGAAAGCCAAATTTCAGTTGCTTACGGTGGACGTTTAGCGGAAGAGATCATCTACGGTGGAGAAAAAGTGTCTACCGGTGCTTCGCAAGATATTAAATATGCGACATCAATCGCGCGTAACATGGTGACTCAGTGGGGCTTCTCTGAAAAGCTAGGTCCGGTACTTTATGCTGAAGATGAAAATGAAGTGTTCTTAGGGCGCAGCATGGGTAAATCGCAGCATATGTCAGATGACACAGCGCGAATTATTGATGCTGAAGTTAAGATGCTGATTGACTCAAACTATGACCGAGCGCAGCAGTACCTTACAGATAACATGGACATACTTCATGCAATGAAAGACGCATTGATGAAGTATGAAACCATTGATTCAGATCAAATTGAAGACCTAATGCAACGCCGTGAAGTTCGTTTACCTGCGGAGTGGCAAAAGGATCAGCAGTCTAATAACGACAGTGATAACAATGGTGCACCTTCTGAAAAGAAAGATGACATTAAAGAAACTGAAGAGACTAAAACTGATGTCACTGATGCAGATGAATCAGCTGCTAAGTAATCTTTAGATATTTTAAAAAAACCCCTTTAATGGGGTTTTTTTATTTATGGAGGTTTATTTTGTCAACACTAACGAGCGGCAATAAGTCATTAGATTTATCTAGCCCAGTGGTCATGGGGATCCTTAATGCAACCCCTGATTCATTTTCTGATGGTGGGCAGTTCAATTCAATTGCGGCTGCCTGCCACCAAGCTGATGTCATGGTTGCGCAAGGCGCTAAGTTCATCGATATTGGTGGTGAATCGACACGTCCTGGAGCGAATGCGGTATCTGAAGCCGATGAGCTGGAGCGAGTGTTGCCTTTGATTGAATACGTTGCAAAGCACCATGATGTGTGGATTTCAATCGACACCAGCAAGCCTGAGGTCATGAGAGCTGCGGTGAATGCCGGAGCGGACCTTATTAATGATGTTAGAGCATTGCAAGAGCCAGGGGCGATAGAGGCGGCGAGTGAGCTTAATGTGCCTGTGTGCTTGATGCACATGCAAGGGCAGCCAAGAACAATGCAGCAAGCGCCAGCTTATGATGATGTGATTAAAGACATTAACCAGTTTTTTAAACACAGAATAGAAGCATGTCTGGAAGCGGGAATGAAGCGTGAAAACATTGTACTGGATCCCGGATTTGGCTTTGGTAAATCATTAGCGCATAATTACGAGCTATTACGCCGTTTAAGTGAGTTTAAACCGTTGGGGTTACCCTTGCTCGCGGGAATGTCACGCAAAAGCATGTTTGGCCAACTGCTTAATCGAGATGTGTCGCAAAGGTTAAGCGCATCTCTAGCTGGAAATATGCTAGCAGTACAAGCTGGTGCAAGTATTGTGCGGGTGCATGATGTACAAGAAACTGCAGATATGTTGGCCGTATTACATGCAACGAATCATTACCAGGGTATTAACTGAGTCGAACTGCAGTTTATATCAAGTACTGGGTAGGATCTGAGCATCCATTTCTACCCCCGTTTTAAGTTTGGAGTTTTCGTGAAACAAAGACAATTTTTTGGTACAGATGGCATTCGCGGTAAAGTGGGTGCGGGTAAAATGACGCCTGAGCTAGCCCTTAAGTTAGGTTGGGCAGCTGGCCGTGTATTATCTAGAGCTGGTACTCGTAAAGTGATTATCGGTAAAGATACCCGTATTTCTGGCTATCTTTTTGAATCTGCACTTGAGGCGGGTTTGTCTGCTGCAGGTCTCGATGTATTGCTGATAGGACCAATGCCAACCCCTGCGGTTGCTTATTTGACCCGCACTTTCCGCGCTGAAGCGGGTATCGTGATCAGTGCATCGCATAATCCATATTATGATAACGGCATTAAGTTTTTCTATACCGATGGTAGTAAGCTTGATGATAGCGTCGAGCTTGAAATTGAAGCTGAACTAGAAAAACCATTAACCTGTGTTGAGTCTCACCTGTTAGGCAAAGTCGGTCGTATTAATGATGCTGCGGGCCGCTACATTGAATATTGTAAAAGTCACTTTCCAGCAGAACAAACTCTTAGCGGGCTCAAGATTGTGGTCGATTGTGCCCATGGCGCAACATATCATATAGCGCCGAATGTATTTAGAGAGCTAGGTGCAGAAGTTATTGCTATTGGCGATAAGCCAAATGGTCTAAATATCAATGACAAGGTCGGCGCCACTTCAATGGCTAAGATCTGTGAAACCGTAATAGAGCATAATGCCGACTTAGGTATCGCATTGGACGGTGATGGTGACCGGATTATGATGGTTGACCGTAACGGTCGAGTTATTGATGGCGATGAAATTCTCTATATTTTGGCTATTGATGCACAAAAACACGGTGAATTACGTGGTGGTGTGGTCGGTACATTGATGTCTAACCTTGGCTTAGATTTAGCGCTGCAAGCTGTTGATATTCCATTTATTCGCTCTAATGTAGGCGATCGCTATGTGATGGCATTGATGAAGGAAAAAGGCTGGAAAATTGGCGGCGAAAACTCGGGCCATATCCTCAACCTTGACCACGGTACAACCGGTGACGGAATCGTTGCGGGTATTTTGGTGCTTGCAGCCATGCGCCGCCAGCACGCTAGCTTAGAGGAGTTGACAGCTGGTATCACCATGCTGCCGCAAATACTCGTCAATGTTCGCTTTGAAGGTTCCAATGACCCATTAACTTCAGACGAAGTATTAGCGGCAAAACAAGAAGTAGAACAAAAACTAGGAACAAGAGGACGCGTATTATTACGTAAGTCTGGCACTGAACCGTTACTTAGAGTGATGGTTGAAGGTGACGACGCTAAAGATGTGACTGAATTTGCAAACTACATCGCTGATGCAGTTCGTAATTTAGTATAAATGTCTTGCTGAGTTTGCTCGCATAGATGAAAATAGACATGAAAGTGGACCCGTATTACGGATATAACTCCTTGGTAGCATAAAAAATATGCGTTCTAACCGAGTTTAGTAAAAATTCCACTTTTAGGTATTGTAAGTTCACAAGTGGTTCGCTATTATTCACGCCGCTTTCAGAGGAGACCGTAATGGCACTAAGACGTCCCATGGTTGCTGGTAATTGGAAAATGAATGGCAGTGCACAACTTGCACAAGAGTTATTCAAAAAATTCGCTACCAAGCTCCAAAATGATTCTGCGGAAGTGGTATTGTGTCCGCCTTCGATTTATTTAGAAAGCGTTCGACAGCTACTAGATGAAAATAAAGAAGCCTTAAATGGTTGTCTTGTCAGAATGGGCACGCAGAATGTCAGTCAACATGACTTCGGTGCGTATACTGGTGAAATATCTGGTCAGATGTTAAAAGATTCAGGGTGTCGATATGTTATTATCGGGCATTCAGAGCGTCGCCGTATGTACGGTGAGACAAGTGATATCGTAGCAGAGAAATTTGCTGCAGCTCAAAAACATGGTTTGACTCCGATACTGTGTGTTGGTGAGTCAGGTCCAGCTCGCGAAGCAAGACGAACTTTCGAAGTTATTGCTGAAGAGTTAGATATCGTCATTGAAAAAAATGGCACTATGGCTTTTGACAACGCTATTATCGCCTACGAGCCGTTATGGGCAGTAGGGACGGGTAAAAGCGCTACGCCAGAGCAGGCACAGGAAGTTCATGCGTTTATTCGCAAACGCCTCTCTGAAGTATCTCCATTTATCGGAGAAAATATCAGGATTTTGTACGGTGGTAGCGTAACACCGAGTAATGCCGCGGATTTATTTGCGCAACCTGATGTAGACGGTGGTTTAATTGGTGGTGTAAGCCTCAATGCTACTGAATTTCTCAGTCTATGTACGATAGCGATGAGCGCATAAATATGTATGAAGTTCTAATGGTTGTATATTTGTTGGTTGCGTTAGGTCTAATTGGACTTATCCTAATCCAGCAAGGTAAAGGCGCTGATATGGGAGCTTCTTTTGGCTCTGGCGCATCAGGTACACTTTTCGGTTCATCAGGTTCTGGTAACTTTTTGACTCGCTCAACAGCAATCTTAGCCATTGCGTTTTTTGCCTTAAGCCTAGCAATAGGTAATTTAAGTGCAAATCACACTAAAGCTGAAGATTCTTGGAATGATTTAGGTACTGAAGCAGCACAAGCTGTTGAAGTAAGCACTGAGCAGGCAGAAGATAAGATCCCTGATTAATCCATAAAATGTTATGGTAGTTATTATTCAAATAGATTAATAACTTGATTGTTAAATGACTATTAACCTCTAAACGTAGTCATTAAAGAAGCAATCAATGTACGAATTATGCGGATGTGGTGGAATTGGTAGACACGCCAGCTTGAGGGGCTGGTGAGCGAAAGCTCGTGGGGGTTCAAGTCCCCCCATCCGCACCAAATCTTTGATTTTGTTTAGTGACCGAATCAAAGGTAATAAAGTGGTTATTTAAGCCCTTTATTATTGCAAGTCGAGATGAATCTCAATATACTTGCAGAAGTTGTCGCGGGGTGGAGCAGTTTGGTAGCTCGTCGGGCTCATAACCCGAAGGTCGTCGGTTCAAATCCGGCCCCCGCAACCAGCTTCCCAGTAATGGATTTAGGTCCTATACTGTTACAGGTTCTGGATATATCAACCTCGTCATTACGGGGTTTTTTGTTATCTGGGACTTACAAAACGGTCATATAAATTGACTTTTTACTGGGGCTATTAGGCCCTTTTTTGTTTTTCTGGGGGTAACCTTGGCTACATTAGAACGCAAACTGGTAGAGCTGTTGAAAGCGCCAGTTGAAGCATTAGGCCACGAGCTTTGGGGTCTAGAATATATTCAAGCAGGTAAGCACTCTATCTTGCGTTTATATATAGACAACGAAAAAGGGATTTTTGTTGATGACTGTGTCGATGCCAGTCGTCAAGTAAGTGCTGTTTTGGATGTTGAAGATCCGATTTCAACAGAATACACACTCGAAGTATCTTCACCTGGTGTTGATAGACCATTGTTCACTGCACAGCAGTATGAACTTTATACCGGTGAGACCGTTAAAGTACAATTAACGATGCCTGTCGCGGGTAGTCGTAATTTGAAAGGCACTGTTATTGGCATTGAGGGGCAAATGCTTACTCTGTCGGTAGACGGTAACGAACTGATAGTTGCTTTGGATAACATCCGTAAAGGCAATTTAATCGCTAAGTTTTGATGAATTCAAGGTGAACGAGGCAAGAGAATGAATAAAGAGATTCTGCTAGTCGCTGAGGCGGTTTCAAACGAAAAAGGTGTACCACGCGAAAAGATTTTTGAAGCGTTGGAAATTGCACTCGCCACAGCAACCAAGAAAAAATATGAAGGTGACATCGAAGTTCGTGTTGCTATTGATCGCAAAACAGGTGCTTACGAAACTTTCCGTCGTTGGTTAGTGGTTGAAGACACTGGCGAGCCGTTAGAAAACCCTTTCAGTGAAATTACGCTAGAAGCGGCAGTATATGACGATCCTGAAATAGGCCTAGGCGGCTATATTGAAGATGAAATCGATTCTGTAGCGTTTGACCGTATTACAACGCAAACAGCTAAGCAAGTTATCGTACAGAAAGTACGTGAAGCTGAACGTGCTCAAATCGTTGACCAATTTCGTGACCGCGAAGGTGAATTGATTGTTGGTGTGGTTAAGAAAAGCAACCGCGAAAGTGTTGTTGTTGATCTTGGTGCTAATGCTGATGGTGTTCTATTTAAAGAAGATTTGATTTCACGTGAATCTTTCCGCCCAGGCGACCGTGTACGTGCATTGCTTTTCTCTGTACGTCCAGAGGCGCGTGGTGCTCAGCTATTTTTGACCCGTACTAAACCGGATATGCTGATTGAGCTTTTCCGTGTTGAAGTACCAGAAATTGCTGACGAGATGATTGAAATCATGGGCGCTGCTCGTGATCCAGGATCTCGCGCTAAAATTGCTGTTAAGTCTAACGACCGCCGTATCGATCCTATCGGTGCGTGTGTAGGTATGCGAGGCGCTCGTGTGCAAGCTATCTCTAATGAGCTTGGCGGCGAACGTGTTGATATCGTGCTTTGGGATGATAACCCAGCGCAGTACGTGATTAACTGTATGGCTCCTGCTGATGTTGCATCAATCATCGTAGATGAAGATAACCATTCTATGGATATCGCTGTTGAAGCTGACAGTCTTGCGCAAGCTATTGGCCGAAATGGTCAAAACATCCGTCTAGCGACTCAACTTTCTGGTTGGGAACTCAACGTGATGACTGTTGCTGAGATGAAAACTAAGCATCAGGCTGAAAGCGCTAAAGTAGTAAACTTGTTCATTGACACACTAGATGTTGATGAAGATTTTGCTCAAGTTCTTGCTGACGAAGGTTTTACTTCTTTAGAAGAAATCGCTTACGTCCCAGCATCAGAGCTATTAGAAATTGATGGATTCGACGACGATATCGTTGACTCTTTAAGAGAGCGCGCAAAAGCAGCAATCTCGACTCGCGCACTTGCGACTGAAGAGGCACTTGACGGTGCTTCACCAAGTGAAGACCTTTTAGCATTAGAAGGTTTAGATAGACACTTGGCATTCGTAATGGCAAGTATGGGCGTAATCACGCTAGAAGATTTAGCCGAACAAGGCATTGATGATTTGATCGAAATTGAAGAATTAACAGAAGAAAAAGCAGGTGAGCTCATTATGGCTGCCCGTAATATCTGTTGGTTTGGCGAAGAAGCATAAGTCGATCAACAGAGGGGAATTTACAAATGGCAGATACAACAGTAGACAAGCTAGCCAAAGAAGTTGGGAAAAGTGCTGATCGACTAGTCGAACAGTTTTCTCAGGCTGGTATTAAGAAAACCGCTAAAGATACGGTTTCTGAATCTGAAAAACAGCAGTTGCTTGATTTTCTTAAGAAGCAACACGGTGGCGATGCTGCACCAACAAAAATGACGCTCCAACGTAAATCTGTTTCTACTTTGAGTGTTGCAGGCAGCGGTGGTCAATCGAAAGACGTTAAAGTTGAAGTGCGTAAAACACGTACTTTCGTTAAACGTGACGAAGCACAAGAAGCTGAATTAGCAGCAAAAGCAAAAGCTGAAGAAGAGGCTAAAGCAGCCGCTGCTGCAGCACAGGCTAAAGCCGAAGCTGCTGCTAAGCAAAAAGCTGACGAAGAAGCTAAAGCGAAAGCTGAAAAAGCGAAAGCGGCTAAGCAAGCTGCTGCGCCAGCACAAACTGCTGATGAAAAAGCGGCTAAAGCTGAAGCTGATAAGCTTCAAGCTGCTAAAGATGCAGTCGCTAAAGCTAAAGCTGATAAAGAAGCGGCAGCAGCGACTGAAGAAGCGCGCCGCCTAGCTGAAGAAAACGCTAAGCGTTGGGCTGAAGAAGAAAAAGCCCGTAAAGAAGCTGAGAAAACAGGCGATCATCACGTAACGACTTCTACCGAAGCTCGTGCTGCTGAAGATACTGCTGATGCAAACGCTGAAAAGCGTGGACGTCGTCCACGTAAACCTTCTGCAAATGCTGGTAACAACACACCTAACGCTAACGCCGGTTCAGGCCGTCCAGGTGGTAAAGGTAAGCGTGGTAAAGATAACCGTAATTCACGTAATTCACGCAATTCACGCAATGCGCGTAGCGTTGCGCCAGAATCAATGGATCACGCGTTTAACAAGTCTGCTGTTGTTGTTAAAGCTGATGTGAGCATCGGTGAAACGGTTTCTGTTTCAGAACTTGCTTCAAAAATGTCGATCAAAGCGACTGAAATCATTAAGCAGATGATGAAGATGGGTTCTATGGTTACAATTAACCAAGTCCTTGACCAAGAAACTGCGCAGCTTGTTGCTGAAGAAATGGGTCACAAAGTAATTCTGATCCGTGAAAACGAATTAGAGCATCAAGTACTTGCTGACCGTAACGGTGAAGTTCAAGTTGAGCCACGCGCTCCAGTTGTTACTATCATGGGCCACGTTGACCATGGTAAAACATCACTGCTTGATTATATCCGTCGTGCAAAAGTAGCCTCTGGCGAAGCCGGTGGTATTACCCAGCATATTGGTGCTTATCACGTTGAAACTGAAAACGGTATGATCACCTTCCTTGATACTCCTGGTCACGCTGCGTTTACTGCAATGCGTGCTCGTGGTGCTAAAGCAACTGATATCGTTATTCTTGTTGTTGCTGCAGATGATGGCGTTATGCCGCAAACAATTGAGGCTATCCAACATGCGAAAGCAGGTGGCGTACCGCTAATTGTTGCTGTAAACAAAATGGATAAGCCTGAAGCTGACCCTGATCGCGTTAAGTCTGAACTGTCTCAACATGGCGTAATGTCAGAAGATTGGGGCGGAGAGAACATGTTCGTTCATGTTTCAGCTAAGAACGGTGATGGTATTGATGAACTACTTGAAGGTATCCTTCTTGAGTCTGAAGTACTTGAACTTAAAGCTGTTCGTGAAGGTATGGCTGCTGGTGTTGTTGTTGAATCTAAGCTTGATAAAGGCCGTGGTCCAGTTGCAACCGTACTAGTACAAGAAGGTACATTGAAGCAAGGCGATATCGTTCTTTGTGGTCTTGAGTACGGTAAAGTCCGTGCAATGAAAGACGAAAACGGTAAAGCAATTAAAGCTGCGGGTCCATCAATCCCTGTAGAGATCTTAGGTCTTTCAGGTGTGCCTTCTGCAGGTGACGAAGCGACAGTGGTTCGTGACGAACGTAAAGCGCGTGAAGTTGCACTATACCGTCAAGGTAAGTTCCGTGATGTTAAGTTGGCTCGCCAACAGAAATCTAAGCTTGAAAACATGTTCGCCAATATGGTTGAAGGTGAAGTTCAAGAGCTTAACTTGGTACTTAAAGCTGACGTTCAAGGTTCACTTGAAGCGATTGCTGATTCACTGAATAAGTTATCAACTGACGAAGTTAAAGTTAACATCATCGCTCGCGGCGTTGGTGGATTAACTGAAACGGATGCAACACTAGCTGCAGCGTCTAACGCAATTATGGTCGGCTTTAACGTTCGTGCTGATGCACAAGCGCGTAAAGTGGTTGACAGCGAAAGTGTTGATCTACGCTACTACAGCATTATCTACCAATTGATTGATGAAGTTAGAGACGCAATGAGCGGCATGCTAGCGCCAGAATTCAGACAAGAAATCATTGGTCTTGCTGAGGTTCGTGACGTATTTAAGTCTCCTAAAATCGGCGCTATTGCAGGTTGTATGGTTACTGAAGGTACGATTAAGCGTAGCGCTCCAATCCGCGTTCTTCGTGACAACATCGTTATTTATGAAGGCGAGCTAGAGTCACTACGTCGCTTTAAAGATGATGTTAATGACGTTCGTAACGGCATGGAATGTGGTATCGGTGTGAAGAACTATAATGACGTCAGAGTTGGCGATCAGATTGAAGTATTCGAAACCGTTGAGATAGCGCGTACTCTGTAACCTATCTTGTAACTTATTTATAAGGGCGGCGTTAGCCGCCTTTATTTTTTAAAGTAAATGGCAAACATATTATGGCAAAAGAATTTAGTCGTACACGCCGCATAGCACAGCAGTTACAACAAGAGCTTGCACAAGTGCTTCAGCGTGATATGAAAGACCCTCGCATCGGTTTTGTTACCGTCAATGATGTCGATGTTTCACGTGATTTAAGCTATGCAAAAGTTTACGTGACTTTCTTTGAAGAAGACGAGAGTCTTGTTAAAGAAAAAGTACAAGCATTGGATGATGCTTCTGGTTACATTCGTTCATTAGTCGCTGGGCGTATGAAACTACGTGTAATGCCTGAAATACGATTTATCTATGATAGCTCGTTGGTTGAAGGTATGCGTATGTCTAACCTTGTTAGCCGCGTTATCAGCAACGATGAAGCGAAGCAGCAAGAGCACGGCACGGCAGAAGAGCCTCAGCAAGACAGCAACAAGGTTGAGGACGACAAGTAATGGCTCGCCGTTCTCGTGGTCGCCATATTGATGGCGTATTATTGCTTGATAAAGATACAGGCATGAGCTCTAATTTTGCATTACAAAGAGTTAAACGCTTTTTTAATGCAAATAAAGCGGGCCATACTGGTGCACTTGATCCATTAGCAACGGGTATGCTGCCTATTTGTTTAGGCGAAGCAACAAAGTTTTCCCAGCATCTGCTTGATGCTGATAAACGCTATTTAGTGACAGCTAAGCTTGGTCAGCGTACTGATACCAGTGACTCCGATGGCGAAGTCGTTCAAACGCGTGAAATTAATTTTACTCAAGAGCAGCTTGATGCGGCGCTTGAGCATTTTCGTGGTAAAACGATGCAAGTCCCTTCAATGTTTTCAGCGCTTAAATACCAAGGTCAGCCTTTGTATAAATATGCGCGTGAAGGTATTGAAGTACCGCGCGAGGCACGCCCTATCAATGTCTTTGAACTTAATTTTATCAGCCTAGAAGGTGATGAGTTAACACTGGATATTCATTGCTCTAAAGGCACCTACATACGCACAATCACTGATGACTTAGGTGAAATGCTTGGTTGTGGCGCACATGTAGTGATGTTACGCCGCACACAAGTAGCTGGTTACCCATATGACAATATGGTATCACTTGCCCAACTTGAAGCATTGGTTGCTAAAGCTGAAGAGGAGTCGTTAACTTTATCTGAAGTACTTGATCCTCTGTTATTGCCTATGGATACTGCGGTCAGTGATTTTAAGGAAATTAACCTATCAGATGATTTGGCTCCATTCTTAATGAATGGCAACCCAGTCCAGGTAGCTAATTTGCCCGTTGATGAACTTGTAAGGATCACCTTAGGTGACGAGCATAAGTTTGTTGGTATTGGCCAAATGAATGATGATGGATTGCTGGCGCCAAAACGACTTATTGTGTTAAGAGCAGAGTCTGAATAGCCGCAATTTTTTGTAGGCTCAAGATAAACCTGTTGCTACTACCTTGCATAATGGGTAGAATAGCGCGCCCACTTTGGCTGAGTTAGTGATCGGCTGAAGTTTTTTAAATATTATTTTGGAGATAGAAATGTCACTAAGTGTTGAAGCTAAAGCTAAAATCCTAGCTGAATATGGTCGTTGTGAAAATGATACTGGTTCTACTGAAGTTCAAGTTGCTCTGTTAACTGCACAGATCAACCACCTTCAAGGCCACTTCAAAGAGCACATCCATGATCACCATTCACGTCGTGGTCTACTACGTATGGTTAGTACTCGTCGTAAACTTCTTGCATACCTTAAGCGCACTGAAATCGTTCGCTACCAAGAGCTTATCAAGAAGTTAGGTCTACGTCGTTAATCTTTAATTAGATAACGTTCGACCTATTAAAAGGAGGCTTAGCCTCCTTTTTTTGTGGGTGATATTCCATCATAGATAATAGATCAGCTTAAATAGACTTAATTCCTGCACTCTGTCTGTTCTTCACGTTATTAGCCCCGTGTGCGTATTTTGTATGTCCAGCTAGCCACCGCTTGCTCAAACTAGAGCTGATACCTTCATACATAACAGTGTTTTTAACAGGGTATTGTAATAGCTTGTGTATCTTGGCAATGCCATCAAGACCGTTACAATAATCTGCAGCGTATAAAGCATTGAAGGGCCAAAACGTATAAAAATTCGTGGGTAAATATTTTTAGCAGTGAGCTTTTTACTGTTATCGATGTTTGTGGTCTAAATCGGCAGCATTCCATGCATTTATTTGGTATTTATAAAAAAATATCGAAACTATACTTTACGCGAATACGGCAGGGTAAATTACCTGTAACAGATATTGTAATCTAGCAATAACTATAAAATTCAATGCTTTATTTGTGTGAGTGTTGGTCTGGATTTCGTGTGTACAGATCATTAGTTAATCATCGACTATCTTTGGCTAAAAGATTCCGCTCTGTGGTCAATCTATTCTCTTTATCTATTGAATAAACTTGAAGTATACTTATGCGCGTAATTAGGGTAAATAAATTTAAGGAATGGTTCACGTGAATCCAATCGTAAAGAGTTTTGAATATGGTCAGCACACCGTTACATTAGAAACGGGTGTAATCGCACGTCAAGCCGACGCTGCTGTTTTAGCAAGTATGGGTGATACAACAGTATTGGTTACTGTTGTCGGAAAGAAAGCTGAAGAGCCTGGCCGTGACTTTTTCCCGCTAACCGTTAATTACCAGGAAAAGACTTACGCAGCCGGTAAAATCCCAGGTGGATTTTTCAAGCGTGAAGGTCGTCCTTCTGAAAGCGAAACACTGATTGCACGTCTAATTGACCGTCCAATTCGTCCATTATTCCCAAATGGCTTCAAGAATGAAGTTCAGGTAATTATCACAGTCGTTTCTGTTGATCCTGAAATCAATCCTGATGTTATTTCAATTATTGGTACTTCAGCTGCACTAGCTATTTCTGGCCTGCCTTTCAATGGCCCGCTAGGCGTTGCTCGCGTTGGTTATACCAATGGCGAATATGTATTGAACCCAGATGTAACTCAACTGGCAGATAGCGACTTAGATCTTGTTGTTGCGGGTACTGAAGGTGCAGTTCTGATGGTTGAATCAGAAGCTGCCGCTCTACCTGAAGAAGTGATGCTTGGTGGTGTGGTTTATGGCCATGAACAGCAGCAAGTTGTTATCAACGCGATTAGCGAATTAAAAGCTGAAGCTGGTAAGCCTGCATGGGACTGGATTGCTCCTGTTCAAGATGAAACGCTTGTTGCTAAGGTTAAAGACTTGGCTGAAGCTGGTCTTACTGAAGCTTACCAAATCGAAGTTAAGCAAGACCGTTACGCCCAAGTAGGCGAAATCAAGTCTGCTGCTAAAGAAGCACTACTGGCTGAAAACCCAGAAGCCGATCTACGCGAAATCGATGGCCTTCTTGGTAGCTTAGAGAAGAAAGTTGTTCGTAGCCGTATTATTGCTGGCAACCCACGTATTGATGGTCGTGAACCAGATATGGTTCGTGCACTTAACGTTATGGCTGGTGTACTTCCACGTACTCACGGTAGCTCACTGTTTACTCGTGGTGAAACTCAAGCATTAGTTACTTGTACTCTTGGTACAGAGCGTGACGCACAAAAAATTGATAGCATCATGGGCGAGTACACAAACCGCTTTATGCTTCACTACAACTTCCCTCCATACTCAGTGGGTGAAACTGGTTTTGTTGGTTCGCCTAAGCGCCGTGAAATTGGTCATGGTAAGTTAGCATGGCGCGGTATTAATGCCGTTATGCCTTCAGCTGAAGAGTTCCCATACAGCGTTCGTGTTGTATCTGAAATTACTGAATCTAACGGTTCAAGCTCTATGGCGTCTGTATGTGGTACATCACTTGCGCTTATGGATGCTGGTGTTCCAATTAAGACTTCAGTTGCTGGTATTGCAATGGGTCTAGTTAAAGAAGGCGATGACTTCGTTGTTCTTTCTGACATCCTAGGTGATGAAGATCATCTTGGTGATATGGACTTTAAAGTTGCGGGTACTCGTGACGGTATCACAGCGTTGCAAATGGATATCAAGATTGAAGGTATCACTAAAGACATTATGCAAATTGCACTGCAACAAGCATATGGCGCACGTGTTCATATCCTAAATGTAATGGACCAAGCTATCGGTTCTCATCGTGAAGATATCTCTGACCATGCACCACGTATCACAACTCTTAAGATTAACCCTGAGAAGATCCGTGACGTTATTGGTAAAGGTGGTGCAACAATTCGTGCACTTACTGAAGAGACTGGCACTACTATCGAACTTGAAGATGACGGTACTGTTAAAATTGCTTCTTCAAATGGTGAAGCAACTAAAGAAGCTATCCGTCGTATCGAAGAGATCACTGCAGAAGTTGAAGTGGGTACGGTTTACAACGGTAAAGTTGTTCGTATCGTTGATTTTGGTGCTTTCGTTACCATCCTTCCAGGTAAAGATGGTCTAGTACATATTTCACAAATCGCTGAAGAGCGTGTTGCAAATGTATCTGACTACCTACAAGTAGGCCAAGAAGTTAAAGTTAAGGTGATGGAAGTTGATCGCCAAGGTCGCGTACGTCTTTCAATGAAAGAAGCTGCACCTAAAGCTGAAACTCCAGCTGCAGAGTAATCTGTAAATTGATATGTTAAAAGGAGGCCTCATGGCCTCCTTTTTTATATCTAAAACTTCTCTACCGTGCTTATTCAAGCAGTATTCGATTCACTTTTCATGACTATATATTTAGTCAACTACGTTAGTTGAAAATGTTCAGGTATTTTGTCAGTAGCAGCTTCTGACTGCCGTGAAATGATTTTTCATTAACACTCTTTTGGCCGTCACAACAGTTAGCTTCAACTCGTAATAGTTTCATTCATCTACCTCTATAATCACTGATGAGAGTTGCACCAGAGGTTATGACTTATCGATAAGGTAAGAAGGTAAGCAAAAGGACTGTTATAGATAAAGAGCAATGCAAATACGAGCATTTTTCAATTCCTTGATAGCAGTAGTCACAGGGGATTGCTATGATTATGATAATCAGTGAATTAAAAAGGTTAAATGGATGAATCAAAAGATGCGGACCTCCGCAATAGTGGTGTTAACAGGGATGAGCATGTTGCTTACGGGTTGTGCATCGACCAAATCCGAAAGTACTCCCCACGCCGCCATTAAAGTTGCGCCAGTTTCACCCGATTATAAATTAGAGGTCACCTTAGCTAAACTGAATGAAATACTCGCAACAGCAGAGTTGACAGTAGAGCAGCGTGCGCGTTTTCATTACGATCGAGGCGTGCTTTATGACCGCGTTGGGCTACGAATTCTTAGCCGTATTGATTTTCACCAAGCGCTAAAGTTACAGCCTAACCTAGCGGATGCTTATAATTTTATAGGTATTTATTACACTCAAGAGAATCAATTTGAAAATGCCTATGAAGCGTTTGATTCTGTACTAGAACTTTCTCCTGAGTATGATTACGCCTATCTTAATCGCGGAATTTCACTTTACTACGGTGAACGCTCTGAGCTTGCTGTAGCCGATATGCGCGAGTTTTATAAGCGAGATCCTTCTGACGGCTATAGAGTGCTGTGGTTGTACTTTGCAGAAATGGAACTGGATGCGCAAAGCGCGATGACTCGCATGGCCGACCACCGAACTCAATTAAATGCAGATGCATGGTCAAGTGCCTTAGTTGATTACTTGCTTGGCACTAAAGATAAAAATGCCATTTTTACACTTGCAAAAACCGGGTTAAAGCATCCTGGTGAGTATGCCGAACGTTTATGTGAGGCCTATTTTTATATTGCTAAAGCTGCGCAGCAACGCGGTGATAGCATCGAAGCTGCCAATTATTTGCGGTTAGCACTTGCAACAAATATCTATGATTTTGTTGAGCATAGATATGCAGGGCTTGAATTGGCTCGTGTAAATGCTGCGATGGTAAAACCCGTAAATTAATCAATTCATGCTAGTTTTTTGTAAAGCCTTCCTTTTAGGGAGGCTTTTTTTATTGGGTTATTAATATTGCAAATCAACTTTCACTTTGATTAAAGCTGTAGCACTGGTAGCCAAAATATAGGGGAACAGCTATAATTGCCGCCTTTGTGAACTCCCAGAATTACAGGTAAACATGTCAGGCTATAAAGTTGAGGTCGACAAACGTCGCACTTTCGCCATCATCTCTCACCCAGATGCGGGTAAAACCACCATTACTGAAAAAGTGCTTTTGTTCGGTAACGCTTTGCAAAAAGCAGGAACAGTAAAAGGCAAGAAATCAGGTCAGCATGCTAAGTCTGATTGGATGGAGATGGAAAAAGATCGTGGCATTTCAATTACCACTTCTGTAATGCAGTTTCCGTACAATGATGCTTTGGTCAACCTTCTAGATACTCCTGGCCATGAAGACTTCTCTGAAGATACTTACCGTACCTTAACCGCAGTTGACTCATGTTTAATGGTCATCGACTCTGCGAAAGGTGTTGAGCAACGCACCATCAAGCTGATGGAAGTTACGCGTTTACGCGACACTCCAATTGTCACCTTTATGAACAAACTCGATCGCGATATTCGTGATCCTATCGAGTTGATGGATGAAGTTGAAGAGGTGCTCAATATCAAGTGCGCGCCAATCACTTGGCCAATTGGTGCGGGTAAAGAGTTTAAAGGTGTTTATCATCTGCTACGTGATGAAGTGATCTTGTACCAAAACAATATGGGTCACACAATCCAAGACTCAAAGATCATTAAAGGCTTAGATAACCCAGAATTAGATGAAGCTATCGGTAGTTACGCTGATGACATCCGTGATGAAATGGAGCTGGTTGCCGGTGCGGCACATGAGTTTGATCATCAACAGTTTCTTAAAGGTGAATTAACGCCAGTATACTTTGGTACCGCACTG